>NZ_JBSFEP010000007.1:0-362692 GCF_053594495.1 Streptomyces sp. NPDC001920
GGTCAAGAGGGTGTCTAACTCGGTCGTCACAACCCGATGTTGGACACCCTCCCTGCGTCCGTGAACCCCGCAATCGGAACTACTCGTCTAGGGCTTACGGCGTGCGAAGAGAACCGCCCCTGGAACGCTTTCGTCGAGGTCGAGGAGCATGTGGGCCTCGACCGTGAAGCCAGCATCGTGTAGCCAGGTCGTCACTTGGTCAGGCTGACGGCGGTGGACGTAAACGTTCATCGGGTGACCACCGTAGCCCTGCGTCTTCAGCCTCGACTCATCACCGACGTGGAAGCCGAGCAGCAGTGGTCCGCCAGGGCGTAGCACCCGGTAGAAGTGGCTGAAGACCGTGGGTACGGCATCGTCGGGGACGTGTATCAACGACCAGAAGGCGAGCAGGCCGGCGAGCGAAGCGTCGGCGAGGTGAAGGTCCGTCATCGAGCCGACTTCGAACCGCAGGTTGGGGTTGTCGCGCCGAGCGATGTCGATCATCGCGGGTGAAAGATCGATGCCGAACGCATCCACGCCCAGCTCGTGCAGGTGAGTGGTGACGTGTCCAGGTCCGCAGCCCACGTCTGCCACCGGCCCGCCGCCGGTGGCGTGCACCAACTCGGCGAACAACGCCAGAGCTGCTCGAAGGTAGGGCTCCCCGGCCAGAGCCTCGCGCAGCTGGTCGGCATAGCTGACCGCGACCGTGTCGTAGGACGCGCGGGTGTCTGCTAACCACTGGTCCGTGTTCATGCCTCGACACAGTAGCCCCAGTGATCAGGATGTCGTGCAGAGTCGGCGTGACGGATGATCACCGCTGACGAACCTGAACAACTCCGTGAGGTTCTTTCGTCCCTGACGCCGGACAGGTAGCGCCTCGACCTCGACCACGTGGTGTTTCACCGTGCATGAGAGGGGGTGTGTCGCAGAAGTCTGCGCATGATGAGTGGAGGCCACCACTCTGGCGTGCCTGGTGCAGCCGACGCCACCCGCATCAGTTGACGTTCCTGTTCGTCCATCCGTTCATTGATCCTTTCCGCGACCAGTGTGATTTCGCTTGTGAACCATGGGATCTGCGGTCGTTCTCAGCCGTCGTTCGGGAGGCAACCGCCGCTCGAACTCTCGGTGAAAGAGCTGAACATCGCGGGGGCTGCCGAGAGCTCGGTGGCGCCAGACCGGAGATGTGTAGATCCCCAGGACTTCGACGAGGTCTGGCAGGAGAGCGGCCTCGCGCATCGCGTAACTGCGGCGAGCAAGGGGCTCGTCGGGAGCGATGAGGTCGAGAAGACGTTCGGTCCTGTTGACGGCATATCCGTGCTTGGCCAGCTCGCGCCAGAAGTCGACGCATTCCTGGTAGGCAGCCAGAACCCTTCGGGGTGTCCGCCGCCGAAAGAGCCGACGGAGCCTCCGCTGCGCATGGACCGATCTCAGGGGCCCGGTTGAGGCTGAACTGTCCGTCGATGGGGCCGGCGAAGTTGGCCATGTAGTGCCCGTGGTGGGTGCCCGTCCATCGGCGGTGTTTGACACAGAGGTGATGGTGTCCATTGATGACCCAAATTTCGACTTTCCAGTCGTCCCGTCCGGTGCGGGCCGCAACGCAGGGATGGCAGGCCCAGCTGCGGGCGAGACCTTCGTACCGCTCGTGGGGCCAGGGGCCTGGAGTGGCCAGCTCGGGCAATTTCCGCATCAGCAGAAGAGGGGCCTGCCCGCTGCGCGATGCTAGGAGTTTCACGTTGTCCAGGGGCGATTCCGCTGTGTAGAAGCGGCGGAGTATGCGTTCGGGCGGAAGCCTGTTGAGCAGGGCGAGCCGTGCAATGGAGGACCGCAGGGTCTCGTTCGGGAAGGGGGTGGTGGTGAGGGGGAGCGGCCAGACTGGTCCGTAGAGGTCCGCGGAGGGGGTCACGCCGATGTCCTGTAGGCGCTCTCACTGGCGTGGTCGACGTGAATGGTGTGCAGCTGGCGGTGGGTGATCCGCTCACTGCCGTCGAGGACTGCCGAGATGGCGGCGGCCCGGATCAGGTGAGAGAGGCTGCCGATCATGCCACCGGTGCGTTGGTGGAGGTAGGCGTGCAGCTTGGTCAGGGTTCCTGGAGTGTGGTGATGCAGGCGGAGGGTGTCCTCCATCGTCGCCACCAGCCCTTCCCATTCGGCTCCGGGCGGGAAAGGGCCGGTGTGCAGGAGTGTGCAACGGCCAGCGATAGATCTCCATCACCTCGCCCGGCCGGGCGGCCGTCAGCTGTCCGAACGTCCGCTTCGGCTGCTTGCCCAGCGAGCGGCGGGTGCGGGCCGACCCCAGCAGATGCCGTCCCGTCGAAACCGCCTCCAGTAGCCGGTAGAACGCGGCCCGCGACGGCATCGCCACCGCTCCGGCACCGTGCTCGGCCGCCAGGAGCCGTTCGACCTTGCGCCGCAGCACCTGCGCCGACACCGTCGCCTCGTCGGTCCGGCTGTTCACGACCTGCTCGATCGCGGCCACCACCCGCGGATCCGCCCGGCTCGTGCCGGTAGAGGGCTTGACCAGCCGCCGGTCCACCAGCCCCGCCACCCCCTCGCGCTCGAAACGGGTCCGCAGCCGCTGCAGGGTGCTCAAAGACACCTCCTCACCGGCCTCGCGCAGCTCGGCCAGCTTGGCCAACTCCCGCTGGCGCACCGAGCGCACCTCCGGGTCGTACTCCCGCCTCACAGCCGTGCCAGGAGTCGCGTCCGGGCGGCCCGTCATCAGCTCGGTCAGGTGCCGCTGCCACCACCGGGCCCGCTCCGCCGCCTCCTCAGGCAGCCCGTCCAGCACTCCCTCCTCGGGCAGCGGCGGGCGGGCCGGGCCGGCGCTGAGCACCGCGAAGCCCTCCGAAGCCAGCAGATGCCCGAGCAGCACGACGCTCGCCGCCTGGGTGTCATCGACCAGGCGAACCGATGTGCCGTGCAGGGCGGCGACGGTGTGCTCACGCCCGTCGTAGTGGACCCGGTCACCCCGCGACAGCAGCCGCGGACGCGTCGGCATCCCAGCCCACCTCCTTCACGGCCGCAGGCACCAGCCGCACCAGCGACGCCGCTGACAAGCGCTCCGTCCGCAGTTCCGTCGTCAGCTCGTGATGCCAGAGCAGGTGGTAGAGCACCGGCAGCACCGCGAGAGGATCACCGACCGCCCGAGCCCCCGCCAGCAGCCCCAGTGGCTCGCTGAACACCGCCAGCAGAGCGTCCGCCACCGGTTCCCGCCGAACTCTGGGATGCCGGTAGCCCGACAGCCACCGCAGGTTCGCCACCGACACCGGATCAAGCACTCCGACCCGTTCATAGCCCCAGCCGACCCGGGTGCAGGCAGCAGCCGTCGCTGCGAACTTCACCGCGTCCTCGGGCTCGATGCGCTCGTCCGGACGCACGTCCAGCACCACGGCCGTGCCGTCCCGCCGACGTACGAAGTAGTCCGGCGTGTGCTTGATCCGCCGGGCCCGGCCGCCGTACCGCCACGACAGCCGGAACGGTTGCGAGGCCACTGCCGCCACGTCCGGTTCGGCATCCAGTCGCATCAGGTGCCCGAGTTCCACCCAGGACTCGTAACCCACCAGCTCAGAGCAGGTCGCAGCCCAGTACCAGCCGGAGAAGTTCCGCTGCCCGCGGTGCGACGGGAACGCACGCACCTGCCCGGCCGCCTCGAACCGGGTCGGCCACATCACCTCAACCGGCCCGCCATGCACCTCGGGCGTCGGTGTACTCCAGCCAGAAGTCCTCCGCTTCCACCAGCCACCCCCACTCGGCGCTGACCAGGTGGAACGACCGTAGGGGGCGGAAGGAGCCAGCACCTCAGATTGATCGAGACGTCACACCAGATGCCCGAGATTGAGCGAGACGTGCGGGCGGATGCCTCACGAGGACCGGGACTGCCTCAACTTCGCAGAGACAGGTCACAGAGGCAGGACAACCCGGGTCGCCCAGCCTGTTTCACGTGGCATGGCGCACTTTTGCAAGCAGGTGCTTGCAATAGTTAGCGAGCGTGGTGCAAGGTGGAGGCATGGCATCGCTCAACGTCGGCAATCTCGGCGAGTACCTGCGTGAGCAGCGGCGCAACGCGCAGCTGTCACTGCGGCAACTCGCCGATGCCGCCGGGGTGTCCAATCCGTACCTGAGTCAGATCGAGCGCGGGCTGCGCAAGCCGAGCGCGGAGGTGTTGCAGCAGGTCGCCAAGGCGCTGCGGATCTCCGCCGAGACGCTGTACGTGCGGGCCGGCATCCTCGACGCCGAGCGGGACCGTGACGAGGTGGAGACGCGCGCCGTCATCCTCGCCGATCCCACGCTCAACGAGCGGCAGAAGCAGGTACTGCTCCAGATCTACGAATCCTTCCGCAAGGAGAACGGGTTCGGGATATCCCCCGAGGCGGGGGAGACGGCCGAGTCGGTCGACCTGGCCGAGGCCGTCGGCTCGGGCTTGGGCGCTCATCACGGCGACGGCCACCGTGACGGCCACCGCGACGGCGCGGCGGTCCTCGACGGCAGTGACGCGGGCGACGAGAGTGACTTCGGCGACACCGCCGTACGTCGCGGCCGTACGACCCGCACGAACAGCACGGCCGACGGCGGCCGCAAGTCCGCCGAGCGCCGTACCCGCACCACCCGCACCACCCGCACGACCCGTACGTCCGACGGCACCGACGCCGACCCGGAGAACCCGAACGACCCGCGGCAGTAAGACGGTTGACCACGCGCTGCCCGACGCACGCCACGACCCGGCACGCGTCGGCGATCAGCCGTACGGCCGTCCGGCCCGCCGCGGCATCCAAAACCCTCACCTCGAAGCAACCCGGGAGGACCATCACCATGGCCATCACCGACGACCTGCGTAAGACCTTCAGCGACCCGACCCCGCTCTACTTCGCCGCCGGCACCGCCGACCTGGCCCTCCAGCAGGCCAAGAAGGTGCCCGGCCTGGTGGAGCAGCTGCGCACCGAGGCGCCGGCCCGCTTCGAGGCCGTGCGCAACACGGACCCGAAGGCCGTCCAGGAGAAGGCCACCGCCCGCGCCAAGGAAGCAGGAGCCAAGGCCAAGGAGGCGCAGGAGACCATCCAGACCAAGGTCACCGAGTTCATCGGCAGCCTCGACGCCGACGTCAAGAAGCTCGGCAGCAATCTCGACGCCGACCTGAGGAAGCTCGGCGAGACCGCCCAGGACCTCGCGCTGCGCGGTGTGGGTGTCGCCGCGGAGTACGCCGTCAAGGCCCGTGAGACCTACGAGAAGGTCGCCGAGCACGGTGAGCAGGCCGTGCGGACCTGGCGTGGCGAGGCGGCCGAGGAGATCGAGGAGCTCGCGATCGCCGTCGAGCCGAAGGCTGAGCCGGTCGAGGTCAAGCAGGACAAGGCCGAGGCCAAGCCGGCCGAGCCGAAGCCCGCCGTCGAGGCCGTCGAGGCCGTCGAGGCCGCCAAGAAGGCCCCCGCCAAGAAGGCCCCGGCACGCAAGCCCACCGCCAAGAAGACGACGCCGCCCGCCAAGTAACACGGACGGGTGAGAAGCGGCCGTCGGACCCGGGCCGGGCACTTACGAAGTGCTCGGCCCGTTGTTCGGGTAGCGGTCCCCCCAGTGCGGGTACGGTGACCGCGTAGGTACGAGCCGATAGAGCCGATACGGGTGGTGGACGTTGTGCTGATGGAGGGCTTCCAGGGATTCCTGTGGCTGCTGAGCATGGCCCTGATCGTTTTCAGCGGATTCGCGCTGATCGACGCGGCCATCCGCCGTGAGGACGCCTATCGCGCCGCCGACAAGAAGACCAAGCCGTTCTGGCTGATCATCCTCGGGCTCGCCTTCGTGGTGAACCTGATCTTCAACATCCTGTCGTTCCTGCCGATCATCGGCCTCATCGCGACGATCGTCTACATGGTCGACGTCCGCCCCGCGCTCAAGGGCCTCCCGGGCGGAGGCCGCAGCAGAAGGGGCTCCAGCAGCGACGGCCCGTACGGCCCGTGGAACGGCGGCCGCTGATCAGGCGGAGGACCGCCGCCGCCGGGCACGCCCCGTAGGGGGTGCGGGGCTCCGTCGGCGGGCCCCGCTCACACGCCGCGGTCGAGCAGCAGCACCGCCACGTCGTCCGTCAGCTCGCCCCCGTTGAGGTCGCGCACCTCGTTCACAGCGGCCCGCAGCAACGCCTCACCGCGCAGCCCCTCACCCAGCTGCCGGCGCACCATCTCCACCATGCCGTCCTGCCCGAGCCGCTCGCGGCCGTCGCCGACGCGCCCCTCGATCAGCCCGTCGGTGTAGAGCATCAGGCTCCACTCGGCGCCCAGCTCCACCTGCATCCGAGGCCACCGGGCGCCGGGCAGCAGCCCGAGCGCCGGCCCGTTGTTGTCGTACGGCAGCAGCCGCGCCGCCCGACCCGGCCGGGCCAGCAGCGGCGAGGGGTGACCAGCGAGGCACAGCCCCGCCCGTCGGCCGTCCGGCGATATGTCCACCGTGCAGAGCGTCGCGAAGATCTCGTCGTCGGACCGCTCATGCTCCAGCACCTGCTGCAGCGTCCCGAGCAGCGCGTCCCCGCACAGCCCCGCCAGCGTCAGCGCCCGCCAGGCGATCCGCAGCTCCACGCCGAGCGCGGCTTCGTCGGGTCCATGGCCGCAGACGTCGCCGATCATGGCGTGCACGGTGCCGTCGGCGGTGCGCACGACGTCGTAGAAGTCACCGCCGAGCAGCGCGCGCGAGCGCCCCGGGCGGTAGCGTGCCGCGAACCGCAGCGAGGAGCCCTCCAGCAGAGGCGTCGGCAGCAGACCGCGCTCCAGACGGCGGTTCTCCTGGGCCCGCATCCGGCCCTCGGCCAGCCGTCGCTCGGCGGTGTCGGAACGTTTCCGTTCCACCGCGTACCGGATGGCCCGGCTCAGCAGCCGTCCGTCCAGCTCGTCCCGGAAGAGATAGTCCTGAGCACCGACGCGCACGGCCTCCGCGCCGCGCTCGGCGTCTCCGGAGGCGGTGAGGGCGAGGACGGCGTGCCGGGGCGCGAGCTCCAGGACATGGCGGAGCACGGCCAGCTCGTCGTCGGTGGCAGGCCCGGGCGCCTTGAGGGCGAGGTCCAGCAGGATGCAGTGGACGTCGTCGGTGAGCAGCCGCTCGGCCTCGGTGAGGTTGCGGGCGGTGCGCACGCGGATCGGCTTGCCGGCCGAGTCGAGGAGTTCGGGCACGATCGGCGAGCCGCCGGGATCGTCCTCGATCAGCAGCAGCGTCAGGTTGGTGTGAGCGGTGTTCTCTACCGTTTCTTCCTTACGCGGGGCCTCTTCCGTGGAGGTGCCGCCTGGGGATGCGGCCTGCGCCTGACCACTCTCCACGGCCGGGATCGCTCTCTGCCGCGGTATGGGTACGGGCATCGTCTTGAGTTCCTTCCCTCCCCCCGAGGGCACGGTGGGAACGAGGGACCTCGATCCACCGACGGGGACCATAGCGGTAGTCGGCGCCGCAACGGAATGGCGTGAGCCACGCCGCGTTGAGGCGCGCCCCTGTCATATGCCGCGTTCCCTACCGCAGTTGGACAGGGTGGAAGTGCCTCCGGGATGACGAACGTCACGTCGGCGCCCGGTTTTGGAGCGATGTGACGTGGGGTGGGTCACGTGGCAGGCGTCACGAGGCGCCCGTCACAAGACCCCCTGAATCCTCATGCATCCGGGCGAACCACCCCGAGGATCGGCATCGAGCCGGCCCCCGCGACGGTCACCGTCCGCCCCGGGCGCGGGGCGTGGATGATGGCGCCGTCGCCGATGTACATGGCCACATGGCTGGCGTCGGCGTTGTAGATGATGAGGTCGCCGGGGCGCATGTCCGCGATGTCGATGCGCTTCAGCTGCCTCCACTGCTCCTGGGAGGTCCGGGGGATGCCGCGCCCGGCGCTCACCCAGGCCTGTGACGTCAGCCCGGAGCAGTCGTACGTCTCCGGGCCCTCCGCGCCCCATTCGTACCGTTTGCCGAGTTGTTCGGAGGCGTACTCGACCGCCTTGCGGCCCTGCTTCGACGCCTTGCTGTCGAGGTCCTTCAGAACGCCGGAGTCCAGCCAGGCGGTCTGCGCCTTGCGGGCCGCGTCCTCCTCCAACTGGGCGAGGCGTTCCTTCTCCTCCTTCTCCAGCCGGGATTCGAGCTTCTCGGCCTGCGCGATCTGCTTCTCGATCTTCTTCTGGGCGACCGCCTTGGCCTTGCGGCCGGCCTCCAGCTTGTGCCACTGGGCGGAGGCGTCCTTGGCGTACAGCTCCAAGTCCTGCTGGGTGCGGGCCATTTCGGCCAGCAGTCCCTTGGTCGCGCGCTGCCCCTGCAGTACCCGCCCGGCATCGTCGAGGAAGTCGCGCGGGTCGTCGCTGAGCACCAGATGTGCCTCGTCGGGCAGCCCGCCGGAGCGGTACTGAGCCGCGGCGGCGGCGCCGGCGCGCTTCTTCAACTCGGCGAGCTTCTCCTTGCCTTCGACGATCCGCTTGGCCAGCGCGACGATCTGGGCGGACTGCTTCTCGGTCGCCTCCTCGGCGGCGTTGTACTCGTCGGTGGCGACGGACGCGGCGTGGTAGAGCTTTTCGAGCTTCTGGCGGACCGCCTCGAGTTCTTCGTTCGACACGGTCGCCGCGGAGGCGCTGGGGCTGGGATCGGGTGCCGCGAACGCCGTGCCCGGTGCCGCCAGTACGGTGACCGCGCAGACGACGGCCACGGCGGCGAGGGCGCTGCGCCTGCGCACCGCGAGGGTGTGCTTGCCCGGTCCCATACCTCTGCCCCCAAACCTGATTTACCGTCAGTAACATACGGACGCTTGGGGGATCGTGCCATGCCGTGGCGCAAAACGACAGGGGCAGTGACTCTCTCCCCCCGTGCCCTCCGTGGTACGACGATCTCCCCGCCTTTGTGACGAACGACTCACGGAGATCGTTCCATCGGGCCACGAAGTCAGCCCCGTGGAGCCAACGCCTCCCACCGGACCGTCACTTCCCCCTGCCGCCACCGCACCGGCCCGTCCACCACCGGCCAGTCGCCCGCGAGGTCCCGTACCGCGCGGATCCAGCGCTGCCGCGCCCCGTACGACGCGTAGGGCGCCGCGGCGGCCCAGGCGCGGTCGAAGTCCCGCAGAAAGGCGTGCACCGGCTCGCCGGGGACATTGCGATGGATGAGCGCCTTCGGCAGCCGCTCGGCGAGATCCGAAGGCCGCTCCAGCGACCCCAGCCGCGTCGCGAAGGTCACCGTCCTGGGCCCCTCCGCCCCGAGCGCGACCCACACGTGCCGACGCCCGATCTCGTCACAGGTCCCCTCCACGAGCAGCCCGCCCCGGTCCCCGGTCGCCCGGTCGGCGGGCGCGAGCCGCGCGCACAACCGCTCCCAGACCGCCGCGACCTCGCTTTCCTCGTACTGCCGCAGCACATTCGCCGCACGCACGAGCGTCGGCCGCTGCGGGATCGGGATCTCGAACCCCCCGTGCCGGAAAACGAGCCCCTCCCGCTCGTACGGCTTCGCCGCGGCGACCCGAGCGGGCTCGATCTCCACACCCACCACACGCACCCGCGGCGCCACCACCCGAAGCCGCACAAGCAGCTCCACCGCGGTCCAGGGGGCGGCCCCGTACCCGAGGTCGACGGCGACCGGATCACCCGCACGCCGCAGCTCGGCCCCGTACGTGTGGGCGATCCACCGGTCCATCCGGCGCAGCCGATTCGGATTGGTGGTCCCGCGCGTGACGGTGCCCACAGGCCGGGCGAAGGCGCGGGAACTCATGCACACGAGGGTAAGCGCCGGATACCCACCCGGCGGGCGCCACCCGCACCCGCCGACGGCGCGAAGGGGCCGTGCCGGGGGGTGCCCGCCCGCAGTGGCCGGCGTCAGGAAACCTCACTTCTCGCCGCCGACCGACCGCCGGCCCGAGGACGGACACCCCCCGGCACGGCCCCGACCCCCCACGGGCGCCGCAGGCATGGCGCACCCCCACGCACCCGCACAGGCGCCGCAGGCATGGCGCACCCCACGCACCCGCACAGGCGCCGCAGGCATGGCGCACCACCACGCACCCGCACAGGCGCCGCAGGCATGGCGCACCCCCACGCACCCGCACAGGCGCCGCAGGCATGGCGCACCCCCACGCACCCGCACAGGCGTCGCAGCAACGGTCCTCCATAAAGCCCCCGGCCGCCCCCCTCCGCGCCCACCACGCACACACCCCCCGAACAGTTGAGCGACCCCCGGTAACGCCTAGGCAAAAACCGCCCTGCCCGGAATGGGAACCCCTCCCTCCGGCGTTGCACCGCCTTGGAGGGCGCCCGCACCCTCCACCCGGCATGCCCGCAGCAAGGAGGAACGCCACGTGAGCCAGTACGTGAGCAGGCTCGGGCGCCGCGCCCAGGCCGCCCCCCACCGGCTGCGCCTGCACCGCCGCCCCCGCCGCGTAGCCATGCTCTCCGTGCACACGTCACCGCTCCACCAGCCCGGCACCGGCGACGCCGGCGGCATGAACGTCTACATCGTGGAACTCGCACAGCGCCTCGCCGCGATCAACATCGAGGTGGAGATCTTCACGCGCACCACGGCCACGGACCTCCCTCCCACCGTCCAGCTGGCCCCCGGCGTCCTCGTCCGCCACATCGACGCGGGCCCGTACGAGGGCCTCAACAAGGAGGACCTCCCCGCCCAGCTGTGCGCCTTCACCCACGGCGTGATGCAGGCCTGGGCCGGTCACCGACCCGGCTACTACGACCTGGTCCACTCCCACTACTGGCTCTCCGGCCACGTCGGCTGGCTCGCCGCCCAGCGCTGGGGTGCCCCCCTGGTGCACGCCATGCACACCATGGCGAAGGTCAAGAACGCCAACCTGGCCGACGGCGACACCCCCGAGCCCGCCGCCCGCGTCATCGGCGAGACCCAGATCGTGGCCGCCGCGGACCGCCTCATCGCCAACACCTCCGAAGAGGCCGACGAACTCGTACGGCACTACGCCGCCGACCCCGACACGGTCGCCGTGGTCCACCCCGGCGTGAACCTGGACCGCTTCACGCCCGCCGACGGCCGAGCAGCCGCCCGTGCCCGCCTCGGCCTCCCGCAGGACGCCCTGATCCCCCTGTTCGCGGGCCGTATCCAGCCCCTGAAGGCGCCCGACATCCTGCTGCGCGCGGTGGCCGTCCTGCTGGACGAGCACCCCCACCTCCGCTCCCGCGTCGTCGTCCCGGTCGTCGGCGGCCCCAGCGGCAGCGGCATGGCCAAGCCCGAGGGCCTGCAGAAGCTCGCCGCCCGACTGGGCATCGCGGATGTCGTACGGTTCCGCCCGCCCGTCGGCCAGGAGCAGCTCGCGGACTGGTTCCGAGCGGCATCCGTGCTGGTCATGCCGTCGTACAGCGAATCCTTCGGCCTGGTGGCCATAGAGGCACAGGCGGCCGGCACCCCCGTCCTGGCGGCAGCGGTGGGCGGCCTCCCGGTGGCCGTACGGGACGGCCGTACCGGCTTCCTGGTGCAGGGCCACAACCCGGCCGACTACGCGCGCGTGCTGCGCGCCTTCGCCGACGACCCGCACCTGTCCCCGCGGATGGGCGAGGCCGCCGCCCGGCACGCCCAGTCCTTCGGCTGGGACACCGCGGCCGCCGCCACGGCGGACGTCTACACGGCCGCGGCCCAGGCCCACCGCCGTCGCGTACGCTCCCACCATGGCTGACGAACAGAAGGCGGCGCGGATCGTCGAGGGAGCCCTGAAGGACGCCGAACTCGACTGGGAGAGCCCGGCCCCCGGCAACTACGTCGTCAAACTCCCCGGCACCCACAAACTGTCGACGACGGTCTCCCTCCTCGTCGGCCGCCACTCGCTGTCTCTGAACGCCTTCGTCATCCGCCATCCCGACGAGAACGAGGGCGGCGTCCACCGCTGGCTCCTGGAGCGCAACATCAAGCTGTACGGCGTGAGTTACGCCGTGGACCAGCTCGGCGACGTCTACGTCACCGCCAAGCTCCCGCTGGCCGCCGTGACCGCCGACGAGATCGACCGCCTCCTCGGCCAGGTGCTCCAGGCGGCGGACGGCGCCTTCAACACCCTCCTGGAACTCGGGTTCGCCTCCGCGATCCGCAAGGAGTACGAGTGGCGCGTGGCGCGCGGTGAGTCGACGCGCAACCTGGACGCGTTCGCCCATCTGACGAAGCGGTCCGCCGACTGAACGCCCGCGCGACCTGTACGACGCTCAGCGCGCGCTGCCGCGGTAGCGCCCCGGCGGCACGCCCACCAGCTTGCGGAAGTGCCGGGTGAGATGGGACTGGTCGTAGAAGCCGGTCGCGACGGCCACCTCGGCCGGTGAGCGGCCGTCCAGGAGCAGGCGGCGGGCGCGTTCGACGCGGCGGGACATCAGGTACTGGTGCGGGGCGATGCCGTACGCCGTGCTGAACGACCGTACGAGATGGGCGGGATGGGCGTGCAGCAGCTTCGTCGCCTCGTCGAGGGCGAGGCCCGCCACGACCCGCTCGTCGAGCAGTTCGCGCAGCCGGCGGGCGAGGACCGGGTCGCGACGCGGGACGTCCCTGCGCGTCCCGGGACGCAGGTGGCTGCGCAACCGGTCGCTGACGAGAGTCAGCCTGCTGTCCGCCTCCAGCTCGTCGCCGGGGTGGGCGAGGGCGGTGTGCAACTGGCCGACGCGCAGCCGCAGCGCGGGGTCCCGTAGGTCGGGGGAGTCCACCGCCGGGCCGATCAGATCCTCGCCCAGCCGGGTGCTGTCCAGGTACAGGACGCGTTTGCGGAAGCCGTGCGGGGTGGCGGGGGAGCCGTTGTGGGGGACGTGCGGCGGGAGGAGGGACACCGTGTCGTGCGGGGTGCCGTGCTCGTGCCGGTCGAGGTCGTAGCGTACGGCGCCGTCGTCGACGATGAGCAGCGTCCAGGCCTCGTGGACGTGCATCGGGTAGGCGTACTCGGTGAAGTGGGCGTGGAAGACCTCGGTGACGCCCGGGACTGAGGGGCGCCACGCGGAGACTTCCTGGCGGTTCCGGGCGGCGGCCATGCAAAGAACGTACAAGACCGTGCCGTACGGCGGCGGCCATGCAAAGAACGTACAAGACCGTGCCGTACGGCGGCCGCCAGTCTCGTCCCATGAGCGATGAGGCATCCGTGAGTGATGAGGCACCGGTCCGTTTCGACACGAAGATCGCTGTGCTGCTGCGCGAGGACCTGGAGCCCTGGCAGCGGCTGAACGTGACCGCCTTCCTGGTCAGCGGCCTGGGGACGCAGGTCCCCGAGGTCGTCGGGGAGCCGTACGAGGACGCGGACCAGGTGGCGTACCTGCCGATGTTCCGCCAGCCGGTCCTGGTCTTCGAGGGCACCAAGGAGGTGCTGAAGACGGCTCACGCGCGCGTGCTCTCCCGTGCCCTCCCGCGCGCGGTGTTCACCTCCGACCTGTTCACCACGGGCAACGACCGCGACAACCGGGCGGCGGTGCGGGCCGTGGGCACGGCGGAGCTGGACCTGGTGGGGCTGGCGGTGTACGGGCCGAGGAACGCGGTGGACAAGGTGGTGAAGGGGGCGCGGATGCATCCGTGAGACACAGGAGCCACCTCGGACGGGCCCCGGTCCGCGGCTCAGGCCGCGCTGACCTCCGGCTTCGTGTCGGTCGGTGTCACGGTGGAGGCCGGCTCCTCGGTCGGCATCCACCGCATCAGCGTCGCGAACCCGATCCCGGCCGCCGTACCGACGACGGCGCACATGCCCCACAGCCACTCGGTGCCGTAGCGGTCGATGACGAAGCCGGACATCAGGGGGGCCACCAGGGCCGCCACCGACCACGACAGGGTGTACATGCCCTGGTAGCGGCCGCGCCCCTGGGCGGGGGAGAGACGGACGACGAGGCCGGTCTGCGTGGGCGCGTTCAGCATCTCGCCCAGCGTCCACACGCACACCGTCAGCGCGACGGTGCCGACCGACCCGGCGAACGCGGTGAGCGCGAAGCCGTACCCGGCGAGCAGGGACGACACGACGAGGATCCGCCCGGTGTCGCGGCGTTCGATGAACCGGGTGAGCGGAATCTGCAGGGCGACGATCAGGACGCCGTTGACCGCGATCGCGACGCCGTAGTCGGCGGGGGAGAACCCGGCCTGACCCATGGCCACCGGCAGTCCCACCGCGCCCTGCTGGAAGACGAGGGCGACGAGGAAGGAGAGGCCCACGACGCCCATGAAGCGCCCGTCGCGCAGCACGGTGCCGAGTCCGACCTCAGCCTCGGCTGCCTTCTGAACGGCCGTGCGCTCGGGCCGGGACTCCGGCACCTTCACGAAGACGACGACCGCGCACACCATGGTCATCCCGGCCTCGATGAGGAATCCGGCGAGGTAGCTGGCCTCGGCGATGAAGCCGGCGGCCATGGAGGAGACGGCGAAGCCCAGGTTGATCGCCCAGTAGTTGAGCGAGAAGGCCCGCACCTGGTCCTCGGGCCGGACGATGTCGGCCATCATCGCCTGCACGGCGGGCCGGGAGGCGTTGGAGGCCGCACCGACGACGAAGGCGACGGCGGCGATGGCGACCGGGTGGTGCATGAACCCGAGGACCGCGACGGAGACGGCGGTGGCGACCTGCGCCAGCAGCAGCGTGGGCCGCCGCCCGAGCCGGTCGGTCATGACTCCGCCCCCGACGGAGGAGACGACCCCGCCCAGTCCGTGCAACGCGGCGACGAGACCGGCGTAGGAGGCGGAGTACCCGCGGTCGAGGGTGAGGTACAGGGCCATGAAGGTGGCGACGAAGGCGCCGAGCCGGTTCACGAGGGTGCTGGTCCACAGCCACCAGAACTCGCGGGGCAGCCCGGAGACGGTTTCTCGGGCGGCACGTCTCAGGGCGGCGACGGACACGCGGGCTCCCCCCACAGGATGTAAGAATCAATAACGGCCTGCGCAACTTACGACTCCGCCGCTTCGCCGGGCCACCGAATTAACAGATCCCGTCAACCGTCCGCTCCTCGAACGGGGGGCTCACCCGGCCAGAGCCTTCGATTACGCTCAGACGCATGGCCGACGCACCGTACAAGCTGATCCTCCTCCGCCACGGCGAGAGCGAATGGAACGCGAAGAACCTGTTCACCGGCTGGGTGGACGTCAACCTGAACGAGAAGGGCGAGAAGGAGGCAGTCCGCGGCGGCGAGCTCCTGAAGGACGCCGACCTTCTCCCCGACGTGGTCCACACGTCCCTCCAGAAGCGCGCGATCCGCACGGCCCAGCTGGCCCTGGAGGCCGCTGACCGCCACTGGATCCCCGTGCACCGCTCGTGGCGCCTGAACGAGCGCCACTACGGCGCCCTCCAGGGCAAGGACAAGGCCCAGACCCTCGCCGAGTTCGGCGAGGAGCAGTTCATGCTGTGGCGCCGCTCCTACGACACCCCGCCGCCGCCGCTCGAGGACGGCACGGAGTTCTCCCAGTCCGGCGACCCCCGCTACGCGACGATCCCGCCGGAGCTGCGCCCCCGCACGGAGTGCCTCAAGGACGTCGTCGTCCGCATGCTCCCCTACTGGTACGACGGCATCGTCCCGGACCTCCTGACCGGCCGCACGGTCCTCGTCGCCGCCCACGGCAACAGCCTGCGCGCCCTGGTCAAGCACCTGGACGGCATCTCCGACGCCGACATCGCGGGCCTGAACATCCCGACGGGCATCCCCCTGTACTACGAACTCGACGCCGACTTCAAGCCGGTCACCCCCGGCGGCAAGTACCTCGACCCGGAGGCCGCGGCGGCGGCCATCGAGGCGGTCAAGAACCAGGGCAAGAAGAAGTAACTCGACGACTGTAAGCCCCCGACCTGCGGTTTCTTTGCAGGACGGGGGCTTCTTGGTGGGGGTGGGCCGTCTGTGGGCCGTCGCGCTTAGATGCGGCGCAGCCTCACGCGGACCGACACCAGGAAGGCCGGCGGGAAGCGGTCGAGGAGCGCCGGTAACGGACTCAGCTTGCTTCTTCGGCAGCGGGCTCAGCTCTCCTCTTGTCACGCCTGCGGCAGCAATTGGGAAGCCCGACACCTGTCTTGCGAATCTTGTCTGCCTGTTTCATGGTCTTGTCGTTGAGCGGGCAGTGGGGTTTTGTCCTTACGTGCCACCTGGTCATGTGGCAGCACGGGCATTGAGACCATTTCATCACCGCTCCTCGTCTGCCTGTCTCATTTCGTGGAGACGCCAGGATGTTACTGCTCCGGTAATCAGTACAGCCAGTGCCGCGATCGCCATAAGGGTGGAGCTGATCCCCTTGAAAGCTGCGACGGCGCAAACGTCCGTTGGTACGGGTAGGAGTAGGGTCGACAGTGAAGCCGCGAGTGTGGCGATGCCCGCGTTGTAGCAGGCGAATGCCCGCCACCCCTGCCCTTGCCAGAGTGAGAAATCAGCCTGCTGATGGTCCGACAGATCCTCCTGGCGTCTTTGGAATTCTGTCTCAGTCCACCAATTCTTTAGCTCGCTCTCTGAGTAGAAAAATTTCTGGGAGCTAATTCCGAACAGGAGGCTAGCGACCAACAGGATTGCCGAGATCGTCAGGAGGAAAAGCGTGAACCCTGGCCAGCGAAAGTCCTTTTGACCCCTGAGCACCAGGCCGATGATGGTTACGGAGAACCCGGCTAGTAGTGGTGCTGCAACAAAAGTGGCCGAATTCAACGCTGCGCCGAAGCCCATCGGGGCTGGCTTTCGCCACGTCGGCGGCTCCCATGCCATAGGTCACCTATCCCGTTCCGGCCTTTCCGACGGCTCCACTCAGGCTGCATTTCTCACGTTACGAGGGGTCTCCGGTCCGTGCACCCGGAGGCCGCCCGGATGGAGGGCCCGGGCCTGTGAGGTGTCAAAGCCAGCACTTCATCACGCGAACACGGCAGCGATCGCCTTACGGGTGCGCTCCTGGCTGGACGGCATGAGGTGCGCGTACACGCGGAGCGTCAGGCCCGGGTCCGAGTGGCCAAGGTACTCGGCGAGGGCCTTGATGTTCTCACCAGCGTCCAGGAGCACCGAGGCGTAGAAGTGCCGGAGGGCGTGCATGCCGTTCTCGCGGGACTTCGCGTAGGACTTGCCTGGCTTCCGCTCAGGGATCACTCCGGCCGAGGCGAGCGCCCGCTTCCACACTTCCTCGTTGAGGGACGTCCGCCAGACATGACCGCCACGCGGGCCGGTGAAGATCAGCCGCTTGGTCACCGGAGGCCCGTCCGCCACTTTCCACGGCAAGGTGATCTCCACCGGCGGGAACCGCTTCAGGTGGTCCCGGAGGGCATCAGCGACCGGACCGGGCAGCGGCACGTCCCGCAGCTTGCCACCCTTGGGCGGGGCGAACACGGGCTTGCTGCGGCTCAGCTTGAGCTGCTGGACCACGTGGAGCGTGCCCGACGCGAAGTCGATCGCGTCGACGGCGATACCAAGGATCTCCCCTTGGCGTAGCCCGCAGCCGCCGCCCAGATCGACCATGGCTTGGTACCTCTCGGGCATGCCCGCCCGGACGGCGAAGACCCGCTCTGCCGTCCATGGGACGACTCGCCTGCTGTCCACGGTCGGGGGCCGAACCGAGCGGGCAGCACACGGGTTCCGGGGAAGGTGCCCGTCGTCCACGGCAGCGCTCAGAGCCGCCCGTACGTTGGAGTAGATCGTCCGAGCGTATGAGCCACGGACTCCGTTCTCCTGGAGCTGCCTGACCCAGTCACGGATGTGAGCGGGCTGGAAGGAGCCGAGAGGACGTGACCCCAGGTAAGGGAACGCGTGCAGCCGAAGCTGCGACTCCATTGACGCCTGGGTGTTCGGATCGGGTGCGTGAGTCACCCAGTTCTCGGCGTACTGCTGGAACGTGATCCGTGCCGCGCGCGGGTCGATGTACTGCCCGCGCGCCATGTCGGCCTCAGTCTGGGTCAACCACTGCTCGGCGAGCCGCTTCTGCAGGTCAGGGAAGCTCTTCGACTTCTCCGTGCCGTCCGGGCCGACGTACCGAGCGCGGTACCGCATGCCCGAGCCGTACCGCTCGGTCTTGACTTTGCTGGTCTTGCCGTCCGGGCCAACCTCGCTCTTGTACCAACGGTCCTGGATGTGCCCGGCCATCAGGCAGCCTCCCCAAGCTGAGCATCCACCCAGGCCCGCACGTCGATCGGGTCGAAGCGCAGGTGTCGGCCGACACGGAAGCCTCTGGGGCCGGTGCGCTTCCTGCGCCACTGGTAGACCGTCTCGACGCTGGGCAGGTCGAACATCTCGACCAGGTCTTCAGGCGTCAGATACCGGGAAGGCAGAGGGCGCGGTTCGGCAGCCACGTCCGCCAGGCTGAGGCTTCGGTTAGCCACGGGTTGGTTCTCCTTCCGTTCCGGGGGCGGGTTCGAGGGATGTGGCGAGCCAGGCTTCGGCGTCGGTCAGGCCGGTTCCGGCGAAGACCCAGTGCGCGAGGACGTACGTCGTCTCGGACTCGGGCCTGTTGGCTGCTGCGGCTTGCGTTCGGCGCCATTCAGCACGGGCGTCGCGGAGAGCGCCGAGGGTGGTGGAGTAGCGGCGGGACTTGGTGGAGAAGTGGCCGCGGAAGCCGAGCATGTGGGCCCAGGCGCGCAGGCGGAGGTGTTCGAGATCTTTGCGGGCGCCGAGGGTCCAGGCGGTTCGGATGAGGTGGCGGGCGTGGTCGCTGATGTCGAGCTGGGCGAGTTCGGCGGCGAACTTCAAGGGCCGGTCGAGAGCTCCCGTGGCGGTTTCGGCGCCCTTGGTGGCGTACTTGGCGATATACGCCGCGACCGCGCGCTCGGTCAGTTCCTGGCCGTCCTTGAAGTCGGCGGAGCGGATGGTGCGGACATCGAGTTGGCGGCCGAACGAGAAGGTGTGGGCCCGTCCGTCGATGACCGGGCCGTCCACGCGGACCTTGGCCGCAGCCGCCTGTATGGCGTCCGTGAGCAGCTCGGCCGTGGCCCAGGCCGGGGGCGGGGTGTCGTCGCCGGTGGGGCCGTCGAGGCGGATGACGGCGTGGAAGTGGACGGCCCCGCGTTTTTGGTACTCGGCGACCTTGGCGAAGGACACGCGGGCGTGTTCGCGGAAGCGGCGTTGTGAAAGGCCGGCGCGCTTGGCGACCTCCCGGCGGAGGTAGGTGGAGAAGCGCCGCCACAGGGGTCCGGCGTGGGCGTTCCAGAGAACGGCCGCTTCGTAGTCGTACGTCTCCGGATCGAGCGGGGCGCCGAGTGTCTCGTCATCCTGATCGTGCTGGGTACCGCAGCGGCAGGGGCGCCCGCAGGAAGGACGGTTGTGGACCGGGCCGAAGCTCGGGGCAGTGAAGGTGGCGAAGACGCGCGGGTGGGTGCCGACCTGTTCGGGGGTGCCCTTGCCGCCGCGCAGGCCCGAGGTGATCAGGTGGAAGGTGTCGCGGCGGTAGACCTCGGCGCAGGCCGCGCAGCGAGTGGTGCGGCGGTTGTTGCAGCGGACGAGGAGGTTCCCGGCCGGGAGGTCGGTGGAGTCGAGGTGCTGGAGGATGCGGCCGATCTCGCCGGTCGTGGTGTCGATGTCGTACTCGGTGCGGTGGCCGTCGAGGCGGATCGGGTGGGTGCAGCCGCCGAGTCCGGAGAGCTGGCGGAGGATACCGGGCAGGGCGCCGTGCTCGGCGAGCTTCGTGAGTTCCGGGAGCGGGGGCGGGGTGGTGCGGGTGAAGATGGCGGTCTCCTTCTGACTGGCTCGGTCAGGAGTTGTGGCCCTGGGGCGGCAGATGCTTGGTCGTGTGTGCCGCCCCAGGTGCTTGGCGCGGTTCAGCGCCGGTTGTGCTCGCGGATCAGGGAACGCAGGACCACGGCCGCGATGGCCACGGAGATGGCCGAGACGGCGACGGCGGCCAGGAGCGCGGTGAGGACGACACCGCCCACGACCACGGCCGGCACCACGGCGGGGCTGACGTGGACCGCCGGGAGCGTGCGCCGGACGGGCGCCGGATCGGCGGGGGTGTGGGTGTGGGCGGGCGGCGGTGTGGGGTTGTCGGGGTACTTGGGCAGGAACACGGTCACGATCTCCTCATCTACTCGTCTAGGCATGTGAGCCGTTTATGACGTCCACGCCGGTACGTGTGCCGGACTCGATGGCGGGGGCGAGGAGGGTCTGCGAGAGCCAGAAGCCGAACAGGGCGATCAGGATGACGACCCAGGTGCGGACGCCGAGGAACTTGACCGCGCCCCAGGCGAAGAGGCCGAGGACGACGACGAGCGGCAGGCTGACGGTCACGGTGGCCTGGTTCCTTTCGGCGGATCAGCGGACGGGGCAGCGGTGGGTGCGGGCGGCCAGCTCGGCGGCGGCGCGGATGTCGTAGTCGGCGGAGAAGCCGCAGCGCGGGGCGGTGCAGGCGGCGGTGTGCTTCTCGCGGCCCCGGCCGTCGTAGGACGTGGCGACCTGGACGGGGCCGATGCGGGTGACGTTGCGGAAGCGGCGGTTGGCGGACATCGGGCGTCCTTTCAGAGGTGGGCGGCGATGGCTTCGGCCATGGGCGCGGGGACGCCGAGGCGGGCGCGGAGGGTGGGGGTGTCGATGGGTGTTCCAGTGCGGGTGTGGTGCTCGGCGGCGACTTTGCGGGCGTGTTCGACGAGGGCGGCCGGGACGGCGACGGCGTGTCGCTCGGGCGGCGGTGGCTCGATGGCCGGCGGAGTCGTCGGCGGTTCCGGCGGTTCCTCCACGTCGAGTTCGGGGGTTGGTTCGGGGGCGGTCTCCTGGTCCACGGGGTCGTCTGTGTGCTCGGTGTTCTCGTCGGCCGTTGTCGGTGTGGTGTGGGCGAGGAGGGTTCCGCCGAGGAAGGCGACGGCGGGCCAGCCCGCGACGAGGATGCGCAGCCAGGCCGGTACGTCGTTCATGTCGAGGAGGCCGGCGGTGGCGACGTTGGCGCCGAGGGAGGCGGCGAGGGCGATGACGAACCAGCACCACCCGGCCGCTTTCGCCTCACCGGAGCGCAGTCGACGCCAGGCGGCTACGAGCAACAGGTCGACCGAGACGGGGTAGGCCCACGCTTTCCATCCGTCCTGTCCGGCCGCCAGGGCGATGTCGTGCAGGTGGGCGAAGGACAGCGCGGCGGCGATGAGCGCCTGGACGAGCACCGCGTCGATACGGGCCAGTTGGGCGCGCATGATGCGGCTCCTTTTCGGGTTCAGGCATGGCAGGGGTAGGGACGTGGCGCGAGACGGTCACGCCGACCGGATCGGGTGAGGCTCAGTCGGTCACCGGACGCGGCTGCACCGCCGGGGCCGGGGACTCGACGGGCCGTACGGGCACATACGGCTGGAACGGCTTGAGCGCGGGCAGGTCAGGGACCAGGTGGGCCGTCTCCCGGCAGATCCCGGCGGCGTCGCTGAGGGACAGGTACGGCGTGCGGATGCGGGACCAGCCGCCGGAGGTGTCACCGGCCACGGCCAGGCCGGGCAGCTCGGGAGCGATGGCGCAGGCGGCGAGGACCGCTTCGGGGGCGATGTCGCCGAGCGCCATCTTCGCGGAGGCTTCGTCGTTGACGCGGTGGCAGACCCGCCCGGTGAGCTGGGCCCGGAGCATGGTGGCGCCCTTGCCCAGCTCAGCGCCGAAGCGCTGCCCGCAGACCTCCAGGTAGATGCCGGCGGCGCGGCCGAGCTGGGCGAGGCGGATGAGCTGGGTGACCATCTCGTCCCGGCGTTCCTCGTCCTTCTTCGTGGCGACGAGGAAGAGTTCGGCCACCTCGTCGACGAACAGCACGATCGGCACCGGGCGTTCGCCCTCGGGCAGGCCCCAGATGTCGGAGGTGATCTCCTCCTCGGGGGTGTCCGGGGCGATGCCTTGCCGGGCCTTGATCAGGTCGTAGCGGTCCTCCATTTCCTTGACGAGTACGGGCAGCAGGTCGGCCGCCTGCTCGGGATCGGTGGCGAGGGCGGAGAGCCGGGAGGCGAACGGCGCCAGCTCCACGCCCCGCTTGCAGTCGATACCGACGAGCGCGACGGGTTGCCGGGCGAGCCCGGTGATCAGGTGCCGCAGGTACATGGACTTGCCCGACAGCGTGGCGCCGAGGGTGAGCTGATGGGGAATGGTGCGGTAGTCGCGGACGAACGGGGTCGCGTCCTCCCGCAGTGCCACGGGAACCTTGAGTAACTCGGCAGCCGCTTTCCGAGGCATTCGCACGTTCCGCAGCACGTCGAAGCCGACGAGCCGCAGTTCGACCACGCCCGGCTTGACCGTCGTCACGTACACGGCGTGCACGCCCCAGGCATGCCGCAACCTCTCGGCCGAGGCGGCGACGTCCGCCGGTTCCTGGCCGGGAGCGAGCCGGAGGCGAAGCCGCAGCCCGGTCGCGGTGGGCCGGATGATGCCCCGGCGAGGCGGTACCGGCCGGACCTCCCGCCGCGTGGTGGCCTTGACGGCGAGAACCCGCAGCCGGGACGGCGCCACGGTCAGCCCGCACGCCTCCATGACCGAGCCGTACGAGACGAGGAGCCGAGCGGTGGATATCGGCAGGCCGACCGTGGGCCAGTACACGCGGGGGTGCTTGGCTCGGGCGTAGGCGGCCCCGCCGCCGAGTGCGGCGACAGGACCACCCACCTCCAGAAGTGTCATCAGATCGGACATCAGGCGGTGACCCCCATGGCGGCCGGGAAGGCAGCCGGAGTCACAGCGGCAGCGCGAAACGCGATGCCGTGCCGCTGCTGCCCGTTGAACACCGACTCCCACGGCCGGGCGACCAGCCCCGGCAGCGCGACCGGCGCCCCCAGTGCCAGCCCGTCGGCCACACCGCCCTCAGGCACGGTGACCTTGATCAGCGACGACTCGCCGTCCTCGATGTAGACGACGCCGATCGTCATCAGCGCCTCACCGCTGACGGCGTCCTTGGCGATCTCGCCCGTCTGCCGGTCCCGGACCTTAGGCTCGGGAGCCTCCGTCAGCAGGATCGTCGCGGCCGAGGTCTCAACACGGATGGTACGCACGGGATCTTCCCCTATCTACTCGTCTATACATGATGCGGTCTGCGAACCCGATCTTCGGGCTCATGCGGACCACCCTGCCACACCACTTGCCCACTCGTCTATACGAGTATGCCTGTTGGGGTGTACGAGTCGGAGAAGCATCCCCGCGCACCACCGCAAACCACCTGATTACGTCGCCGGAAGCTGGTACGACAGCACGTACGCATCGGCCGCCATGACCGTGTCGCAGACCTCAACGGCCCGCCCCTCGGTGTCGAAGGCAGTGCGGATCAGGTGAATGACCGGGACACCGGAGGCCAGCCGCAGCATCTTCACCTCGGCCGGCGAGGGCATCCGGGCCCGGATCTCCTCCTCGAAGTGGTCGAGGCGATGGCCCAGCTCCTCCAGCCGGGCGTAGATGCCGCCGGGGCCGGGGTTGGGTTCGGCGATCGGTGTCCCGCGCGCGATGTCGAGGGGGAGATAGGACGTGGCGAACTCGACCGGGCGGCCGTCGAGGAGATACCGGCGCCGACGAGCCAGCACTCGCCGCACGGAACCGAGCCGGGTGGAGACGTCCTGACTGGCCTTTTCTTCCTTGACCTCAAGGCTGTCGACCTGGGGGTGACTGCCGGCGGCGTTCGCTTCGACGATGAAGGCGGACTTGCCCTGCTCGCGGTGCCGCCGGGCGAACCGGTCGGAGGCGAGCCGCCGCACGGGCGGCCGTGGTCGTACGAAGACGCCCTTGCCGTGCTCGGCGTGCACGAGCCCTTCGCCCTGGAGGACGGAGAAGGAGTTTCGGACCGTCATCCGGGATACCCCGTAGTGATCGACAAGTTCCGCTTCCGAGGGCAGCTTCTCGCCCTCCTTGAACCGCCCACGGTCGATGGCCTCGCGCAGCTGGTCGGCGATCTGCCGAAAGACCGCACGATCGCTCGTGGGGTCGAGATCGCCGAGGAGGCCGGAAGGAAGAGAGGGCACGTGTACTCCTTTAGATATCTAGACGAGTGGGCGTTTGTTGTTGCTACGGTGGAGAGCCTAGCCAGCCGAGAGGGCCGAGGAACGTGAGCACCGACCGTCCGCACTCCGTGAGCGTCGCCGGAGTCATCGTCGACGACCAAGGCCGTGCTCTCTTGATCAAGCGCCGCGACAACGGCCACTGGGAACCGCCGGGCGGGGTCCTCGAACGCGAGGAAACCATCCCGGAGGCCCTCCAGCGCGAAGTGCTCGAAGAGACAGGCATCAAGATCGCGCTTCCCGCGACTCTGACCGGTGTCTACAAGAACATGACGGGCCTGATCGTCTCGCTGGTCTTCCGCTGCGAGGCGGCCGACGGGACGCCCACCACCGGCGACGAGACCCGCGCACTGCGCTGGGCCACCCGCGAAGAAGTCACCGAGCTTGCCGACGAGGCATACGCGATCCGCGTCCTGGACGCATTGGACGCGGCATACCCGCCGGCCATCCGCGCCCACGACGGCGTGAAACTCGTCTAGCCCGAACCCGCTGCACATGGCGGCCTACCAGCACGAAGGAACTTGTATGCACGAGTATACGAGCACCGCCCGGGTCTGGGGACTCACTTGCCCAGGTTTTCCCGAAGAGGTCAGCCGGGCCCGCCGCTGGACCCGCGACATCCTGCGCGGATCACCCGTAGCCGACGACGCCGAACTGATCGTCAGCGAACTGAGCGCGAACGCGATCCTCCACACGGCCAGCGGCCTGGAGACGGGCAGCTTCCACCTGGCCCTCGCGGTGACCCGGAACGTGATCGCCTTGTCAGTGACGGACGGAGGAGGCACCGGTACGGCCCCGAAGGTCGAGCACCAGGACGCCGAGGCCGAACACGGCCGGGGCCTGGGCATGGTCACCGCACTCGCCCACCGAGTGGCCATCCACGGCAGCAAGGCCGGCTACACGGTCACCGCGGAACTCTTCACCGGTACCCGACCGGGAGACCGCCTGTGCTGAAGGACGAGGCCCGCCGCGGCTACTGGTGCGAGTGCTGGACCGAAAACCTCGACGGAGAAGGCGGGTTGGAGCTCCGGGGGTCGTTCGACGCCTACTCGGCGCCGCAGGCCGACAGATGGGTTGCCGTCGCGCTCCGCACGATCTCACCGGCATTCGACCCGGACGCATCCGCCCAGGCGTGGGAGTGGCTGTACGACGGCCGCATAGAGACCCGCCGCGCCCTGTTGCGCTGCGAGCCCTGCACGGTGTCCGTCACCCACACCACGACCCGCATCACCTGGACGATCCGACCGGTGGTCTTCCTACCGCTCGCAAACCGCGAAGGCGGGCAACTGCCGTCATGTGCATACGACTTCAAGCCGCGGTCGGATCAGCACACCGACTGAGTTACAACCTTCTTTACTGGTTCAAGCCCCGGCTGCGCTCCGCTCCGCCGGGCGCGCTTCCCGGCTCCGCTGCGCGCCGCGCTCCTGCCTTCGGCCCGCTCGCGCGCGCTGCGCCGACGCGCGCCCACATGTGGATAGGGCCGGTGGCCATGAGTCGATCACCTCGCATGGCGCCAAGGCCAAAACACGCCTCCGGCGGGGGATCGGCCGGCACCGGGATGGAGGGGGCTCCGTTGGTGGGTGCCAGCTCGTCGTGGTGTCTGTGGGGAGCTCCCGTCCCGACCGCCATCGACCCAGGCAGAGCCGAGCAGACGCGGCCCATGGCGTCCAGGTCGTTCGTACAGTGGCGCGCTCCACCTGGACGCCATGAACCACGCCCGCTCCACGATGTGTGGGTCGACGGCGGACGGGACGGGAGCTGGGAAGGGTTGTGGTTGAGCAGGGCTTGCAAGTGGCCACGATCATGCAGCTCCTAGCAAGACCGATCAATTGACGAATCACCCTTGTGGCCGTCAGTCGATGGAGTGACACTTATCACCAACCTAACCCGTGTGTGGTTCTGTATGCACAGTGGGTAGTCACCAACAAGCTCGAAGGCGACGGGGGGATGCCTGTTGGCGGGCGGCCGCATACCGGTACGTGAGATTCCGGATGATATGAACCTCACCCAGTACGGCGAGAAACCGCCAGTTGGGGATGGCTTTCGAGACAAGCTCCGGCCAGAGATCGGCGAGACCGAGATGTCGCTCATCATCGGCGAGATCGATGCCCACGCAGCCTCTCTGCTGGTCACCAGGATGTTCCAGGCTGGCGCAGACCGGAGGGTAACCACGGCCGGGCAGTTACGGGAACGTAACTTCCGAGTCGTACATTCACCTACGAGAGCGAACCCTCTTCACGTGAGCGTCTTCCCGCCGGACGTAGCCCCTGGGGAGCCAGCGGAGTGGGACGAAGCCATGGCCGAGGCGTTCAATGCATGCTTCACTGAGAACGATAAAGCGGGAGGTGATTGCGATGGATAAGGCCTTGATGCCCGTCTTGGGGAACCTGGCATGGATTCCTCACGCCGCCACCGAACGAGTCGAGATCCTGGACAGATTCAACGGCGTGCCGACGCTAGGTGTGCTGAAGCTACCGGAAAACGATCACCTATTCTGGCGTGCCGTGGGCTACGTCCCCGACAGGTTCTCCGTCTGGATCTACGCACCGATTGATTCGGATGACTCCGCCCACCTGGAAGAGTGTGACTTCGCCCATCTGTTGGATGGCCTGGTCTTCGAATCCCAGGTGCCACGCTACGTAACTGTTGGTGTCGCTGAGGACAATCGGCTCGTCTTTGAGCGTGAGTGGCTGCTGCCTGCGGGTCACTCCTCCGAGGACCTGCGCCTTGACCTGCTGCAATTCCTGCTCGAAGCACTGAGGATCGCCAAGGCACAGGGGCTTCCCCCCGGCAGGCGAGACGTCGTTGATCGCGCCACGCGCGCAGTACGAGAGATGGCTACCGCTTCCGGGTAACCAAACGTCAGGCACCGCTGATCACAAGCAGAGAACCGATGGGCCCCCACGTAGCCTGCCTACATGGGGGCCCATTGCGCGCCTCAAGGCCTCAGCGAGTGCAGGCGCTAAGTGATAGCCCCTCTCGGGGTGTCGCAGTAGGAAGGCTTCCTAGAGAGCTTCCCAGTTCGGCTTCGCTGCCTGATCCAACTTACGTACTGCAGGCAAACACTCCACCGCGAGGTGATCCACTTGTCGAGTGGCAAGATGCCCCTCCTGTGCCACTCTCGTGCCAGAACGGGCGGGGAGTCAGGGGGAACCGCAGGGCTGAGGGGCGCAACGGCAGGAGATCAGCCACGGCCAGGAAACCGCAGGTCACGTACGTGGTCGCTCAACCTCGCTCCTAAAGCGGGTGTCACCGATTCTCATTCAGAAGCGGCAACACGAAAAACCGGCCCGCACGAGATCAAGGGCCGGTCGTTCGCAGTGCTGACCAGAGTGGCATCTCAGCGAGCCGTGCGCCGGAGCCTTCTCAGCCGGGCCCAACGGTGCTGGTGAATGCGGCATCCCAGCAGCAGGCCGCGCGCGTTGTTCCGGCATCCCGTGCCATCACGAGTCGCAGCACCACAGTATGTCGGCACCTGAAATGCGAAGTACAGGATGCTCGCGCCAGCAAGGACTAGGGCCAACGCCACGCCCTCAGTCATCCAAACGGCTGGCGACAGCACAGACGTTGCGTAGCCCCAGTACGAGCGAAGCCCACCAAGGCTGTCCGGAAATGCTAGCCGCATATGAGAACGGGGCCTCCGCCTTCGCCCCCTCGCGCCGGCTCCTGTATCCGCTGTGCGGAAGATGTCTCGCATCCGCCAGGACGCTCCGACAACGATGGAGATCGCAGAGATCAGTTGCAGCAGCTTCCCAGGGCGATCTTCGAGGCCAGCAAGCCACTCCTCTTCGTACCGCTGAGCCATCGAAGCATCAGTAATGCGCCGCGCAGACCAACGCACCAACTTACGAGCCAGCCAGGGACAGACGTCAATCGCCTCGTTGACGACTGCTCCCAGCACGAGAGGAACGAGGATCTCGAGCGCGCTCACCAGGCGTTCCCCCAACGAAGCATCAGCCGTAGGGCAGGCCGTAGTCTGCCGCCACTCCGTGCGGAGGGTAGTTCGCCTCGCCTTTCCAACACGGTGGCCCGACTTGCTGCAGCCCCGTCACTGGTGAGGGAGTAGAAGCGCCGCCGCGGGCGACCTTCCTTGGGGTGCTCATCCTCCCAACGGCTCTCCAGCCACCCGGCCTGCTCCAGGCGGGCAAGGATGGGATACACACTGCCCGTCGGCCTTCCTGCGGCTCTGGCCACAGCGAAACCGTGCAGTTCGCCGGAGGTCAGAAACGCCTCCATGACGTCGAGCATCGCCGACGTGATCCGAAAGGGTTGCTCCATAAGCTAACTCTACATATGCAGCAGAGGAGTTGGTGGCACTCTTCGCAACTGCTCGTGGCGCACGTCCGGGCACGGCGGCACTGACGCGGCCTTGAGGTAGGTCACAGGTCATGTGCCAGATCCGTGCCAGATCCTGCGGGGAATCATGGGGAACACCGGGCAGCAAGGGGGCAACCGTCCGCGCCCCGGCACCGCTCCACCGCAGGTCAGCAAGACAAGCGCCCATAGATCACCTCAGCTTCCCAAGCTGATGGCTCAGCACCGTCGTAGCGGCCCGGCCGTCGTGGCTCGCTCTGGTCGACGGCATTGGCAGCGTGGCTAAGGCCGGTGGGTGTACAGCGAGGCACACGCGTGCGTGGTCGGTCGGCGCACCCGCCGTCGTGGCTGACTGTCGTCGGCTGAGGTTCAGACGGGGTGTATCGAGGGTGCCGGCCGTCAGTTGAGTGGGGCGAAGCTGGGCCGTCCCTGGGCCGTCCGAGGCCGCTCACCAGTGGCCAACAACGACCAACGACGACCACCAGGCCCACGAGCCTACAGCCCCTGACCAGCAAAAACCCAGCTCACCAAGATCCCCGACAAGACCCAGGGCAAGAAGAAGTAACGCGCAACGATCAAGGCCCCTGCCTGCGGTTTGTCCGCGGGTAGGGGCCTTGTGGCTGTGCCGGGGCCGGCTCTGGCCCGTCAGCCGGTCGACCGGGCCGTTTCCGGTGCTTCAGGAAGTCCGGCTCGCGCATCGGCGAACGCCCCCGCCCCGCGCTTGTGGCACGGGCCGAGGGCGTGATCGCGAAGAGCCGGGGACTAGCCGGGGAACGGCTTGCTCGCGTCCTCGTCGGCCTTGATGCAGGCGTCGAGCCTCTTCTGAAGGGCCGCCGCCTCGTTCAGCGCCTTCCGGGCCGCCGCGGTCTCGCCCAGCTGCTTCAGCTTCGCGGCCTTCGACTTGAGGCTGGCGATCTGCTGGCGCATCTGGCTCGGGTTGCACGTGATGGCGGCCTTGGCCGAAACCGTGCTCTGGCCGGCCGACGGCGCGGCCTGGGCGGGCGCCGACGTGATGAAGAGGCCCCCGACGATGGCCGCGGAGACGGCCAGGGCGGAAATGCGCTTGGTCATAGGTTGTTCCCCCATGTAGGGCTGTGCGTTGGTCGGGAAGGATCTTACGCACACTTGTTAACTCACCGGTAACCGGCCCCGGCCTCAACCCACTTGAGCGCCGGCGACTGGCAGACTGGCCGCCTGTCGTGGCACCTGGGGCCGGGGGTGGGATGAGCGGGCGTACGAGAGCGTGGCTGATCGGCGGCTGGCTCGTACTGGTCGTCGGTGGCTGGTCGTTCACGGAGTCGATCGACGACGGGATCGAGCCGACCTCGGGCCCGCGGCCGAAGTCCTCGCCGACCAAGTCGCCTTCCGGGTGCGAGGTGCCGACGCCCGCACCGTCGGAGCCGGCGGAGACCGACCTCGCCGACCGCCACGGCGAGGAACCCGCCGTCGCCACAGCGGTCATCTGCCGAATCGGGTGAGGTGAGGCGGTCGGCGGGCGTCGGCGCCGCGAGCATCCCCCACCCGTACCGCCGTTCCCGTCGCGGCGCCGTGCGTCACACCGCCAGCGGCACCGGGTGGATCTCGTCCGGCGCCACGCCGCCCCCGCGTTCGTGGGCGCGCTTGACGGCTTCGGGCGAAGGGCCCTCGCTCAGGCAGTACACCGTGCCCGACCGCGGGTCGGCCCATGCGTGTTCGAAGTGAACTCCGTCTTCATGCTCGACGGCGGCGGTGGCGTCGTGGGCCTCCTGCAACTGCTCCGCCGTGATGCCCTGCATTCCGTGGTGGACGTCCATGAACCGTGTCATGGGCCTCGCACCTCCTTCCTTCTCCCCCGCGCGTCCCCCACGCCCCACGCCCCCTACGTCTCCCCGCCGGGCCCGTCGGCCGTCGGCCCCACGGCCGCTGGACGCGCGTGCAGACGACACCCGCGCCGGGCGTACTCCCGCGCCGGGCGTACTCCGCCTGTCGGGCGTACTCCGCCTGTCGGGCGTACTCCTCAGACCCTCCTCACACCCTCCTCAGACCGTCAGCGGAACCGGATGGACCTCGTCGGCCTTGTGCCCGGCCCGCTCGTGAATGCGCTGGACCGCTTCGGCCGAGGGCGCCTCGGAGAGGCAGTAGACGACGCCGGACTCGGGGTCGGCCCAGGCCCGCTGGAAGTGCACGCGCTCGTCCTCCTCGATGGCGAGGTCGGCGTTGTGCGCCTCGCGCAACTGCTCGGCCGTGATGCCCTTCATCCCGTGGTGGACGTCCATGTACTGAGCCATGTGTCCGCACCTCCTTCCTGAACCCGGGGTGCGTTCACCTGCTCTCCTTCCATGCTGCGCCCGCAGGGCACGGTGAGCGAGGCGAGGCGGGCACAGCGGAGGGGCCCCGGTGCGGTCACCGCACCGGGGCCCATCACTGCCGTACCGCGTCGTACCAGGCGTCGTACGGGGGCCAGGGCGCCTTACGCCGTGGACCCTCCCGCCGCCCGCTTCCTCACCCGCACTGGCAGGGATTGCCCGACTGGCACCCGCACCCGCAGCCCGAGCCGCAGCCGCACGCGCCGAAGAGCGGGAGGCTCCTGATGTCGGCGGACTGCTCGGTCGGGCGTTCCTGCGTGGGGTCCGGTGTCGTGCCGGCGCTGTTGGGGGATTCGGCCATGGTCCCTCCTCAAGGCTGGAGCCTGTGCCCATTCCATGCCCGCGTCCCTGGGCGCATCAACGGCGCACAGAGGCTTACGCACGCCCAGCCCGGAAGGACTACGCCTGCTCGGTCCCCGAGGCCGGCTGGATCTCCGGCTGCAGGTCCGCCTGGAGCTCGTCCGCGTGCTCACCCGTCACCAGGTACACCACGCGCTTGGCCACGGCCACCGCATGGTCGGCGTACCGCTCGTAGTAGCGGCCGAGCAGGGTGACGTCGACGGCCGTCTCGATGCCGTGCTTCCAGCGCTCGTCCATCAGGTGCTGGAAGAGGGTGCGGTGGAGCAGGTCCATCGCGTCGTCGTCCTGCTCCAGCTGGAGCGCGAGGTCGACGTCCTTGGTGACGATCACCTCGGCCGCCTTCGCCATCAGGCGCTGCGCGAGCTGACCCATCTCCAGGATCGTGGCGTGCAGGTCCTGCGGGATCGCCCGCTCGGGGTACCGCAGCCGCGTGAGCTTGGCCACGTGCTGGGCCAGGTCGCCCGAGCGCTCCAGGTCGGCCGACATGCGCAGTGAGGTCACGACGATACGGAGGTCCGTCGCGACCGGCTGCTGGCGGGCGAGCAGCGCTATGGCCCGCGCCTCCAGGTCGTGCTGAAGATCGTCGACCTTCTGGTCGGCCTCGATCACGCTCTCGGCCAGCTTCAGGTCGGAGTCGAGGATCGCCGTCGTGGCGCGCCCGATCGCCGACCCGACCAGCCGGGCCATCTCCACCAGACTGTCGCCGATCGAGTCCAGTTCCTCGTGGTACGCGTCCCGCATCAGGGAGTCCCTCTCTTACGTCTGCCTCGGGTGTTCCAGGGGCCAGGAACCGTTGCCGGACCGTCCGGTCCGCTCCGCCGGTCCGCACCGCCCACCGATCCGTCAGTCCGCTCCGACCCGTCAGTCTTGTCGTCAAACCGGCCAAACCGTCAAACCGACAGTCCTACCGTCGTGACTTAGACAGTAAGACTGTCGTCAAAACGTCAGTCGGACTGTCGTGAAACCGTCAGTGTGATCTCCATGCCGAACCGGCAGGGCGAACCCGACGCTCCCACGATCCGGCCCCTACGCGTCTGTTTCCGCCACCCCAAATGAACCATCTCTGGCTCCAAGGTGAACTCTGAGCGACGAGTGTTCGAGCTCGCACTCCGACGGCTGTGGCCGACGCCTGCCCCATGCCTAACCTGGACTCATGGACGTGAACGCGGCGGTCGCCGCAGCTGCAGCGATCGCCGGGGTACTCACCGGCGTCATCGCCATGCTGGCGTTCCGCTGGAGCGAACGCGACCTCAAGCGCCCCACCCGGACCTCCCTGCACACCGACCCGGTCCTGCCCCCCGGCGTGGACACGGTCCTGTCGGTGCTGCGCTCCTCCGCCGTCGTCCTCGACGAAGGGGACGGCGTGGTCAAGGCCAGCTCGGCGGCGTACGCCCTCGGCCTGGTCCGCGGCGGCAAGCTCTCCGTCGAGCCCATGCTCCAGATGGCCCGGGACACCAGACGGGACGGTGAGATACGGCAGGTCGAGCTGGACCTGCCGAGACGAGGCACCGGCCGCGGCGAGGCCCTCGCCGTGTCCGCGCGCGTCGCGCCCCTCGGCTCCCGCCTGGTCCTGCTCCTCGTGGAGGACCTCACCGAGGCCAGGCGCATAGAGGCGGTACGGCGGGACTTCGTGGCCAATGTGAGCCACGAGCTGAAGACGCCGGTCGGCGCGCTCTCCCTGCTGTCGGAGGCCGTCATGGACGCCTCCGACGACCCGGAGGCCGTGCAGCGCTTCGCCGGCCGTATGCAGATCGAGGCGACCCGGCTCACCAACCTGGTGCAGGAACTGATCGACCTCTCCCGGGTGCAGAACGACGACCCGCTGGAGGACGCCGAGCCCGTCCGCGTCGACGAACTCGTCGCCGAGGCCATGGACCGCTGCCGGCACGCCGCCGGGACCAAGCAGATCACCATGGCCGCCGGGGGCACCTCCGAGCTCAGCATCTGGGGCCACCGCGGCCAGCTCGCCGCCGCGCTCGGCAACCTCGTCGAGAACGCCGTCAACTACTCGCCCGCCCGCACCCGCGTCGGCATCGCCGCCCGCCGGGTCGCCGCGCCGGGCGGGGACCTCATCGAGATCGCCGTCACCGACCAGGGCATCGGTATCTCGGACAAGGACAAGGAGCGCATCTTCGAGCGCTTCTACCGCGTCGACCCGGCCCGTTCCCGTGCCACCGGTGGCACGGGCCTCGGTCTCGCGATCGTCAAGCACGTGGCCGCCTCGCACGGCGGGGAGGTCACGGTGTGGAGCTCCGAGGGACAGGGCTCCACTTTCACTCTGCGGCTGCCGGAGGCCGGTGCGGCCCGCGACCGTGCACAGCAGCACCCCGACCTCGACGACGAGGCCGGACAGCCCACCGGCGCCCGCTCCCGCACATCCCCCGACTCACCCCCTGACACCACCGCGTACGAAACGCTTTCCGCCCCGGAGGTCCTTCCGTGACCCGTGTGCTCGTCGTCGAGGACGAGGAGTCCTTCTCCGACGCCCTGTCGTACATGCTCCGCAAGGAGGGCTTCGAGGTCGCCGTCGCGACCACCGGGCCCGACGGACTCGACGAGTTCGAGCGCAACGGCGCCGATCTCGTCCTCCTCGACCTGATGCTGCCGGGGCTGCCCGGTACGGAGGTGTGCCGTCAGCTGCGCGGCCGCTCCAACGTCCCGGTGATCATGGTGACCGCCAAGGACAGTGAGATCGACAAGGTCGTCGGCCTGGAAATAGGGGCCGACGACTACGTCACCAAGCCGTTCTCCTCGCGCGAGCTGGTCGCCCGTATCCGGGCCGTCCTGCGCCGCCGCGGCGAGCCGGAGGAGGTGACGCCGGCCGCCCTGGAGGCGGGCCCGGTCCGGATGGACGTCGACCGACACGTGGTCACGGTCTCCGGCTCCAAGGTCGACCTCCCGCTGAAGGAGTTCGACCTGCTGGAGATGCTCCTGCGCAACGCCGGCCGCGTGCTGACCCGGATGCAGCTCATCGACCGCGTCTGGGGCGCCGACTACGTCGGTGACACCAAGACCCTCGACGTCCACGTCAAGCGCCTGCGCGCCAAGATCGAGCCGGACCCGGGCGCGCCGCGGTACCTGGTGACGGTGCGCGGCCTCGGCTACAAGTTCGAGCCGTAGGCCCGAGCGCGTACACGGCCGCCGCAGAGGAAAGGCGGGACCTCCCGTTCGGGGGGTCCCGCCTTTCCTTCTACGGCCGTGCAGGTGCCGTACGGCAGCTCAGTGACCGGCAGCCGTGTGCGAGGCGCTGTCGGACGGGGACGCCGCGCCGGCGCCGCTGCCGGCGCTCGCGCCGGCCTCGTGCCCGGCTCCCGCGCCGGCGCTCGACGTGGCCGCCCCGCTCGGGGAGGCCGTGCCGCTCGGGTCGGTGCCGGCGGCCGGTGACCCGCTCGGCGAGGCCGACGCGCCCGGCGCCGCGGGAACCTCGGTCGGGCCCCACTCCTTGAAGTAGTGCTCGGCCGGGACGACGAACGCGCGCAGGCTCACGTCACCGGTCTTGCTGAAGGTGAAGGTGATCTTCTGGGCGTTGCCGTCCTGGACCGCCTCACGGCTGCTGGGCAGCACCGCGGCGGCGTTGTCCTTGCCGCCCAGGATCAGCGAGCCGCCGGCCGGGATGGTCAGGCTGCCGCCCTTGGCGGGCTTGAGCTCGGCGGTCTTGTCGGTGCCGTCCACCTTGATCGCGTCCAGCGTCTGCGGGGTGCTGCCGGAGTTGAACAGGGTCGCGGAGATCGCGGCCGGGCCGGTCGACTCCAGGTCCGGCTGGGTGATGACGACGGCGTTCTGGATCTCGATGTCGCCGACGGAGGTGGCCGCGTTGTCGGGCTTGATCTCCAGCGTCTGGGCGTTGTTGCCGGCACCGCACGCGGCGAGCGAGGCGATCGAGAACGCGATGGCGGCGGCGGCGAGGGCACCGCGTCGAAGGCTGCTGCTCACGGCGGCGGCAACTCCTTGACTCGAACGGGGCGGGCTGCATAAAGCCGCCCTAAGTGTCTGTCAGCGGCCTTAGGTTACCGAGCCGTTCCCGCGCGACCGCACCCGACCCTCCCCTGAGCGGCCGAAGTGCCGAGGAAGCACCTCTTCGTACGCCTTCCGGCATCCGCCCGTCACCCACAAGTGAGCCGCCGGTCACATTGCCCGCGCTCTCGTCCGTCATTCGCATTAGCGCCTCGCAAGTGGGCGCGCAAAACTTCCGTGAAGGAATACGCGACCCCGCCGGAATTGATCACCGAGTGTGCCGCCGGCCTGGCCGTGATCAATTCCGGAAACGTCCGGTACCCGACTCCGGACGCCGAACGGAGTAGCGGAAGTCGCACACTTGGAACCGGACATATGTGGATGTTCGGCCGCTCGAAGGTGCCTCCGGATGTGTGTAACGTACGCGTTTCACCTCGCCCGCAGAGCGCCTCCGACCTGCGAATACATTCTTCCGCTCGGCCCGCGCAGCACGTTCCTGTCGGACTTGTCAAGCCCCGAGATATGCCCTGACCTGCGAAAACGCCATTCAGTAGACGCCGTATCCGTGTTACCCTGGATAGCCACGGAAGGGGTACCTGTCACATGACGTTCAAGGTTGGCGACACCGTGGTCTATCCCCATCACGGGGCCGCGCTGATCGAGGCCATCGAAACTCGCCAGATCAAAGGCGTGGACAAGACCTACTTGGTGCTGAAGGTCGCCCAGGGTGACCTGACGGTACGTGTGCCAGCGGACAATGCGGAGTTCGTCGGCGTGCGTGATGTGGTCGGTCAGGACGGGCTGGACCGGGTCTTCGAGGTGCTGCGCGCGCCGTACGCCGAGGAGCCCACGAACTGGTCGCGTCGCTACAAGGCAAATCTGGAGAAGCTCGCCTCCGGCGACGTCATCAAGGTCGCGGAAGTCGTGCGTGACCTGTGGCGTCGTGAGCGTGAGCGTGGACTCTCCGCCGGTGAGAAGCGCATGCTCGCCAAGGCCCGCCAGATCCTGGTGAGCGAGCTCGCTCTCGCGGAGAACACCAACGAGGACAAGGCCGAGGCCCTGCTCGACGAGGTTCTCGCGTCCTGACGCGATCCATCCGCCTCGGTTCAGCACAGTGCTGAATTTCTTCAAAAAAGTGCCGCGGTGCCCGATGACGCAACAGCTGTCGCCGGGCGCTGCGGCATGTTCGCTCACAGGCGCTGTACATCCCCCCTCGGGGGTGTCCCCCGATACTTGGCGTGCCGGGCCGGGCGGCTGCTCGACCGCTGTCACGGAAGGGGTCCGGTCAAGACGGCCCACCCGGCACTTCCCCGAGCTCCACGAGCAGGGGGTACCTCCAGGGCCATACCCACGTAGGCCGAGCACACAAACCTGACAGGAACCGATGTCTGACGTTTCGCTTCCTTCGCCCTCGGAAGCCCTTGGTGCGGCCCGCTCCGGGGCCCGGACAGCCGTCGTGATCCCGGCCGCCGGCCGGGGCGTACGCCTCGGTCCGGGCGCCCCCAAAGCGCTCCGTGCGCTGAACGGCACACCCATGCTCATCCACGCCGTACGCGCGATGGCCGCCTCCCGCGCCGTCTCCCTCGTGGTCGTCGTGGCCCCGCCCGACGGCGCCGCCGAGGTCAAGTCGCTGCTCGACGCGCACGCCCTGCCCGAGCGCACCGACTTCCTGGTCGTCCCCGGTGGGGAGTCCCGCCAGGAGTCCGTGCGGCTCGGCCTGGACGCGCTCCCGCCCGACTACGACATCGTGCTGGTGCACGACGCTGCCCGCCCGCTGGTCCCCGTGGACACGGTGGACACGGTGATCGAGGCGGTGCGCGACGGAGCGACGGCCGTGGTCCCCGCCCTGCCGCTCGCGGACACCGTCAAGGAGGTCGAGCCGGCCGCCGCCGAGGGCGAGCCCGAACCGGTGGTGGCCACCCCGCCGCGCGCCCGCCTGCGGGCCGTGCAGACGCCGCAGGGCTTCGACCGCGCGACGCTGATCCGGGCGCACGAGACGGTGACCGGCGACGTCACGGACGACGCCGGCATGGTCGAGCAGCTCGGGCAGACGGTCGTGGTCGTCCCCGGCCACGAGGAGGCCTTCAAGGTCACGCGCCCGCTGGACCTGGTGCTGGCCGAGGCGGTTCTGGCGCGCCGGAGGCTGAACGATGGCTTCTGAGCTGCTTCCGGCGCTGCCCCAGGTGGGCATCGGCACCGACATCCACGCCTTCGAGGAGGGCCGTGAGCTGTGGTGCGCCGGCCTGAAGTGGGAGGGCGAGGGCCCCGGACTCGCCGGGCACTCCGACGCGGACGTCGTCGCGCACGCCGCCTGCAACGCGCTGTTCTCGGCGGCGGGCCTCGGTGACCTGGGACAGCACTTCGGCACCGGGCGGCCCGAGTGGTCCGGCGCCTCCGGGGTCGTACTCCTCACGGAGGCGGCGCGGATCGTGCGCGAGGCGGGCTTCCGCATCGGCAACATCGCGGTCCAGGTCGTCGGCCCCCGCCCCAAGATCGGCAAGCGGCGCGACGAGGCCCAGAAGATCTTGTCGGAGGCGGCGGGAGCCCCCGTGTCGGTGTCGGGCGCGACCACGGACGGCCTGGGCTTCCCCGGCCGGGGCGAGGGCCTGATGGCGGTGGCGACGGCGCTGGTCGTCCGCACCGGCTGAGGCGGGGGTGTCGGCCGGGGCGCGGGACGCGACAAACGGGGCACTGCTCCCCGCACCCCCACCGGCCCACTACCCTAGGTGCCGTGACTATTCGGCTGTACGACACCAGCGCCCGGCAGATCCGTGACTTCACCCCGCTCCAGCCGGGCTGCGTCTCGATCTACCTGTGTGGCGCCACCGTGCAGGCCGCACCGCACATCGGGCACATCCGCTCGGGGCTCAACTTCGACATCATGCGCCGCTGGTTCGCGTACCGCGGCTATGACGTGACGTTCATCCGGAACGTCACGGACATCGACGACAAGATCATCCACAAGTCCGTCGAGCAGAACCGCCCTTGGTGGTCCATCGGCTACAAGAACGAGCGCGCCTTCACCGACGGCTACACCGCCCTCGGTTGCCTCCCGCCCACGTACGAGCCCCGCGCCACCGGCCACATCACCGAGATGGTCGAGATGATGCGCGGCCTCATCGAGCGCGGTCACGCCTACGAGGCGGACGGCAGCGTCTACTTCGACGTCCGTTCCTGGCCCTCCTACCTGGAGCTGTCCCGGCAGGACCTCGACGAGATGCGCCAGCCCGCCGAGGAGGGCATCACCGGCAAGCGGGACCCGCGCGACTTCGCGATGTGGAAGGCCGCCAAGCCGGGCGAGCCCGACTGGGAGACCCCGTGGGGCCGCGGGCGCCCCGGCTGGCACCTGGAGTGCTCGGCGATGGCGCACAAGTACCTGGGCTCCGCCTTCGACATCCACGGCGGCGGTCTCGACCTGATCTTCCCGCACCACGAGAACGAGATCGCCCAGGCCAAGGCCTACGGCGACGAGTTCGCCCGGTACTGGGTGCACAACGCCTGGGTCACCATGAGCGGCGAGAAGATGTCGAAGTCGCTCGGCAACAGCGTGCTGGTGTCCGAGATGGTCAAGCAGTGGCGCCCGATCGTCCTGCGCTACTACCTGGGCACCCCGCACTACCGCTCCACCATCGAGTACAGCGAGGACGCCCTGCGCGAGGCCGAGTCGGCGTTCGCGCGCATCGAGGGCTTCGTGCAGCGCGTGGTGGAGAAGGCCGGCGTGGTCGAGCCGTCCCCCGAGGTGCCGCTCGCCTTCGCCGAGGCGATGGACGACGACCTGGGCGTCCCGCAGGCGCTCGCCGTCGTGCACACCACCGTCCGGCAGGGCAACTCCGCGCTGGCCGCCGACGACAAGGAAGCCGCGGTGGCCCGCCTCGCCGAGGTGCGCGCCATGCTCGGCGTCCTCGGCCTGGACCCGCTCGACCCGCAGTGGGCCGGCGAGACCGACCGCGGCGAGGATCTGCACGGCGTGGTCGACAGCCTGGTCCGCATGGTCCTCGACCAGCGCGAGGCGGCCCGCTCCCGCAAGGACTGGGGCACCGCGGACGCCATCCGCGACCAGCTGGGCCAGTCCGGCCTCGTCATCGAGGACAGCCCGCAGGGCCCGCGCTGGAGTCTCGGGCCGCGCTGACCGGGCTCCCGCCCGGGAAGATCGATTGTGCCGCCCGGCCCTCCGGGCGGCACACTGCATAGACGTACATTCGAACGCTCACGACAGACAGGTAGGTCATGGCCGCGAACAACCGCCGCATGTCCGGCAAGAAGGGCGCGCAGGTCGGCAGTGGCGGCCAGCGACGCAAGGGTCTTGAGGGCAGGGGCCCGACCCCGCCCGCCGAGATGCGCAAGGGGCACAAGAAGAACCGCATCGCCAGCGCCAAGGCGAAGCAGGCCGTACGCCGTCCCGCGCCGCGTGGCCGCGGCGGCAAGTCCTCGTCCGAGCTGGTCGTCGGCCGCAACCCGGTCGTCGAGGCACTGCGCGAGGGCGTGCCCGCGAGCACCCTGTACGTCCAGCAGTTCATCGACAACGACGAGCGCGTCCGCGAGGCCCTCCAGCTCGCCGCCGAGCGCGGCGGCATCAACCTCATGGAGGCCCCGCGCCCCGAGCTGGACCGCATGACCAACGGCCTCAACCACCAGGGCCTGGTCCTCCAGGTCCCGCCGTACGAGTACGCCCACCCCGAGGACCTGGCGAGCGCCGCCTACGACGACGGCGAGGACCCGCTCATCGTCGCTCTCGACGGTGTGACCGACCCGCGCAACCTCGGTGCCGTCGTCCGCTCGGTCTCCGCCTTCGGCGGCCACGGCGTCGTCGTGCCCGAGCGCCGCGCGGCCGGCATGACCGCCGGTGCCTGGAAGACGTCCGCCGGTACGGCGGCCCGCACCCCGGTCGCCCGCGCCACCAACCTCACTCGCGCCCTGGAGGCGTACAAGAAGGCGGGCATCGTGGTCGTCGGCCTCGCCGCCGACGGCGAGCACGAGATCGGCGAGCTGGAAGCCCTGCAGGGCCCGGTCGTCATCGTCGTGGGCAGCGAGGGCAAGGGCCTGTCCCGGCTCGTCGGCGAGACGTGCGACTTCCGCGTCCGCATCCCGATGCCCGGTGGCGCGGAGTCGCTCAACGCCGGTGTGGCGGCGGGGATCGTGCTCTACGAGGCGGCACGTCGGCGCGGCTGAACACGCGTCCGTCGCTTCACCCGTACGGGGTAATTCTGGTGGCAGTGGTGCGACCTGCGCATCTTTGACGGAGTCCGGACAGATCCGGCCGGTCAAGGCAGTGTCCTAACGTCACGTCACTCGGTTAGTTGAGTGTGGACACCAGAACACCCCGCACACCCACGGGGGACCGCTCGTCGGGATACGACGACGCTCCCGCGCTGAGCATGGTGAAGGTGCCGAGCGATCCGGCGCAGATCATCGTCAATCACGCGAGCTTCCGCGTGTTGCTGGGCGCGTCGACCGGGCGTACCGAATCCCCCCGCATCGCACGGCACTTGAGCGCCACCGAGGACACCACCCGCATCCCCGTCGTGGGCGCGGCCGGCAGAGCGGGCGCCGCGTCCGGCGCCCGCCGCCGGGTCTCCGTCTGGAACGGCACGTCCGCGCCGGACGACACCGGCGCCCACCGCCTGCTCCAGGCCGTGCGGGACGGTAGCGTCCGCCACGGCGACGAAGCAGCGCCCCTCGGCGGGGGCACCCAGGTCATCCCGCGCGTCGACGTCGGCGGCTACGACCGGGGCTACGAGGACGAGTTGACGCAGACCGTCGAGACGCCGACGGTCGGCGCGCAGCGCACGCACGAGTCCCTTGAGACACGGCTGCTGCCCCACATGCGCACGGTCGAGGGCGCCTACGACGAGGAACTCGTCTACGACGACGAGCAGTTCGAGGACGAGGCCCCCGGCCCGGACGAGCCCGGTACGCAGCTCAAGCGGTACGGCGAGGACCCCGCGCGGCACGCGTACTACCCCGGCCGCCGGATGAACCTCGGTGTCGTCCTGCTCCCGCTGCGCGTCTTCCTCGGCTTCATCTCCATCTACGCCGGCATGGGCAAGCTCTGCGACCCCGTCTACTTCGACGGCGGCAAGCGCGGCTCGATGGTGAAGTGGCTCAACAGCCTGCACCCGTGGGAGGTCGCCGAGCCGCTGCGCCAGTTCGCCCTGGAGCACCCCATCGGCTCCGGTCTCGTCATCGCCTTCTTCCAGGTCATCGTGGGCGTGCTCACGGTCCTGGGCTGCTGGCAGCGGGTCGCCGCGGTCGTCGGTGCGCTGCTGTCGGCCGCGCTCCTGGTCACCGTGAGCTGGAAGAGCGTCCCGGTGTACGACGCCCCGGACATCATCTATCTCGCCGCGTGGTCCCCGCTGATCATCGCGGGCGCCCCGGTGTACTCCATCGACGGCCGCCTCGCGGGCATGGCCTGGCGGCGTCTCGGCCCCCGCTCCGACATCTGGGAGCTGCGCCAGTACGTACTGCGCCGCGGTGCCCTGGTCACGGTGGTCGTCACCGGCCTCACCCTTCTGATCGGCTCCCTGCTGGGCGGTGCGGTCCGCGACGCCGACCGTGTGGTCGTCCCCGGCCCCGGTGAGGCGCCCCGCAACGAACTGCCCGGCTCCCCGCTCCCGCAGGAGCCCGACCAGCGGCACAGGAGGACGCCGTCGGCGTCCGACTCGCCCACCCAGGGCGCCACGTCGGGTGCGGCCACCCCGTCGGGTGCCGCGACCACGCCGGGCGCCACCAGCGACACGGGCAACGCGGGCGCGGGTACGCCCAGCCAGACGCAGGGCACGGGGGGACAGGCCCCGCCCCAGCAGTCCACGCCGGTCGACCAGGCGCCCAGCACCAGCACCGGCCCGACCTCCGGTGGACCGTCCTCCGGCGGCGGCTCGACCGGCGGTTCCGGCAGCGGCGGCTCCGGCTCCGGCGACGAGGGCCTGGTGGGCGGTCTGCTGGGGTGACCGGTCCGGTGGGCGGGTCCCTCGGCACCCCGCCCGCCGGCTGACACCGCACAGCGCCGAGTACGACGACGAGGGGCCCTGGACGGATCGACGTCCAGGGCCCCTCGTCGTGCCCGCCGGGCTCACGGGCCCGTACACGGGAAGCGGCAGGGGCGGTCTCAGCGGCCCAGTGCCGCCAGTTCCTTCGCGGCCTCCGTGAGGTCCTTCGCGGTGTCGATGGCGCGCCAGTACGCCCCCTGCGGGATCGGGAAACCGGCCAGCCGGCGCTCTCGGGCCAGATGGGGGAACGTGGTGCGCTCGTGGTCGCCGCGCTCGGGGAGCAGGGCGGCGAAGGCGGGGGAGAAGACGTAGACGCCCGCGTTGATCTCGAAGGTCGACGGCGGGGCCTCGATGAAGTCGGTGATGTGCCCGAAGCCGTCGGTCTTCACCGCGCCCCACGGGATGCGGGGGCGCGCGAGGGCGAGCGTCGCGACGGCGTCGCGCTCGGTGTGGAAGTCCGCCATGTCGCGCAGCGAGAAGCGCGTCCAGATGTCGCCGTTGGTGGCGTACCAGGACTGATCCGGGTGCGGCAGGTGCGCGGCGGCGTACTTCAGGCCGCCGCCACGGCCGAGCGGCTCCGTCTCCACGACGGTCGTGACGCGCACGGGCAGGTCGGCCGTCTTCAGCCAGTCCTGCAGGACGTCGGCGAGGTGGCCGCAGCTGACCACCACGTCCGTCACGCCCTCCTCGGCGAGCCAGGTGAGCTGATGGCCGATGATCGGCGTCCCCGTGCCGGGGATCTCGACCATCGGCTTGGGCCGGTCGTCGGTGTAGGGACGCAGCCGGGATCCCTGGCCCCCGGCCAGGACGACGGCTTGAACGGGGCGGGACGCGGCGTTCGGATCAGTCATGAACGAACTGTACGCGGCGCCCCGCTCACGGCATTCGCCGGCAACCCTTGCCTTGCGGCCGTCACCGTCCGGTGAACAAGGTGATCAACTGTGCGCGGCCGCCACACCCGACGCGAAGGCGGTGTCGCAGACGGGGCGGGAGTACGACTGGGCGCGCGTCGGACCGTACACACGCACCGCGGCACGGCCGAGGGCGCGGGCGATCGAGGCACAGTGCCGCGCCAGGGACGGACGCTCGTCCACGGCCTGCTGGAGGTGGGTCAGGGCGACGCCCGGGTTCTTCTCCTGCAGCTCGGTCAGCAGCTGGTCGCGCAGCACGTCCTGCGGGGCGCGTGGAGTGGCGTTCCTGGACCCCGCGGTCGAGACGTCGGTCGCGGTGAGCACCGAGTCCGAGGGGTTCCCCGACCAGTTGACCCGGGTGACCGCGAGGGTCCCGGAGAGCACCAGGACGACGGGCAGGACGAGGGCGAGCGTGCGGCCGAGCTGGCGGGCGGGGCCCCGGTGGCCGCGTCGTGTCTGTTGGGTGGTGGAGTGCTTCACGCGAGTGAGGGTAGCGTTCAGTGCTGATATGGCGACATTTGGTCACCGTTTCGGGGGATGAACTGACGCCTGGGCTCGGCGGCGTGTTGACGTACAGCGCTCGAAATGGACCGATCTGCCGGGGTATTTGTCGACACGGAAGAGGGCCCCGCAGGAGTTTGCGGGGCCCTCCTCGTCAACCTGGGTGAATTATCCGGGGTTGTACTTCCTGTGCTCGCCCTCGGGCGCTCCCTCAGTCGGAGAGCCGCTCACCCGTGGAGGTCGAGAACACGTGGGTCTCGCCCGAGCGCGGGACGACGTGCAGCGTGCTGCCCTTCTCCGGGACGTCACGGCCGCTGACACGGACGACGAGGTCCTTGGAGTCGTCGCCGCCGACCTTGGCGGTGCCGTAGACGTAGGCGTCGGCGCCCAGCTCCTCCACGACGTTCACGGTGACCGCGAGACCCAGGTCGGCGTCCGAGCCGGCCACGTCGAAGTGCTCCGGGCGGACACCCACGGTGACGGTCTTGTCGGTGGCGGCGGAAAGCGCTTCGCGGTCCACCGGCACGACCGACTTGCCGAACTTCACACCGCCGTCGGTGATCGGGACCTCGACCAGGTTCATGGCCGGGGAGCCGATGAAGCCGGCGACGAAGAGGTTGGCGGGGCGGTCGTACATGTTGCGCGGGGTGTCGACCTGCTGGAGCAGACCGTCCTTGAGGACCGCCACACGGTCACCCATCGTCATGGCCTCGACCTGGTCGTGGGTGACGTAGACGGTGGTGATCCCGAGCCGGCGCTGCAGCGACGCGATCTGCGTACGGGTCGACACACGGAGCTTGGCGTCCAGGTTGGACAGCGGCTCGTCCATGAGGAAGACCTGCGGCTCACGCACGATGGCGCGGCCCATGGCGACACGCTGGCGCTGGCCACCGGAGAGGGCCTTCGGCTTGCGGTCCAGGTACTCGGTGAGGTCGAGGATCTTCGCGGCCTCCTCGACCTTCTTGCGGATCTCCGCCTTGTTGACGCCGGCGATCTTGAGCGCGAAGCCCATGTTGTCGGCGACGGTCATGTGCGGGTACAGCGCGTAGTTCTGGAACACCATGGCGATGTCCCGGTCCTTCGGCGGCAGGTGCGTGACATCACGGTCACCGATGCGGATGGCGCCGCCGTTGACGTCCTCGAGCCCGGCGAGCATGCGGAGCGAGGTGGACTTGCCGCAACCGGACGGGCCGACCAGTACGAGGAACTCTCCGTCCTCGATGTGGATGTCGAGCGCGTCCACGGCGGGCTTCTCGGTGCCCGGGTAGATCCGGGTCGCCTTGTCGAACGAGACAGTGGCCATGGTGAATGGGCCCCCTTCTACCGGCAGGAACGTGCCGGACGATCCGTTGTAGGAAGGTGGTTGGTTTAGTCCACACATGCGGACTGGCTCTGGACGCTACCTGGCGTTCGCCTGGTCTGTCAGTACCTGGAGGCATGTGAACTTCGCGGAAATTTTCGACGGGGCCGACTCGGAACCTGGGTACACTGCACGGGCGCGTGCCCGATCCGGCGCGCGCATGCCTCCTTAGCTCAGCTGGTCCAGAGCGGCTGTCTTGTAAACAGCAGGTCGTCGGTTCGAATCCGACAGGGGGCTCTCCAGGGCGGGGCGGTGTCGACGACACCGCCCCGCACGTTTTTTCCCACTCCCTCCCGCACCCCATGTCCCCCAAGGGACACGGGACATGGACCGGCGTGCAACCGCTCCGCTACTGCTAGTGTTCGTTCCGTCACGGTAGGCAATCAGCCTCAATGTATTTGTCATGAAAACCGAGGGTTCCATGCGCAAGCTCCACCAGGTCATGATCGTCGCGGCGGCGGCCGGCAGCCTTTCCGCCATCGGTGCGGGCACCGGTGTCGCGTACGAGAAGGCGCCGACCAAGACCGACCTCTACCGCCCCTACCAGGAGTGCAGCCCGCAGACGGTGGCCGAGGGCAGCCTCCCGATCGCCGTGCTGGGTCTCTCCGAGACGTTCGACACCACCTGCGGTCAGTTCAACAACGCCTTCACGGGCTGAGGTCGGCGGCATAGTCGTGCGCGACGCCTTCCGCGGGCCCCTTCGGGGTCACCCCCGAAGGGGCCCGTCCATGTCCTGAACTCCGGTGCGGCGATGAGCGGTTGTGGCCACCTCGGACAGCGCCACACAGCAGGTCAGTCCTTCACTTCGTAAAGCGAAACGGTCCCGGACCCCCCGGACATCGGTGGGGCACGGGGCCCGTATCTCCGACTTCCCAGGCCCTGGCGTGGCGGTTCGCGGCGTCCGGTGCCCGGGCACCCCTCACAGAAGGAGACGCAACACATGTTCAACGGAAAGAAGATCGCGGCCGTCACAGCACTTCTCGGTGGCCTCGCCATGACTTGTATCGGTGTCACCCAGGCTCACGCCATGGCGAACCCGGGCGGGTGCGCCCCCGACGCCCAGGGCAACATCGTCTGCACCCAGCGGATCGTGGGCCAGGTGCCCGAGGGTGAGGACATCGCCCTGCGCCGCTCGGTGACCTGCCAGCCCACGCAGCCCCTGACCCTGCCCGCTCCCGGCCTGCTGTCCAGCGGACAGACGCGGATCGGCCCCCACATCACCTGCACCGACGTGACGCCCGCGGCCCCGGCGCCGGCCGCCGACACGAGCAGCGACAACGTCAGTGCTCTCTCACGTCTGCTGGGCAGCCCCAGGGTGTAGCTCCCGACGCGCCCTGCCCCCCTCTCAAGCAGCGGATGGCCGGACCGGCTCGACCGGTCCGGCCTCCGCTGTTTCTGCGTTCTCGGCGCTCGGCTTCACCGGCGTCGGCAAACGGGTGACGGCCTCCGGCTGCCCGTTACCCACCCTCGGGCAATCGTCGTTCCCCTCAAGGGAGAAGGGCGGCCCCGGCATGGCCGCGGCACCGGCTTCCGCATTCCCTTCGAGGCCCATGACGGGACGGACGAAAGGGTTCCTTGGCATGGGCCGACACGACACGGAGAAGGGTAAAGGTCCCAAATTGCTACGGATTGCGTGTATATGCTCACATTAAGTAGTCAGCCAGGGCTTCGTGCCCGGGAAGAAAGGGTCAAACTATGCGCAGGTTTCAGCGTGTTGCCGTCGTAGCCGCTGCGGTCGCGGGGCTGTCCGCCTTCGGTATCGGCGCCGGCACCGCCTTCGCCCACGAGGACGACGACCTCAACGCCCAGAACGTCACCGCGGTCGCCACCTCGACGGCCAACGCCGTGGGTACGTGGGGCGTTCCGGCCGACGACAAGTCGAAGGCTGCTCCGCACGCCGCGCCGGAGGCCGCTCCGCAGGCCGCTCCGGAGGCTGCCCCCAAGGCCGCTGCTCCTGAGTACGGCTACGGCGAGTACTCCGCTCCTTACGTCGCCAAGTAACAAAGCGCCGAGGACTCGATGCGCGAGTTTCAGGGCACTGCGATTGTCGTCGTGACGGTCGCGGAGCGGGTGACTTTGCACTCCGCACCACGGCCGGCCCCCTAGGGCGTCTTCACGGCAGGCGCATCAACGTTCCTCGGACCCTTAGCAACGGCAGCCCGGACGCGCGGCAGACCCATCAGGGTGCGCGTCCGGGCTGCGTCAGTGTTCTCCGAGGCTCGGGCGGGCGCCGGTCGACGGCGCGGGCGCCCGGGCCTAGATTGCAAAGGACGCAGCACATGATCGGTCGACAGAAGATCGCAACCGTCTCCAGCCTCATCGGGGCTCTCGCCCTGGTCTACGGCGGTGCGGCGCAGGCGCACGCCGATGACGACAAGGGCGCGTGCACGATCTCCGCCCAGGGTGACATCGTCTGCATCAAGAAGAGCGAGACCATCCGCAAGGACAAGCGCGGCGGTTATGTCGTCAAGCAGAAGCACGACTGCCAGACGACCGAGCGGCCGCGCTTCACGTTTCCGGAGGGGCACCTGCTGAACGACGGTTCCACGGACTCCGGGCCGGTCGTGGACTGCTCGAACAAGACCAAGCTGCCCAAGGGTTACAAGCTGCCCAAGTTCAAGTTCTGAGGGCGAACGGGAAAATGCCGGACCCGGATCGGGGATCGATTCAGGTCCGGCATTTCCGGGTCTTTTGTCGGCGGTGGACCCGCGGGCAAAAGACCGGTGCCCGGCCTCAGGCCGGGCACCGGGTGGAAGCTGTGGCTTCGGTGTTACTTGCCGACGGCGTTGTTGCAGCCCATGGTCGAGCCCAGCGACGTCTCCTGCGCGCCCGGGCTGCCCTCGCCGTTCAGCAGGTTGCCGCCCAGGCCGTTCGCGATGCCGACCTGACCCAGGATCGAGGCGTTGGCGTCGTGCGACCTGCAGGTGGTGCTCTGCTGGACGCTGAACGAGGTGCCGCCCTTGCCCCGGCCGTGCGAGCCGTAGCCGCCCTGGTCGGCGTGCGCGACGCCGGCGCTCAGGAGTCCGACGCTGCCGAGAGCGGCGACCACCACGGCGGCCTTGCGAAGCTTGTGCATGTCATCTCCGGTGGAGTGGAGTGGTGCGATCTGTAACAGATCGACTTCGTACGTTTACGGAGGCTAATAAGAAGTATTGCGAAGCAATATGCGGCACGCCGAATTACGAATCGGTCTCACCGTCTTGGCCGATGGCCTGGAAAGGTGCGGCTCGGCTGGGTCAGGGCACAAAAAGAAGTCCCGGCGCCGGACTTACGGCTCGGCGCCGGGACTTCTTTTTGTGCCGTCAGTCGGCTGTGCGACCGTCAGGCGTTCAGAACGCGCTGTTGTTGCAGCCCATGGACGAGCCGAGGTGGGTGTCCTGGCCACCGGCGTTGCCCTCGCCGTTGAGGCCGTTGCCCAGCAGGCCGTTGAGGATGCCGACCTGGCCCAGCACGTCGAGGTTCAGGTCGTGCGACTTGCAGTTGGAGCTCTGCAGGACGCTGACCTTGTCCCCGCCCTTGCCGCCGTGGCCGTCGAGGCCCTGGGCCGTGGCGGTACCGGCGCTCAGAAGTCCGACGCTGCCGAGAGCGGCGACCAGGACGGCAGCCTTGCGAAGCTTGTGCATGTCATCTCCGGTGGAGTGAGGTGTGGTTGCGACCCGTAAGGGATCGACTTCGTACAGTCACCAGAGATTAATACGAAATATCCGATATGTCTTAGCGACGCGCCGGTTTTGTGCACGCGTGTTGTGCACGCGTGTTGTGCACGTGCGTTGTGTACGTGTGTGACGCGCTTGTGTTTTGTCAGCTGGTCGCGCGGGCGCTGGCGGCGGCGTTCGCCTGGCTGTTGGCCTGGTCGCAGTCCACACCGCGGGCGTCGGCGGCACCGAGAGCGGCGACCGGGACGTTGGCGTTGAGCAGGGACTGCGGGCTGCACTCCTGGTAGGGGCGGAAGAGGTTGGCCTGGTTCAGCGGGTCCGACTGCGGCGCCTGCTGAGGGCTGATCTGGGGGCTGATCTGCGGGCTCAGCTGGGGGTTGAGCTGCGGGCTGACCTCGGCGCCGCGCTGGGGGGCCGGTGCCGCCTGGCGCATGCCCGGCCCGTTGGAGCTCTGCACGGAGGCCTGCGAGCGGGTCCATGAGTGCGCCTGGGCGTCCTGCTGTCCGACGGGGGCCGGGTGGCCGCCGTTGTAGGCGGCGGGAGCGTCGGCGACGCTGGGGCCGGCGCCGATGGCTGACAGACCGCTGGCTGCTGCGACGACGAGCGCGACGTGGTGGAGCTTGCGCATGGAAACTCGGCCCTTCGTTGACCTGGCATGGAACGTGTGGAAGTGCTGTGAGCCATTGCTCTGACCCGTGGGGAACGAGACGACAGCGGCGTCGGTCACGTGAGTCGCGGTGTGGTCACCCGTTTGCCAGAGGGCGTTAATCATCAACCATGAGAAGTGCGCCTCTGTCGTATCCACTTGACGGGATGACAAGTCCGCAGAGCCTTTTATCCGACCGATGGCAATGGGGTGATGGGCTTTCGTATCCCGTGACCTGCCCCCTGAAATGTCGTTGCCAGCGGGGAGAGGGCAGCGATCAGGAGTCAGAGAGGGGCTACGGGATTCGCTGTCGCTCCAGCGTGAAGTCCACATGACAGCTCAGGCATTACCCCTGTAAGGGCACAGTACGAATATCAGACTGAGCGCACGCAAGACTGCACTGAATACACCGGATTCCCTGTACAGGTAATGAAGGGCCGAGGGTTCCATGCGCAAGCTTCACAAGGCCGCGCTCGTCGTCGCAGCGGCCGGCGGTCTGACCGCCATCGGTGCCGGCGTGAGCGAGGCCACCGAATATCCCGTCGGGTACAGCGGCGCTCCGGCGCCGGGTCCGCAGTATCCGGCGCCTCAGTACGCGGCCCCGGCGCCCCCTCCGCAGTACGCGGCGCCCCAGTACGCCGCCCCGGCACCCGCCCCCCACTACGCGCCGCCCCAGTACGCGGCCCCCGCCCCCCAGTACGCGCCGCCCCAGTACGCGGCTCCCGCGCCCGCTCCGCACCACCCGGCGCCCCAGCAGGCCACGGCGGAGGCCCGTTCGACGGGTGTCGCGCAGGTCAGCGCTCCGCGCCCGCACCCGCAGCCGGCGCCCCACTACATGGCTCCCGCCCCGGCCCCGGCCCCTGCGCCCGCTCCGGCGCCCGCGCCGCAGGCCGGTTACGCCTCCGCCTCGGCCTCGTCGGGCGGCATGGCCGAGGCCTCCAACGCGCCGCGTGCGCAGGCCGCTCCCCAGTCGCCGGTGCCGCAGGTCGTGCCGCAGGTCACCCCGCAGACGGCGCCGCAGGTGATGCCGCAGGTCGCCCCCCAGGTCAACGCTCCCCAGGTCTTCAACCCGGAGCCCCCGCCGCGGGTCGCCCCGCAGGTGAACCCGCAGGTCAACCCGCAGGTGAACCCCCTCATCAACCCGCTGCTCACGCCGGCCGGACCGCCGCAGGTGCCGGGGCTCGGCCTCGGCCAGGTCCAGGCGCCGCCCGTGGGCCAGTTGGGTCTGCCGCGGCTGGGCTGACGGCCCGTAATTGTCCACCGTTCCCCTCGATCTGCTGCACAACAGATCTGCTCGACCAACGGAGAAGGAAATGCGCAAGCTTCAGAAGGTGGCCCTCGTGGGCGCCGTCCTCGGCAGTGTCGGTTCGTTCGGCGTCGGCACCGCCGTCGCGCACGGTGAGGCGGGTGCCCACGACCTCGACATCACCCAGGGCATCGAGTGCCGCTCGCACGACATGAACATCGATGTCCTCGGCAGCGTCGGCCTCGTCAACGGCCTTGCGGGCAACCTGCTGAACGGTGAGGGCTCCCCGGGTGCTCAGCCCAGCCACCTCGGTTCGGACATGGGCTGCAACAGCCAGGCGCTGCGGTAACGCGGCACAGCGTTCGGTCCGACGCCCGCTCCACCACGGGGCGGGCGTCGGACTGTTGACCCATGTACGGTGAGTGAACCTTCGTAACCCTGCGTGTAGGGTGATCTCGTTACCAGGAAGGGTGGGCGACCTGTCGCATGAGATTGTCCTGCGCCGACGAGATGCTGTTGCTCAACGGATGCCCGGGAGTGATCGGCCTGGCGGCGGTGTTCTGCGGTGAGCAGCCCGACGTGGACCGGGTCAGGGCGCGTGTCGCCGAGCGGTGGACCGGTCTGGAGCGGATGAGCCGGGTGCTCGACGGAGGTCCGGGCGACGGCGGTACGGGGCGGCGAGGTCGGGCGCGCTGGGCGGTGCCGGGGCCGTTCGACCCCGCCTTGCATGTCGGCGTGGCCGACAGCAAGTTGGACGACCTGTGGGCGGTGAGCGTGGACCGGCCGCTCGACGGTGCGGTGCCGCCCTGGCGGCTGTCGGTGGTCCCGGACGCGACGCACGGCGGCGGGTTCGCCCTGGCGCTCGTGGCCCAGCACGTACTGCTCGACGGACGCTCCTTGGCGACGTTGATGCGCTCGCTGATGGACAGTCCCGCGGCGGTGCGGCAACCGGGGCGGTCGGCGTCGCTCACCCGTACCGGGCTGCGCGCGGCGGGCAGGGAGCTGAGACTGATGGCGGCCGCCGGGCAGGCCCTCCCGATGCCCTCGCCGCAGGGGACGTGCTCCTCGGTCGCGGTGTGCGAACTGCCCGCGGAAACGGTCCGATCCGCCCGCCGGCAGCCCGCCGACGGCCGTGGCGCGACACTGAACGAACTGCTGGTGGGCGCGGTCGCCGGAGCGCTGCGGGCCGAGTACGGGCCGGTGCGGCGTTGGCGACAGCGGGAGGAACCCGTGTACACGGCCGTCCCGTGCGACCTGCGTACCCGGGCCAATCCGAGGGAACTGGGCAACACGCTCACGGTCGTCCGGGTGCCGTTGCCCGTCGACGTGGACGGCCCCGTGGCGCGGCTGCGCGCCTGCCAGGCCGCCATGGCCACCGTCCCCGAGCGGGCCGCCGCCCACGCCGGCGTGCTGTTTCCCACTGCAGAAGCGGTTCGGCGGACGGGGCCCTGGGTGACCAGGCTGCTGACCGGTCGCGGTCGCCGCTCGTGCTTCGCGGCGACCGCGACCACAGCCATGAAGTGGCCGGGCGGGACGAGCACCTTCGAGGGGCGCCGGCTGGTGCGCACGGTGGGGCTGCCGCCCCTGCAGCACCCCGGTACCGCCAGCTTCGCGCTGGCACAGGCGGGGGACACGTTCACGCTCACCGTGGTGTGCAACCTGCGACCGGACGACGCGGGTCGGCTCGCCGAAGCGGTCGTCACCGAGTTCGAGACATGGGCTTCGGCGACGACGCCGTCGCGGTGAGCCGGCCCTGACGGCACCAGGAGATGGAGGCAGTTGCATGGATGTGGAACACGGCGACGTATGGGAAGCGCTGCGCCCGCTCTGCGCGCGGGTGATGTCGGTGCCGCCGGAAGCGGTCGTGCCGCATGCCCGGCTGGTCGCCGACCTCGGAGCCGACAGCCTGGACATCACCGAACTGGAAGCGGCGTCCGAGGAGTTGTTCGGGGTGTCCCTCAGGGGCACCGACAAGAGCCGGGTGTCCACCGTGGGTGACGTCGCCGACCTCATCGTGGCGCTGCGCGCCCCCGAGCCCCGCAGCACCCTCGCCCGATGAGCCGCCGACCCGCCGTCGCCGTCACGGGACTGGGCGTCCGCTGCGCGGCCGGAGCGACTCCGCAGGCGCTGTGGGACAGCCTCCTGCAGTGCCGTACGGCGACCTCGCTGCACGCCTTCGACGACGAGGGCACCGTCGTGTACCCGGCGTCCGCCATGACCGGCTTCGACCCGGCCGGCTACCTGTCGCCCAAGGAGGTGCGGCGGGCCGACCGTTCGGTGCAGATGGCGGTGTGCGCGGCCGTGGACGCCGTGGAGGACGCCGGGGGGCTGCATGTCGCGTCCGACCGGCGGGCGGTGGTCACCGGCACCGGGTACGGCGGTGTGATCAGCCAGGAGAACGGCATCGGGCACCCCGACGTGCTGTACGCGCCCCGGCTGATGCACAACGCGGGGGCGTACTGGGTCAGCGCCAGGCTCGGGATCACGGGTCCCAGTCTGACGGTCTCCACCGCGTGCGCCTCCGGTACGCACGCGGTGGGGGAGGCGCTGCAGATGATCCGGGCCGGGTGTGCGGACGTGGTGGTGGCGGGCGGTCATGACTGTCCGCTGACCCCCACGACGGCGCTGGCCTTCGGGCGGGCCGGTGCTATGGTCACCGAGTGCGCGGAACCGGCCGCCGCCTCAAGGCCGTTCGACATCGACCGGCGCGGGTTCGTCCTCGCCGAAGGAGCGGCGTTCCTGGTGCTGGAGCGGCTGGACCTGGCCCGGGCGCGGGGTGCCCGGATCCACGCCACGCTGACCGGGTACGGGCGCACCTCCGACGCACACCACCTCACCGCTCCGCATCCGAACGGTGCGGGCGCGCGGGCGTGCATGGAGCAGGCACTCACCGACGCCGGGACGACGGCCGACGCCGTCACCCATGTCAACGCGCACGGCACCGGCACCGAACTGAACGACCTCGCCGAAGCGCGGGCCCTCGCCGCCCTGTTCGGGCCCGCGAAGGTCCCGGTCACCGCTTCCAAGTCGGTGACCGGGCACGGGCTGGGGGTGGCGGGAGCGCTGGAGGCCGTGATCACGGTCCTGTCCGTACGGGAAGGGCTCGCGCCGCCGACGGCTTCGCTCACGCGGCTGGACCCCCGGTGCGACATCGACGTGGTCACCGCCGAACCGCGCAAGATCCCGAGCGGGCCGGTGATCAGCAACAGTTTCGCCTTCGGCGGCCACAACGCGTGTGTCGTGTTCGATTCACCCCACGGCTGAGCACCGAAGGAGGCTGCGGAGCATGAGGCTGACGGCGGTCGAGGAAGGGCACCTGCGCAACGGGATGCCGGGGACCATCGGCATCGCCGCGATGTTTCCCGGAGGGCCGCTCGACCTGGGGCAGGTGCGGGCCCGGGTGCGCGAGCGGTGGGGCGCACTGGAGCGGATGAGCCTGGTCGTCCAGCCACCGAGAGGGCCCCGGGTGCTGTGGGGCCACCGGTGGAGGGCGGCCCCGTCGTTCGATCCCGCCGCGCACATCACCGCCACGGACCAGGACCTGGAAGCGCTGCTCTCCGACGGTGTCAGGCACCCGTTGCCACCCGGTCTCCCCCCGTGGCGGCTGCTGGTCACCCCGCTCGCCGTGGTGCTGCTCGGCCACCACGCCCTGCTGGACGGCCGGTCCCTGGAGACTCTCTTCCGGCTGCTGATGGACGACGCCGTACCGACCGGTCCTCCCGGGCCGGGTGCGGCAGACCCGTCCGCGACGGCGCGGCAGCGGCCCCGGGTCGGTCCGCGCGGTGTCGGCGGGGAACTGCGTCGCGTCAGGGCTCTCGGTCAGCGCCTGCCCGTGGTCCCGGCCGGCGAGGCGCGGCCGTCGGTGGCCGTCGTCGAACTCGACCCGCAGGTGATGCGCGCGGCCCGTCGACAGCCGGCGGACGGGCGCGGGGCCACGCTCAACGAACTGCTGCTGAGCACGTACGCCGGCGCTCTCCGCTCCTGCTACGGGCCGCTGAGCGCCTGGCCCACCGGACCGGCCCCGCTGTACGCCACCGTGCCGGTGGACCTGCGCACCCGCGACAACGCCCGGCGGCTCGGCAACGGGGTCACCGCGCTGCGCGTCCCGCTGCCCGTCGACACCGAGTCCCCCATCGCCCGCCTGCGCGCCTGCCAGGAACTGGTCGCGGCGTTCCAGCACCGCAGCGACGCCCACCGTGCGATCCTGCCCATGCTGCAGGCCGTCGCCCGTGCCGTGCCGTGGCTGGCCGGGGTGATGGCCAGGAGCCTGGCGCGTCCCGAGGTGACCACGAGTCTGTGCACGGCCTTCAAGTGGCGGGACAACCCCAGCCACCTGCTCGGCCGTCCGCTCTCGCGGGTCGTGCCGCTGCCGCAGCTCTCACCGCCGGGCACGGCGAACCTCTGCCTCGTCCACACCGGCGACGCCTACACGTTGACTGTCGTCAGCCACTTGCGTGCGGGGGATGCGGGGATGTTGGGGGAGGCGGTCGCGCAGGACCTGAAGGCGGTCGCGGTGTCCTAGGTGTATTGACCCGCAGGCAACGTTCGCCAGGCATGGCCGACTTCCTGCCGTGCCCGATACGTCGGCCGTACCCTGGTCGGCACCATCAGGGCGTCTTGGCGGCTGTCTGGAGGTAACGGGGTGGCAGGGCGGGTGCGTAATCCGGAGCGGGTTCGCAACAGGTTGGTTGTCTCCATCGTGGATACCCTCCAGGGTGCGGCCACGGTGAATCAGGCGGGCAGCCGGGAGTTATGGCGGGAGATACTCGCTGCCGAACTGGATTCTCCCGTGGAGCCCTTCGGCAGTGACCGGCTGCGGCCCTGGTTGCTGCATGTGGTGAAGAGATGCACCGAGGTGGGCGACGGCCTGGCCTGCCTCGTACGGTCGCTGGAGTACGTGGAGCAGCAGTCGGTGACGGTCGCCGCGCTGTGGCCGCTCGTGGACGAGTGGGAAGCCGTCGACTTCTTCAACCACGCCGACCTCGGCGAGCTGCGGCCCGTTCTGTCGTCCCTGCCGTCCTCGGACCTGGCCGCCATGACGCGGCGCGCGAGCCGTTCACGGGTCCAGGAGCTGCCTGTGTGGTGCCAGACGGCGTGGCAGGTCTTCCTGCGGCTGGCAGGCGAGAACTCCCCGGTCGGGGAACTCCCGCCCAGCATGGCCTTCCTCGCGCTCGCCGCCGACCGGTTCGTCGAGGAGGGCCGGCCCGACGCCGCCGAAGTGCTGCGCCGGTTCAATCGCGCCACGGCCACGGACCTGGGCGTGGCCGACCTGCTGGCGGACTGGCAGCACTCGGAGTTCCTGCAGCCGGCGCCCTCCCTGGTACCGGCGTATCTGCTCATCCAGTTCGAGCCGGACCGGGTCGAGGCGAATCACTACTACCTCTCGCACTGGCGTCAGTCCGACTCGGAGGGCTGGCATCCCGTGCGCGGCGAGACCGTTCGTCTGACCAGGGAAGAGCTGCCGGCGGCTGTGGAGCGGCTCATCGAGGACGTCGAGGAGAAGTGGGCCGATCTGCGGCAGCCGGTGATCCTCGAATTCGTCCTGCCGTGGGAACTGCTCAACGAGCCGGTCGAGTGGTGGTCCAAGGAGTCTGATTCCTCTTCTCCCACACCACTTGCCCTGGACTACCCGGTCGTGGTGCGCAGCCTGGAGCGGTTGCAGCGGGCCGCCTGGCACCGGCCCTGGCACAACAAGTGGCGCCAGCTTCGGGAACGCCCGGCGGACAGCCATCCGCACTGGAGCCGCCCGGAGGAGGACGGGGCGTACTTCTTCCACCTGGAGCGTGAACTCAAGGAAGACCTCCGCGCGGTGTGCCTGGTGCTCAGCGAGCCGCCCGGCGATGACTCGGGCACCGGACGCAGCGAGGTCCTTGCCGGGCTGCGGGCCGGGGTGCCCGCGATGATCTGGCACCGCAACGACTGCTCCGACCCGGCGTTCCAGGACGCCATCGGCGAGATCCTGGAGGACCGGGGGCTGGGCAGTCTGGCCGAGCGTGTCGGCAAGTGGCGCAAGGAGGCGCTGGCCCTCGGCCCGGGCGGCTGGGGGCAGCATGTCGGACGCCATCTGGCCATCCTGCTCGACGATCCGGAGCGCAAGCCGAGCCCGCCCGGGCCGGCGTAGCCTGCCGTGCTGTGCGGCACGCGGTCGTGGAGCGCGCGATCGCTGCACGGCAGAGGGGGTGACGCCCACGGGTTCCTGACTCACCCACGCGGTGAGAACGCCGCCGACGTGCGCGCCGGCCCCACCTCGTGGCACGGTGCTTTGTGGCTTGTGCCCCATGTTGCAAGGTACGCGGACCGCTGCCAGTCTTGGCACGTGGATGTCACGCATGCCCGCGGACTGCGGGACTCCTCTTCAGTGCCTCCTCCGTCCCTCCGCTCGCCCTCCGGCATCACCGGACGCTCTGAGAGCGCTCATGCAGTGTGACCACGGCCCACGCCCGGTACCAGCACCAGAATCTGACATGGCATCAGTCGACGTGGTGGTGCGGATCCTGAGTGAACTGGAGCGACTGGACTCGCCGACGCGCCCCGGTGTGCTGCTCGTCCTGGACGACCACGTGACCATGCGGGTCTGGGACGAGACGGTCGGCCGACTGGCCGAGGCACTCACCCACGACGAGCGGCTGGGCGAGGTCACCACGCTACGGCTGCTGAGTTCGGACGACACCGAGCCGGAACGGATCCGGCTGGAGCACGAGCACCTCCCGCCCGCCGGCTCCGGGCGCCGGGTGGTGCTGGTGCTGACCGACGGACTCGCCGCGGGGTGGCGGTCGGACGCGGTGTTACCACTGCTGCGTGAACTCGGACGGAACGAGCCGCTGGCGATCCTGCATCTGCTGCCGCAGCGACTGTGGTTCCGCACCGGCCTGGACGTCCACCGCATGGGGCTGCTCGCCGAGCACCCCTGGGCACGCAATGCATCCCTGCGCTGGGAACTGCGCACCTCCCCGCTCGAACCCGTCGACGACCCCGCCGCGCGTGACGGCGTGGTGCCCGTCCCCGTTCTGGAGCTGACCGAGCGCTCCCTGTCAGGCTGGACGGACCTGGTGGCCGGGCGCTCCCGCGACTGGCTGGAGACATCGGGCGTGCGTGCCCGCGACTGGAAGCGGCGGGCGGACGCCGCGCGGGCGGTGCCGTGGATCGAGGACGTGCCCGATCCCGCCAGCGCCGTGCCGCCCCGGGAGCGGATCTCGGAGTTTCGCGCCGCCGCCTCTCCCACCGCCTTCGCACTGGCCACCAGGCTCGCGGCGGCGCCGTTGACTCTTGCGGCGATGCGAGCCGTGACCGCCTCCGTGCCGGGCGCCGGTCCGGCGCACCTCACCGAGCTGTTGATGAGCGGACTCGTGCGGCCCGCGGGCACGGACGCCGAGCGGGCGGCCGGTGTGGCCTTCGCCTTCGGTCCGAACATCCGCCAGGAGTTATTGGCGCTGGCCCGCCGCAGGGACACCGCTCGTGTGCTGCACGACGTGCGAAAGCTGCTCACGCATGTCCAGGAGGGCGACGATCCGGTCCTGCCCACCGCCGACGACCTGTTCGAGGCGGCCGAAGTACCGCCCGTGACCCGGCGCAACGTGGCGTTCCTGCGCGTGGAACTGGCCGCTCTGCGCGCACTGTCCGGCCGCTTCCTGTCCCGTGCCGAGCGCCTGGCGCAGGCACTGCGGACCTACGACCGGCAGAACACGGTCAGCCTGAGCAAGGGATCGGGCGGTCGTGCCACAGGCGAGATTCCCCACCCTGTCGAACACAGGCCCACCGGGGGCCGGACATCTTCAGAAGGAGCGACGGCGATGGCGACCACGCAGCAGCCCGCAGTGGAGGGCGGGCGATCGACGCAGCCGCGCATCTGGGGGAACATCCCGCCGCGCAACCCGAACTTCACGGGCCGGGTGGACCTTCTGGAGCGACTGAGCGAACGCCTGCGGGAGGGTATGACCACCGTGCTCCCCGAAGCTCTGCACGGGATGGGCGGTGTCGGCAAGACCCAGTTGGCGATCGAGTACGCGTACCGCCACCAATCCGAGTACGACATCGTGTGGTGGATTCCCGCCGAGCGCCCCGGCAAGATCGGCCAAGCGCTGGTGGAGCTTGCCCAGCGGCTCGGCCTGAGCACGAGCGCCGAGGCCAACATCGCCGGTCCCGCGGTGCGCGAGGCGCTGCGCGAGGGCCGGCCGTACTCCCGCTGGCTGCTCATCTTCGACAACGCCGACGACCCCGAGCGGGTCCGCGAGTACTTTCCCGCCACGACCGGTGGCAGTGGCACCATCCTCGTCACCTCGCGCAACCGTCGCTGGAGTGTGAGCGGCCACGGGCACTCCCTGGAGGTGGACGTCTTCACCCGGGCGGAGAGCAAGGAACTGCTGCGTCGCTCGGGACCGGCCGGGAACGACCTCGACGACGGCGAGGCGGACCGCCTGGCCGAGGCCCTCGGCGACCTGCCGCTGGCTCTGGAACAGGCCGCTGCCTGGCGTGGAGAGACCGGCATGCCCGTGTCGGAGTACCTCCGCCTGTTCGAGCACAAGCGCAGTGAACTGCTGGAGGTCTCTCCGCCCCCGGACTACCAGCTGCCCGTGGCGGCCGCCTGGAACGTCTCCCTCGACCATCTGCAGACGCGCAGCCCGACCGCGCTGCGGCTGCTGCAGCTGTGCTCCTACTTCGCGCCGGACCCCATTTCCCGGTCCATCTTCTCCGGCCTCGGCGGAGGCAGCATCGACCCCGATCTCGACCGCGCCCTGAACGACCCCATGCGGCTCGCACGCGCCGTACGGGAGATCAACCGCTACTCACTAGCCCGGATAGACCACCGCACGAACTCGATCGAGATGCACCGGCTGGTTCAGGCGGTATTGATCAACCGTATGACACCCGAGGAACAGACCCGCATGCGTAACGGCGCCCACACCCTCCTGGCCGCCTCCGACCCGAAGGGCCCCAATCAGCCCGCGAACTGGCCGCGGTACGCCGAGCTGTACGGCCATGTCATCGCCTCTGGCGCCATCGAGTCGGATCAGCCGTGGGTGCGGGAACTGGTGATGAACGTCGCCAAGTACCTCTGGTACTGGGGCGACCACAAGGTGGCACTCGAGTTCACGGAGCAGGCCTGGCAGACGTGGGAGCGCAAGTTCGGGGAGGAGGACCAGCAGGCGCTTCTGATGGCGTGGTGGCTCGGCTTCCTCTACCTGAAGGTGGGCCGCTACGACGACGCCTCGGAGCTGGTCGCCCGGATGAAGGGCGTCTACGCCCGTACGGCGCCGCAGGGCCGCGAGGACATCCGCGAGGACGCTCTGGAGACGTTGATGCTGGAGGCGGCCGTACGGCGGGTGCAGGGGGACTTCGCCGCCGGTGCCGAGCTGGACGAGATGGCCTACGACCGGGCGCGCCGCGCCTTCGGCGAGGACGACCCGACGACGCTGAGCACCGCGCACAACCTCGGGGTGAGTCTGCGGCTGGTCGGGGAGTTCCAGCGGGCGCTGGAACTGGACGAACACACGCACGAGATGAAAACGCGTCTGTTCGGCCGTGATCACCAACAGTCCCTGATCACCGAGGGCAGCATCGCCATCGACGTGCGCGAGACCGGTGACTACGTCGGAGCGCGGTCCAGGCAGCAGGGGGTCGTCGACGGCTTCCGGGCCGAGTTCGGAGCCGGCAACCCCTCGACGCTGGGGACGGTCCGCCAGCTGGGTGAGGCCTGCCGCAAGGAGGGGGACCACGCCACCGCGCTGGAACTGGCGCGCGAGGCGTACAACCAGTTCGTCCGCCGCTACGACGACATGCACCCGGAGGCCCTGACGGCGGCACTCGCGTTGTCGGTGGCCCTGCGGCACAACGGGGACCTCGAGGCGGCACGGGAGCTCGGCAGGACCACGTCGCAGCGGTTCCGGACGCTGTTCCAGCCCCACCATCCGCACGTGCTGGCGGCCGACGTCGACCTCGCGGTGACCCTGCGGCTGCTGGGCCGGGGGGAGGAGGCCAAGGAACTGGACCAGGCGGCACTGGAGTCCCTGACCGGACGGCTCGGGGCGAGCCATCCGATGGCTCTGGCCTGTGCCATCAACCTGGCGAGCGATCTGAGCGCCCTCGGGCGGGTGACCGAGGCCTGTGAACTGGGCCGCAGGACGCTGGAGCGGTGCCGGACGAGGCTGGGCGAGGACCACCCCACGACGCTCGTGGGTGCGGCCAACCTCTCCCTGGACCTGTTCGCCCTCGGTGAGGAGGCCGAGAGCGAGGCCCTGCGGGCGGATGCCCTGGCACGTATGGAGCGGGTCCTGGACGAGCCGCGGCGGAACTCCGCCCAGACGGCACCGCACCCCGCGACGGTGCAGACCCGAGCCCGCGAGCGGGCCAACTGCGACATCGATCCGATGCCGCTGTGATATGACGCGCGGCCCGTGGGGCGGCGCCAGGAGTGCCGCCCCACGGTGAATTTCATTCCATCGATACTTGCGTTCCCGAGCGTGTATCGCGCTTTTCCGATCGGGGGCGCGGAGCGGTAAAGTTCCGGCTTGGCGGTCGGCTAAGGTTCCGATCGAAACCCTGACTTCTCGTATGGGTACCCCTTTCCCTGATTTCGGGATCACCGGGGGGTGGATGAAAGGTGTTCTGTAATGGCGCACGATGCTGTGGACTGTCCCTATCAGCGCGTGGTGAGGGCGGCCGCCTGGTCGGTCTCGGGCGTATCAGGGCTGGCCAGTGCGGGTTCTGTGGGGGTGATGGTGTGGGAGATGGCTCAGCAGGACGGGCCGATGGTGGCGGGCTGTGCGGCTGCGGCCACCGTATTCGGCGGCGTCTGCGGCGGTCTTGTGAAGTGGCTGAAGAAAGACAAGGGCAGGGAGTCCTGACCCATTCTCGCGAAGGCTAGATCATTTTCTTTCGAATGGCCCCCGGTGTGAAAGTCACCGGGGGTTTTCTCATGCCCTTTTTCGAGGTCCTCCGGGCAGGAAAAGGGAACGCCGCGTCACGAACGCAGCCATGTCGCCAGTCGGATCGGGTCGGGTGCGGGGTGGGTGGTGCGGGTCACGGCCTCGTGGACCGTTCGGGCCCGTTCCGGGTGGTGGCACAGGAGGTGTGCCGCGCCGGGGGCGAAGCCCGATGACCTGAGGGCCTGGCCCAGGCCGGCCCACGCTCCGGCCGTGCCCGGGTGGGCCGTCAGGTGGGCGACGTAGGCATGGCGGGCCGAGTCGGCGTCACCGGCCACGAGCAGCGCGTCGGCGGGCAGGGCGCCGGTGACTTCGGCCGCGGCCTTCTCCGGGTCCTCGGGTGCCGCACGGCCGTCGGCGGCGTCAACGAGGCGATGGCGGACCAGTGTCGCCATGCTGTCCAGCCCGTGTGCGGAGGTGTCGGGCACGATGACCGGCTCGACCGACAGGGAGGAGGGCGGTCCGCTCGCGCCGGTCAGCCAGGCGCGCACCGCCTCGTCCACCGCCGGGGCGGGGGGACGTAGGTGGTGGGCCCGCCAGCGGGCGACGTGGTAGTCGTTGCACAACCTCGCCAGGGCCGACTCGGCCTCGGGCACCGGCTCCCGCAGCCACTCGGCGCAGCGGTCGCGGAGCGTGTCCAGCAGGGCCGCTCCGACAGGGGTCAGACGTGCGTGCCCGCGGATCTGCTCCAGCGCGGTCGCCACATGGGTCCGCCACAGGGCGAACTCGAAGTGCTGCAAGCCGTTCGGTGCGGTGGCGGTAGCGCGCCGCGCGCGCCAGAACCCGGTGACGCCCATGAACGCGTAGATGCCCTGCAGCAGCCCGTCGATGGGGCGCGGGTCGTCCCGCCAGGGCGCGTACCACAGTTCCCCCGTCTCCCCAGGGCTGCCGTTCAGGAGGGGAGTCAGGTGCAGCAGTCCGCCCAGCTTGGTGTGCTGGAACTCGTGCACCAAGGTGGCGGCCAGCTGAACGGCGTCGTCCGGCTCCGATGCCTCCATCCCGCCGAAGGCGTCTCCGGCTGACACGCTGCGTGGCCGGAACCTTTCTCCAGCGGTGGTCGGGGTGAGCGACAGCATGCCTCGCCGCATGGCCTCGGCGGTTCCTGGAAGTTCACGCAGCAGTACGTCCCATGCCTGGCCCAGCACTTGCCGCCACCGCGCCGCCGCCTGCTCGGACACCGGGTGCGGCACGGTCGGCAGGGGATAGGTCCGGAACGGATCCGTGTCGTCCAGGGTCAGGTTCAGCCGGCGTCCCGGCGGGCCGACTGCGACCCGGCGTACCGGATGCCAACCGGGCCTCGGTGAGTTCGGCGGGTCCGGTAAGGCGACCGACGCCTCGCGCGTCTCGATCGCCGCTCGTCCCGAGGAGGCGCGGACCGTGGCCGTCGTCCATGGTTCGGGCACGGGCAGTTCGGCGCAGCCTAGGGTCGGCAGGGAAACCCGGCCGTGCCACACCGGCACGTCGAGGGCGAAGTCAAGGCCCGCGCGCAGCGCCGCCGCGGAGGCCAGGGCCGCGAAGTGGCCGAGCACCACCCCCAGCGGAGGTTCGTCCTTCGGTGCCGTGCCGCGCAGCCGGCGCAACGCCGTGGCCAGCCACATGCCCGTCTGCGGGTACATGAGCAGATCGTCGACGACGGCCGGGGCACGCCGCTGCGCTCGGCTGAGCACGTCCCAGGCGGGGCCGAGGTCCGTGGCGTCGTCGAGCATCCGCAGGAGCAGCAGCCGTCGGCTGCGTTCGGCGCCCAGCAGGACGTCCACGGTGGCCGGCCCGCCCTCGCCCCGGAGCAGTTCGGCCAAACAGGAAGCGGGCAGGTGGTGGTGGGGCAGGGACGGCTCAGTGCTCATGGCCGGCCCCGGCGTCGTCAGTCGAAGCGCTCCGCCGGGTTGAAGTCGCCACCCCCGCTGGCCTGCGGATGGTCGATGCGCTGCCGCAGCTCCTCCAGTGGAGCGGCGAGAACTCGACCGTCGATGGAGCGCAGCGCTTCAAGAGACACCCCCGCGAGATCGACAAGGCTGGACTCGACGGTGGCCACAGACGGCTCGATGACGGCCAATCCCCTTCCCTCCCCGATTGGTTCGTCGATGCGATCTGCCCACATCCCCCTGATGATGGCCCGTCGTGCGGAGGATGAAACACCGCTCTCTCAGGGCGCCGCGATATCAGGTCAGCGTCTTTCCTCGGACCGGCCATGGCTGCGCGACAGCGCCGCCGCCTCCTGGTCCACGCGGATCATCCCGGCGGAGTTGCCCTCCAACAGCCTTATCTCATCGAGGAGTTGGTCGAGAGTGCCGGGATAGCGCAGGCATGTCCTCACGATCCCGAACACATCCGGCCGCAGGGCGGGAGAGCGCAGGCTCATGGCGGCGATCACCGGGTCGATGCCGGCCAGGACGAGAGCGAGGGACGTGCGGTCGCTCACCGTGGGCAGGGCGGTCAACGCGTCCACGAGGCCGTTGATCTCGCGCAGGGGGAGATCGTCCGGGAGGCCCGCCAGGCTGAACCGGGGTGTCGTGCCGGGGGGCGGGCAGGAGAAGCGGACCAGTTGGTCCGCGGACGGGGGGAGACCGGCGTGCTCGTGCAGCAGGGCCAGTTCGGTGGCGGTGAGGAGGTCGTACCAGCGGTCCACGCGGACGGCGGCCAGCCGGCCCGGCCCGTCGGTGCGGTGGTGTGCGCTGACCAGGCCGATGAGCGTGCCGTCGTGCCAGACCGCCGCGCCGGACATGCCTTCCCAGGGTGAGCGGTCCGGCTCGGGGTCCGTCCCGGGCGGGGTGACGGCGATCTCCAGGGTGCCTTCGCGGCGGTTGGACAGCACTGAGATCAGGCCGGACGCGTGGCAGGAGTCGCGGTACTGGGACGGTGATCCGTCGTCGAGCCGCCGCATCCGGTGCTCGCGGAGTTTGAACCGCGGGAAGCCCATGGCCGTTACCGGCAGCACGTCGTCCGTGTCCGGCACGGCTCCGAACGCGGGCGAGGTCTCGGCCGCAGTCGCGTGCACGCCCGCCGGCACTGCTCCGGTGATCTCCAGGAGCGCCACATCGGCCTTGTCGGCCACCAGCGCCACGTCTGCGGACACGGTCCACTCGTCGGCGCGGTCGGCCTCGAACCGTACCCGTGCGGCTGCCGGGTCGGTGTCCCGGACGACGTGTGCCGCGGTGAGGACCCAGCGCCGCCCGACCCTGTAGCCGGTCCCGCGACGTCCGGGGCCGTGGGAACCGCGCGTGATCACCTCGGCCACCCGCACGGGGTCCAGCCCGCGGCGTCCTCCCGTTCCGCCCACCGGCTCAGCGCTCCCGCTCGGCCTCGTCGCCGCTCACCCACGGCGGCCGTCCGCCGCCGCTGCGGGTGCGGGGGTCCAGGGTGAGCTTGATCCGGTGGGTGACGCTGTCAGCCGAACGGCCGTCGGCACCGGCCTCCACCACCCAGAAGCGGACCTTTCCGCCGGCCGTGGCCGACCGTTCCACCGTCACCGCGGCCTCCACCTCCACCGGGCCCACTTCGAAGTAGAGGTCCTCGCCCGCCGCGGCGGCCCGCGCGGCGGTGAGTTCTCTGCGCAACTCCTCGATCATCTCCGCGAGTTCAATCACATACGGGGCCTACCCGCCGCGCCCTGTCGTCACTCGATCGAGGGCCGGTCGCGCGCTGTCGCGCCGTGCGATTCCTGTGATGCATTAGGGTGCTGAAGCGGTCTGAAACCACCTGAAAGACTGATTTTCAGGCATATCTGGTTAAGCATCGCATTCCTCGTAGCGCCTTCACTGCACAGGGACGGGTCATGGAGAAGTCATCGGTCGAGTCCGAGCTGATCGATCTCAGCGAGATCCCCCTGGATGCCTGGCCGTCCCTCGACCTCCGCGGCGTCGAAGGCTCCATGCGCCGGCTCCTGAGCCGTATCGACGATCCGGCGAGCAGCCTCGGCGGCTACAACCCCCAGCGCGACGCGTAGGCCCTCGGCCCCCATGCAGCCGACCACCCGTCGACACGCGCTGTCCTCCGTTTCCTTCGACGAGCTGCTGAGCGGCGGAGGCAGTCCCGGGACCGTCGCTGCCCTGCGAACGAGCGAGCGCAGCTGGCGGCTGCTCGTCGTCCGGGCGCTGCTGGACACGGCCTCCTCGGTACCCACCGGACCTCTTCCCCCGCTGGCCGACGGCTGGCAGTTGCTTTCCCGGGCCCGGGCCGTGGACGAGAACATCGTCGAGCGGTTGCTGACCTATCCGGCCGTGGGCGTGTGGGCGGCGCACACCCTGCGCCGGCTGCGGGGGGCTGCCGAGGACGACGCCCCGCTGTGGGTGGACACCGGTCACCTGCACGCGATCGCGGCCTGCGCGGCGATCCACGCCGGCCTCGAATTCCGTACGACTGTCCCCGTCCGGCAGGGCTGGGCGGTGCTTCCCTCGCTCGGGGCCATGCGGGTGCCCGGACCGGTGCGGTGGGCGACGGCCGAGGTCGCCGCCGACGCCGACGGCGTACGGATCGCGGGGCGGCACCTGGCGGGACCGGACTGGCATGCCCTGGCGCGGCTGCGCGCCGACGGGTGCACGCTGCTGCTGGACGACAGCGATCCCTACCGCACCCTGCGCCGTCCGACGTCCGCCGAACCCCTGGACCGCCCCGAGTGCTGGCAGGAGGTGTTCGAAGAGGCCTGGGAGATCGTTCGCGGCACCGGCTGCGAGGAGGCTCGGGCGCTGTCCCTCGGGCTGGTCTCGCTGGTGCCGCGGCCACGGGCGGAGCGGTTCCGGCCGCACAGCGCCTCCTCCGGCGACGCGTTCGGCGCGGCGCTGGCGTCGATGCCGGACGACGGTGAGCAGTTCGCGTCCACGTTGGTGCACGAGTTCCAGCACAACAAGCTCAGCGCCTTCATGCACCTGTTCACGCTGTACGACGACCGGGCGGAGCGCGACGGCCCCGATGGCCCGGGCACCCGGCTGTACTACGCCCCGTGGCGCGACGATCCCCGGCCGCTGGGGGGACTGCTCCAGGGCGTGTACGCCTTCTTCGGTGTCACCGGGTTCTGGCGGCGGCGCGACTCGGCGCTCGCGCAGTTCGAGTTCGCGCTGTGGCGGGCCCAGACGGCATACGCGCTGGACGCGGTCTCCCGGGCGCAGGGGCTGACCGACCTGGGCCGCCGCCTGGTGGCCGAGCTGTCCCGGCGTCTGGAACCGTGGCTGGACGAGCCGGTGGACGCTCGGGCCCGGTCCGCGGCCGAACTCGCGGTCGCGGACCACCGGGCGACCTGGCGGGCTCACCACCTGCGCCCCGACCCACGGGAGGCCCGGGCCCTCGCCACGGCCTTCGCCGACGGCGCTCCGCTCCCTTCACCCACACACGAGGGAACACTCACCCCGGGCACGCCGGTGCGCGGCTTCGACACCCGCGCGGCCCTGCTGCGCTGGTCCCTGGCCCACCCCGAGGGCTTCGACGCTCTGCGCGGCGACCCGGGTGGCACGGTGAGCGGGGCCCGGCCGGAGGACATCGCCCTGGTCACGGGGCGCACGGCCGAGGCGCTGAGCACCTGCCACGCGCGCATCGTCCACGGCGACGGCGAACCGGAGACCTGGGTGGGGCTCGGCCTGGCGGCCCGCGCGGCGGGCGACCCGGCGGGTGAGGTTCTGCTGAGCCGTCCGCAGTGGGCGATGGCCCTGTACGCGGAACTGGCCGAACGGGCCGACCCGCTGCACGTGGCCCGTGCCCTCGCGGGCGTCGACGGGACCCGCTGAGCGCGGGCGGGCAGGGGCCCCGTCAGAGGCCGCTGCCCAGCTTCGTCAGCGCCTCGTCCGTCAGGCGGTACACCGTCCACTCGTCCTGGCGGCGGGCGCCGAGGGACTCGTAGAAGGCGATGGACGGGGCGTTCCAGTTCAGCACGGCCCATTCCAGGCGCTGGTAGCCGCGCTCCACGCACAGCCGGGCCAGTTCGGTGAGCAGGGCCTTGCCGTGGCCGGCGCCGCGGGCGGCGGGGCGGACGTAGAGGTCCTCCAGGTAGATGCCGTGGACGCCGCGCCAGGTGGAGAAGTTCAGGAACCAGATCGCGCAGCCGACCGTCTCGCCGGTCGTGTCGTCGGCCGCGATGTGCGCGAAGGCGGCCGGGCGGTCGCCGAACAGGGCTTCGTGGAGCTGCTCCGGGGTCGCCTTGGCCTCGTGCGCGGCCTTCTCGTACTCGGCGAGTTCGCGGATCAGCAAGTGCAGGGCGGGGATGTCGTCAGGGGTCGCGGTGCGGATCATCCCGTGAGGTTAGCCGCGCGGCTCGCGCAGGCGCCGGGCGATTTCCAGATCCTCCTCCTGCGGTGCCTTGCCGTCCTCGACGTCCCACAGCAGGTTCTGCAGGAGTCGGCCGTACGTCCACGCACGCGCGCGTGCCCGGTCCAGGCCGAGGACGTCGGTCATGGCGTCGAAGCGCCAGCGCACGTCGGCGGGGTCGAAGCGGTTGGCGAGGGCGGGCCACAGCTCGAAGCCCGGGTCGCCGGCGAGCGGTTTGGGGTCGATGGCGAGCCAGGGGGCGCGCGCCGAGGCCAGGACGTTCTCGTCGTGCAGGTCCCAGTGCAGCAGGCGGTCGCCGGGCTCGTCGGCCACCTCGCGGACGGCGGCCGCCCAGTCGGCGACGCCCCGGCGGGTCTGCGCGTCCGGGATCCGCCGCAGCGCCCAGGGGGTCTGCTCCAGCATGTCCCGCGTGATGTCGCCGAGTCGGCGCAGGCCGTGGGGCGCGGGGAAGGACGTCAGGTGGGCCAGCAGACGGGCGATGACCAGGACGGACTCGTGGACGTCCGGGAGGTGCGCGAGCATGCGGTCCGAGTCGAGGCGTTCCAGCAGCATGGTGCCGGTTGCCTCGTCGTGGTCGAGGAGCCGTACCGCCCCGTCGCCGTCCCATACGCGCAGGGCCACCGGTTCGCCCGCGCTCTCCTCGTCGAGGAGTTGCAGCTTCAGCGCGGCCCGGGTGCCGTCGGCCGCCGTGACCGGCAGGATCAGGGCCGACCAGCCGTGCATCGAGGAGCCGTCGAGGCGCAGGTCCCAGCGGTCGAGGAACTGTGCCGCCAGGTCCGGCAGCCGCTCGATGAACGCCCGCCCCTCGTCACCGTTGACCTCCGCCTGTACCGCCGCGAGTTTCTCAGGGACGTCGATCACCCTGCGGACCCTACGGGTGTACCGCGATCGGCTCACCCGAATTAACGTCCTCGCATGAGCAGCTCGGTCAGTGGTGCGGTGAACGGCGGCATCTCCTTCTGGTACGCGGACGACGGCCTCCCCGAGGTGCGCGAGCCGCTGGCGGGGGACGCCCGTGCGGACGTGGTGATCGTGGGCGGCGGGTACACGGGACTGTGGACCGCCTACTACCTGAAGAAGGCGGCCCCCTTCCTGCGGATCACCGTCCTGGAGCAGAAGTTCTGCGGGTACGGGGCCTCGGGGCGCAACGGCGGGTGGCTGTACAACGGCATCGCGGGCCGTGACCGGTACGCGAAGCTGCACGGCCACGAGGCGGCCGTACGGCTCCAGCGGGCCATGAACGACACCGTCGACGAGGTGGTCCGGGTCGCGGCGGCCGAGGGCATCGACGCCGACGTCCACAAGGGCGGCGTCCTCGAAGTGGCGCGTACGCCCGCCCAGTGGGCGCGGCTGAGGGCCTTCCACGAGCACGAGTCGTCGTACGGCGAGAAGGACCGGGTGCTGCACGGCGCGCGGGAGACCGCGGAGCGGATCAAGGTCGCGGACGCGGTCGGTTCGACGTGGACGCCGCACGGGGCGCGGGTGCACCCCGTCAAACTGGTGAAGGGCCTCGCCGCGGCCGTGGAGGCGCTCGGGGTCACCGTCCACGAGCTGACGCCGGTCACGGAGATCCGGCCCAAGCTCGCCGTGACGCCCTACGGCACCGTCCGCGCCCCGTACGTGCTGCGCTGCACCGAGGGGTTCACGGCCGCGCTGAAGGGGGAGAGGCGGACCTGGCTGCCGATGAACTCCTCGATGATCGCCACCGAGCCGCTGACGGACGAGCAGTGGGAGTCGGTGGGCTGGGCGGGGCGGGAGACGCTCGGCGACATGGCCCACGCCTACATGTACGCGCAGCGCACGGCCGATGGACGGATCGCGCTGGGCGGGCGCGGTGTGCCGTACCGCTTCGGGTCGAGGACCGACAACGACGGGCGGACGCAGCCCGAGACCGTCGCGGCTCTGCGGCACCTCCTCGTGGGGTTCTTCCCGTCGCTGGCCGGGGTGCGCGTCGAGCACGCCTGGTCCGGTGTGCTCGGGGTGCCGCGCGACTGGTGTGCCACGGTGACGCTGGACCGGTCGACCGGGCTCGGCTGGGCGGGCGGTTACGTCGGCTCGGGCGTGGCGACGGCGAACCTCGCCGCGCGGACGCTGCGCGACCTCGTCCAACTGGACTCGGGGCAGGGCGGGCCGACCGGGCTCACCTCACTGCCGTGGGTCGGGCACAGGGTGCGCAGCTGGGAGCCGGAGCCGTTGCGCTGGCTGGGGGTGCACGGCCTGTACGCCACGTACCGGGCCGCGGACCGGCGGGAGTACGCCCGGAACCGCGCGGAGTCGTCGAGGCTGGCGCGGATCGCCGACCGGGTGGCGGGACGGCACTGACGAGAAACCGGAGAAACCTTCGCCGGCCCTCGTCCCGGATACTCATGCGTGCGTTGTCGTACCTGTGTGCGACCATCCCCTCAACGACCAATGATCCAGGGGGGATTGAGTGTCCGACGACGCTTCCTGTCCGTCAGCGAGACACAGGCGGGCGGCCGGGTCGCCGGCCGTGTTCGCCGTCATCGTCTCGCTGTTCGCCGCACTGCTGACCTGGACCGGGGCGGGCCCCGCCGTCGCCGCCGGCGAGGAGTGCGCGCCGCTCGCGCTCGCGCCCTTCGGCGACCCGGGGGACGCCGTCGGCAAGGCGACCGTCCCACCCGACGCGAGCGTCTGCTACACCGTCACCGTCGAGACACCGGGCCTGTATCTGGCACCGGCGAAGGACGGTCACGGCAACGCGATGACCAGGCAGCTGCTCGCCGCCGACGGCAGCCAGGTGGACTGCCACGGCGACGGGTACGCCACGGACGGCATGTGTGACGTGCCCGCGGCCGGCACCTACACGTTCAAGGTCCTCAACACCGGCTGGGAGGACGCGGCCACCGTCGCCGCCTTCGTGCCGCTCGGCTCGTCCGAGGGCTGCGCGGAGCCGGTCGGCACCCACTGGGACCAGCCCGACATCGCACGCCGGACCGTGAGCCCGGTGGAGGTCGACTGCCAGCCCTTCCGGGGCGAGCGCGGTGACCGGGTCCGGCTCGGCCACGGCACGAAGACGTACGGCGACTCCCTCGCCTGGATCACCGACGCGACCGGTGCCCGGATCTGTGAGCGGTTCCCGCAGGACGACGAGGACAGCTGCGTCCTGCCCGGTGACGGGCCGTACCGGGTGATCTCCACCGTGTGGCGTGCGGAGGGCGGCTTCCCCGCCGAGTACGAGGTGAGCGTGCGCCGGCTCAACGACCCGCAGGGCTGCACCACCACCCCGGTCCGGGCGTTCGGCCCGCTCGGGCAGCAGCAACCGGCCACCAGCCCCTGTGTCACCTTCACCGCGTCCGCGGCGGGCCCGTACACCGTGCACTCGGTGAGCGCGGACCGCGAGGTCGGGGTGCCCCGGGTGTACGACGCGGACGGGCTGAGCGTGTGCCGCTACGGGGCCGACCCGTGCCCCGTCAAGAAGCCGGGCACCTACACGGCCGTCGTCGGCCGGGGCGCGTACCCGGTGGTCCTGGACCGGGCCTCCACTGCCGGGTGTGTGGCGACCGGACTCGGCCTGCACAGGGGCGAGGTGAGCACGGTCGGGCAGTACGACTGCCTGACGCTGGACGTCCCGCAGGGCGCCCGGATCGCCGCGCTCACCTCGCTGTCCTCGGCCGGACCGACCCCCGAGGTGGAGGTCCTCGACCGTGACGGCACCCCGCAGTGCGGCGCGGACGAGCTGCGGGGCGGGGACTGCGCGCTCACCGGGGCGGCTCCCTACCGGGCGCTGGTCCACACCGAGGACGGCGGGGACTCGGCGACGGGCGCCTACGCGGTGGCCTTCCACCGCACCGACGTGGCGCGGGGCTGTCCCGTGCTGCCCGCCGGCAGCTTCGGCGCGGGCGGCGCGAAGGCCACGCTGACCACCGGTGACGGCGTCTTCTCGCACTGCCTGGGCATCCCGGCGGATGCGCACACGGCCGCCGAGGTGTTCCAGCTGGCCGCCACCGCCGGGACCGCCTCCGCGGCGTTCTCGGTGCTGGACGCCGACGGCAAGCGGGTCTGTCAGCGCTACGCAAGCACCAACGGCTGGAGCATCTGCTCGCTGACCCCGGGCAAGGCCCACACCGTGCTGGTCACCGGCCGCGACGAGGCGGCCACGTACACCCTGACCCGGCGGGACGTCACCGCGAGCGCCTCGGCGGCGGGCTGCCGCAGGACCACGGCCGCGAAGGTCGGCGGGCCCTCAGTGAAGAGCGGGTACGACGGTCCCGGCACGCTCGACTGCCACCAGGTGACCACCGCCGCGGACACCGACGTCGTGCACGTCAACGTCCGGGACGCCCTCGGCACCGCCAACAGCGCGGTCGTCGCAGGGGACGGCCGCGTGGAGTGCTCCTTCCGCAACACCTCCTGCGCGGTCACCGGGTCCACCACGCACCAGGTGCTGGTGCAGACCCCGGTCACGCTGAAGGCGGCGCCCGAGTACCGCCTGGACGCCCTGCGCGTCTGGACCGCGGACGGGCCCGCGCCGCAGTGCGTGAAGGTGCCGTCGGTGGCGTACGGGTACGGGCCGATCACCGGGACCCTGGACGAGTCGCGGACGGCGGTGTGCGCGGCGCTGCCGACCGCCGGGTTCGACCGTTTCGAGACCGACATCAAGGACACCTCCGGCGCCGCCGGCACCGCGGTGCCCGTGCTGTACAACACCAAAACCTGGGCCAACGGCTGCACGCACTACATCCCGGAGGGCTACGACTGCGACGCGCTCGGCTCCTCGCAGGAGAGCACACCGACGGTGTTCCTCCTCGGCCTGCCCGAGAAGGCGCCCCGCACCGCCTACAGCGCCGAGCTGACCTGCACGTCCCCGGTCTGCGGCACGCAGGAGACGACCGTCACCGCGGTCAGCCCCGACACCGGGGCCGCCGGCGGCAAGGTGCGGCTCACGGTCACCGGCACCGCGCTCGGCCCGGACGTCACCGTCCGGCTCAGCCAGGCCGGCAGGACGATCACGGCGAAAGCCGACTCGGTCTCCGCGGACAACCGGACGGTGACCGCGACCCTCGACCTGACCGGCGCGGCCACCGGCACCTGGAGCGTCAGCGTGTACACGCGCGGCTGGGAGTTCCCGCGCGGTTCGTTCACGGTGACCGCGCGGCCCGAGCTGAAGAACACGGCGGCACCCGAGGTCACCGGCACGGCCAGGACGGGCGCCAAGGTCACGGCCTCGCCCGGAAGCTGGTCGGCGGCCCCGTCGTCGTACACGTACCAGTGGAAGGCGAACGGCACGGCGATCAGCGGGGCGACGGCGGCGACGTACACCGTCCCCGCCTCGCTGGTCGGCAAGAAGCTCACCGTGACCGTCACCGCGGTCAAGGCCGGCTGGGTCAGCGGATCGGCGACCTCGGCGCCGGTCACGGTGGCCAAGGGCGCTGCGCCCGAGGCGACCGAGGCGCCGGTGATCAGCGGGACCGCGAAGGTCGGGAAGACGCTGAAGGCGGCCAAGGGGACGTGGAGCCCCGCGCCGACGACGTACTCGTACCAGTGGTACGCCGACGGCAGGGCGATCAGCGGCGCGACCAGGTCGTCGTTCGTGCTGAAGGCGGCGCAGAAGGGCAAGAAGGTCACCGTGAAGGTGATCGCGCACCGCACCGGTCACCACGACGGGGCGGCGGTGAGCAAGGCGACGAGGGCGGTCGGCTGATCGCCTCCGGCATGGGGTGGGGGAGGGGCTCCGCGGTCGGCGGGGCCCCTCCCCCGTGCCGAACGGTCGGGTGCCGCTCCTGGAAAGGAGGCGGGCCCGCCCCGGTGGTCATGGCTCCAGAACCACTTTTCCGATGGTCCCGCGCGTCTGGAGGGCGCGGTGGGCCGCCGCCGCCTCGGCGAGCGGGAAGCGCTGCACGGCCGGGCTGAGGCGGCCCGCGGCGGCCTCGGCGAGGGCGCGCAGTTCCAGGGTCCGCACCGGGTCGGGGCCGCCGGCCCTGCGCATCATCACCGGGCCGAGGACCTGCTCGGAGACGCCGTCGACGAGGTAGGGCCCGCCGTCGTGGAGTCCCTGTCCCGACCAGCCGAAGACGAGGTGCCGGCCGCCCGGCCCGAGCAGGGCGACCGACTCGCGGGCCACGTCCCCGCCGACGCCGTCGAAGACGACGGTGGCCTGTCGCCCTCCGAGGAACGCCCGTACCTTCCCGGGCCACTCGGGGACCGTGTAGTCGACGGCGAGATCGGCGCCGTTCTCCCGCACGAGGGCGGCCTTCCGCGGCCCTCCGGCCAGCCCCACGACCACGGCACCGGCGTTCTTGGCGTACTGCACGAGCAGGCTGCCGATGCCGCCGGCCGCCGCCGGGACCACGGCCACCGCATCCGGCCCGAGCTCGGCGAACTGCAGGATCCCCATCGTCGTACGTCCCGTGCCGATCATGGCGACGGCCTCCGCGAAGCCGAGGCCCGCCGGGATCTCGTGGACGCGGTCGACGTCGACCACGGCCAGTTCGGCGTAGCCGCCCGGCGCGAACCCGAGGTGGGCGACCACACGCTTGCCGAGCCACGACCCGGCGACCCCCTCACCGAGGGCCTCGACGACTCCGGCGACCTCGCGGCCGGGGATCGTGGGCAGCGTCGGCAGCCGGGGTGCGGGGCCCCGCACCCCCTCGCGCAGGGCCGTGTCCAGGAGGTGGACACCGGCCGCCGCCACGGCGACCCGGAGCCGGCCGGGGCCCGGTGCCGGGTCGTCGACCCACTCGTGGGTGAGGTTCTCGGCCGGGCCGAAGGCGTGCAGGCGGATGGCGTGCATAGGGTCCCCCATCGGGTGTGCGCCGGGTGGTGCCGGGGTGGTGCCGGGAACCCACTCTTCGACCTCAAGCCCGCTTGAGGTCAAGGGCGTCCCGGCCGAGTGCCAAGGAGACGGCCGTGAGCGCGCTGTTGAAGGAGACCTCGGACAGCACGCCGGGTGCGGCGACCTGATCGCCCGCCAGATAGACGCCGTCGCCCCGGTCCACGGCCGGACGGTCGCGCCAGCTCGTGCCGGGCAGGTCGACGGCGCCGGTACGGCCGCTCGCGACGGCCTCGCGCCGCCAGGTGACGCGCTCGCGCCAACCCGGGAAACCGAGGTCGAGGAGCTGCTCGGCGCGTGCGACGCCGTCGGCCTTCGACTCGTGCGGGGCGAGCGGGATCTGACCCTGGATCAGCTGCTCGCCGGCCGGCGCGAGGGTGCGGTCCTGCGCGGTGAACCGCTCCAGCCACCCGGTCGCGTCGAGATCGGAGACGGCGAAGGCGTCCCCGCGCCGGGTGCGCACGGCCAGGTCGACCAGGGTCGTACGGCCGCTGGTCCAGGTCAGGGAGTCGTCCTTGAGGAGGCGGCGGGCGGCGGCGAGGGAGGTGGCGACGACGACGGGAGTGTCGGTCGGCAGCTCGTCCACGCGGGACAGGGTCTCCATCCGCACCCCGAGGTTCCACGCCCGCGCCGTCATCCGGTCGATCAGCGTCCCCCAGCCGCCCCTCGGGTAGTGCGCCTCCGGAGGCAGCTTGGTGGCCCGGCGCAGCCGCTCCTGCACGAACGCGGCGGACAGGGCACCGGGGTCGTGGTGGAACAGGGCGACGGCACAGTAGTGCGCGGCGGCACGCGCCCCCTCCTCACCCGCGATGCCCGTGGCCCAGGTCATGAAGTCGACGTCGACGGGTGCCTCGGGCAGGCCGCGCCGCAGCAGCTTGAGCATGGCGAAGGGCGGGGTGCGGCGCAGGGCGCCCCGGTGCCGCAGCCGCAACCGGGCGGCCTCCAGGGGCGGGATCGGCGCGAGCGGCCCGATCAGGTCGCGCTGCCTGAGCCAGGACCAGTGCGGGCCGCCGTTGTACAGGGCGTGCGGCCCCTCGTTCGTCCGGTACGGGCCCTCGGCGGTACGCGCCCGCCCGCCGAAGGTGTAATGGGCTTCGTGCACGGTGACCTTGGCGCCCGCCTCGGCGGCGGTGATGGCCGCGGTGAGCCCGGCGAAGCCGCCGCCGATCACGGTGATGCGGTGCATGGCTGGACTGCTCCCTCTGCTCGGGGTCGCGTTTCGTGCTGTCGCTTTGTGTGTACGGCTCCTGCGCGCACGACCCTTGTCGACTACGACTCTGCGACTACGACGGATCGAGGCCGCGGAATGTGACATCGATGGCGTCGCCGCAGGTCAGACGGATTGTCAGTGGCGGGGGGCAGCATGGGGTCATGGCGAGGAGAGCGATGGGTGAGGGCGGCGGCGGTCCGGGCCGGGGCGTGGTGAAGGGCGCACGGCGGCCCGAGGTGCGGCTGCCGGCTCTGGAGCCGTTCAGGGACGGCGCTTTGGAGCCGGACGGCGACTACGACGGCCTGGAGTTCAGGGAGGAGGACCTCGCCGGGCAGGACGGCGGGGGCGCCCGCTTCATGGACTGCGCGCTGCGGGGCTGCGCCCTGGACGAGACGCGACTTCGGCACGCCCGGATCCTCGACTCCCTCCTCACGGGCCTGCGGGGCGTCGGCACCGACCTCGCCGAGTCGACCCTGCGTGATGTGGAGCTGGTCGACGCCCGCCTCGGCGGGGTGCAGCTGCACGGTTCGGTGCTGGAGCGGGTGGTGGTCCGGGGCGGGAAGATCGACTATCTGAACCTGCGCAAGGCCAGGCTCAGAGACATCGTCTTCGAGGGCTGTGTCCTGATCGAGCCGGACTTCGCGGGCGCCCGGCTGGAGCGGGTGGAGTTCGTGGACTGCGCGCTGAAGGGGGCGGACCTCAGCGGGGCGACGCTGACGGACGTGGACCTGCGACGGGCGGGCGAACTGAACATCGCGAGGGGGGTGGACCGGCTGGCGGGGGCGGTGATCAGCCCTTCGCAACTGCTGGATCTCGCCCCGGCGTTGGCGGCCGAGATGGGGCTGCGAGTGGAAGCGGAGTAGGGAAGGGGCAGGGAGGGCGTGTATGCTGGATCTTGAGCTGCTCGCCGGAACTCCCGGCGGACGGTGCTGCGTTGGTGGTCCAAGGAAAGACGCCCCGCTTCCTGCGGGGAAATGCAGGTGCAAGGCCTGCCCGGCGCTCTGACAAGGAGCCCCTCCCGTTGGCGAACGGGAGGGGCTCCTTCGTTGTCGTCGCTCCAGGTCCTAAACCACCCGGGGGAAGCGGGCCTGGAGCGTCCAGATCGCCGGGTTCTCGCCCAGGTCCTCGTGCAGGTCGATCAGGTCGGCGATCAGGTCGTGCAGGAAGTCGCGGGCCTCGCGGCGCAGTTCGGAGTGGGAGAAGGTCAGCGGGGGCTCCTCGGCGGGCATCCAGTCCGCCTCGATGTCCACCCAGCCGAAGCGGCGCTCGAAGAGCATGCGGTCCGTGGACTCGGTGAAGTCCAGTTCCGCGCGTTGCGGGCGGGAGGCACGGGAGCCGGCCGGGTCCCGGTCCAGCCGCTCGGCGATGTCGCACAGCGCCCAGGCGAAGTCGAGCACCGGCACCCATCCCCAGGCTGTGGACAACTCCCGGTCCGCCTTGGTGTCGGCGAGGTAGACGTCCCCGCAGAACAGGTCATGGCGCAGGGCGCGGACGTCCGCGCGACGGTAGTCCGTCTGCGGGGGGTCCGGGAAGCGGGTGGAGAGGGCGTAGCCGATGTCGAGCACGTAGGGATGGTGTCACGCCCGTCCTCATAGGATCACAGCGTGTCCCGTTTCGCGCCCGTTGCCCTGACCGTCACCTCCGCCCTGCTCGTCCTCAGCGCGTGCGCCGGCGGCGTCGAGGGCAGCCCCGGTGGCTCCGGCCTGCGCGACCCGTACTTCCCCAGGTCCGGCAACGGCGGCTACGACGTCACCCACTACGCCCTCGACCTCGCCTACACCCCCGAGAACCGCCGCCTCGCCGGCACCGCCGAGATCACCGCCCGCGCGACCCAGGACCTCTCGGCATTCGACCTCGACCTGAAGGGCATGGACGTCGAGCGGGTCGAGGTGGAGGGCGAGCGCGCCCGCTGGAGCCGTAACGGCCAGGAACTGGTCGTCCGGCCGCACGGCGACCTCGCCGAGAACGAGACCTTCCGGATCACCGTCCGCTACTCCGGCACGCCGCAGACCATCACCGACCCCGACGGCTCCGAGGAGGGCTGGCTCCCCACCGCCGACGGCGTGCTCGCGCTCGGTGAGCCGACGGGCTCGATGGCGTGGTTCCCCGGCAACCACCACCCGTCCGACAAGGCGTCGTACGACCTCGCGATCACCGTGCCCGAAAAGCTCCAGGCCGTCTCCAACGGGGAGTTGACCCACCGGTCCACCCGCGACGGCCGTACGACGTTCCGGTGGCGCACCGCGGAGCCCATGGCCGGCTATCTGGCCATGCTGGCCATCGGCGACTACGACATCCGCCGCTCCACCGTCGCCACCGAGGCCGACGGGGAACTGCCCGTCCACACGGCCGTCGTCCGCTCGCAGTCCGACTCCAGCCGCAAGGTCCTCGACCGGCTCCCCGAGATCATGGAGTGGGCCGAGTACAACTTCGGCCCCTACCCCTTCTCCTCCACCGGCGCGGTCATCGCCCCGCAGAACGCCGCCGCCTACGCTCTGGAGACCCAGAACCGCCCCGTCTTCCCCGGCGCCCCCGACACCGAGCTGTTCGTCCACGAACTGGCGCACCAGTGGTTCGGCAACTCCGTGACACCGAAGAGCTGGCGGGACATGTGGCTGAACGAGGGCTTCGCGACGTACGCGGAGTGGCTGTGGCGCGAGGACGACGGCGGGGACAGCGCGCAGAAGACCTTCGACGCCCTGTACGACCACGGTGAGGACGAGCACGAGGACCTGTGGTCCTTCCCGCCCGCCGAGCCGGCCGGCGCCGCGCACATCTCCGACGCCCCCGTCTACCAGCGCGGCGCGATGGTCATCCACAAGATCCGCCAGACCGTCGGCGACGACGCCTTCTACGACATCGTCCAGGGCTGGGCGGCGGCCCACCGGCACGGCAACGCGGACACCGCGGACTTCACGGCGTACGTGGAGAAGAGCGCGCCGGACGAGGACTTCGCCCCCGTCTGGCAGGAGTGGCTGTACGGCGAAGGGAAACCCGCCCGGCCCTGACACGGCCCGTCCTCACGCCGCCGGTCGCCCCCGCGTCGCCGCACCGGCCGCCCGTACCGCCTCGCCGTGCTTGAACCGCCGCTCCGGCACCTGCGGCGAGTCGACCGGTGGATCACCGGCGGCCAACACGTCCGGTCTCAGAGGAGCGGCTTGCGCAGGACCGTGCAGGGGCGGTCGAGTTGGCGGTCTCTTCCGTAGCCGATGGTCTCGTAGCCGAGGGCCGTCCAGAAGTCGAGGGCCTGGGGGTTGTTCTCCAGAACGGCCAGCCGCAGGGCGGAGCGGCCCGCCGTGCGGAAGCGGTCCTCCACGAGCGAGGCCAGCCGGCGTCCGTGCCCCTGGCGTTGCGCGTCCGCGTCGACCATCAGGAGCCCGATCCAGGGGTCCGGGTCGGACGGGTCCGGGTGCCGGGTCAGTGCGATCACGATGCCGACCAGTCGTCCGGCGCTGCGCCCGAGCAGCACCTCTGCCCCCGGCACCCGCGACTCCTCGGCCAGCGCTGCCGCCACCTGCTCCCGCCGTACGTCGTCCGGGTCGGGGAAGTCGCCGCTGAGGGCGTGGAACTCGCGGTTGGAGGCGTAGAGCGCGGTGAGTTCGGTGAGGAGCGGGGCCGGGATGTCGTGGTCGGGGGTGAGGGGGAGGGAGTCGAGGATCACATGGGGCAACCTATCGAAGCCCTCGGCCGGCCTCTCCTGCGGGAACCCTGGGACGCCGGGGTGCCGAAACACCGGAACCCCCGGCCGCGGCCAGGGGTTCCGAGGGTTCCGGCACAGCGGACCGCTGCGGTCAGACGTTCACGCCGAAGTCCTGGGCGATGCCCACCAGGCCCGAGGCGTAGCCCTGGCCGACCGCGCGGAACTTCCACTCCGCGCCGTTGCGGTAGAGCTCGCCGAAGACCATGGCGGTCTCGGTGGCCGCGTCCTCCGACAGGTCGTAACGGGCGATCTCGGCGCCGCCGGCCTGGTTGATGATGCGGATGTAGGCGTTGCGGACCTGGCCGAAGTTCTGCGAGCGCGACTCGGCGTCGTAGATGGAGACCGGGAAGACGATCTTGTCGATGTCGGCCGGGAGGGCCGCCAGGTTGACGTTGATCGCCTCGTCGTCGCCCGCGCCCTCACCGGTGCGGTTGTCGCCGGTGTGGACGATCGTGTTGTCCGGCGTCTGCTTGTTGTTGAAGAAGACGAAGTGGGCGTCGGAGTAGACCTTGCCCTGCGTGTTCACGGCGATCGCGGAGGCGTCGAGGTCGAAGTCGGTGCCGGTGGTGGTGCGGACGTCCCAGCCGAGGCCGACGGTGACGGCGGTCAGGCCCGGAGCCTCCTTGGTGAGCGAGACGTTGCCACCCTTGGACAGGCTTACAGCCATTGTTGGGAGTCCCTTCCCTCGTTGCGGTACGGCTAGACGCTACAGCTACCCCTATGAACGCGGAGACGGGTGCCATAGGTTCCAGGTGTCTTTACTTTCTTTGCCAAAGAGCACCCGTAGGGGAGACAGCGGGATATTCGCGTGACGTGGACCGGACAGAACCGGGAACATGGAGGGCATGTCCGGTCCCTACCTCATCCGCGGCTCCGTCTCGCTCCCCGAGGCCGAGCTCATGTGGCGTTTCTCGCGGTCGAGCGGCCCGGGCGGCCAGCACGTCAACACCAGTGACTCGCAGGTCGAGCTGCGGTTCGACCTGGCGAGGACCGAGGCGCTGCCCGAGGTGTGGAAGCAGCGGGCGCTGGAGCGGCTGGGCGGGCGGCTCGTCGACGGCGTCCTCACCGTCCGCGCCTCCGAGCACCGCTCCCAGTGGCGCAACCGCGAGACCGCCGCGGTACGCCTCGCGGCGCTCCTCGCCGAGGCGACGGCCCCGCCCCCCAAGCCCCGTAGGCCGACCCGCATCCCGCGGGGCATCAACGAGCGCCGCCTGAGGGAGAAGAAGCAGCGCTCGGACACCAAGCGGGGCCGTTCCGGACGGGACTGGGGGTAGCCGGCCCGCGCGTCGCCGTCACTGCTCCAGGTCCAGCACGCCCACGGTCTCGCCCTCGGAGGTCTCCCCGTTGGGGCGGAAGCCGAGGCCGAGGTAGAAGTTCTCCGGGCCGTTCGCGCCGGGGTGCCAGGTGACGTAAAGCTGCTCGCCGCCCCGGCGCCGGATCTCGGCGGCCACCGACTCGACCGCGAACCGGCCGTAACCCCTGCCCTGCTCCTCGGCGGCGATGTTCAGCCGCCACAGTCCGGAGCGCAGGACGCTGCCGTCCTCGTACCAGTCGATGTCGAAGAAGGCCATCAAGAACCCGACCGGGCGGTCGCCGTCGACGATCAGGCGGGGCCAGGCGACGCCCTCGGGATGGACGTACGCCTCGGCGAGGGACCGCATCACGGGCGAGACCGCGTGTTCCTGGTCGGGGCGGACCCGTATGCCCGTGGCGGCCTCGAAGTTTCCGGGTGTGATCTTTTCGAGGCGCGGAGACGGAGTGGTCGACGTCATGCCGGAACGGTAAGTCGGATGATCACTCGCGCGCCATGCAATTGAGTTCCGTAGTCGCCGCCGGGACTTACCCCAAGTGCCGGTAACGGCCCCGGAAATACGTCAGCGGACCGCCGTCGGCACTCGGCACCGAGGCCGACAGGACACGGCCGATCACCAAGGTGTGGTCGCCCGCGGTCACCCGCTGCTCGGTGCGGCACTCCAGGGTGGCCAGGGCGCCGCCCACCAGGGGCGCGCCGGACTCCAGGCCGCGGACGTACGGGATGTCGGCGAACAGCAGCCGGTCGCTGACGCGGCCCTTCATGGCGAAGCGGCCCGCGATGTGGCGCTGGCTCTCGGCGAGCACCGAGACCGCCCACAGGGGCTGTTCGGTGAGCAGGTCGTCCATGCGGGAGCCCTCGCGCAGGCTGACCAGGACGAGCGGCGGGTCCAGGGAGACCGACAGGAACGCCGTCGCCGTCATGCCGACGTCCTCGCCGGCGGGTGCGTGCGGGTCGTCCGGGTCCAGGGGCGGCTCCAGCGCGGTCACCAGGACCACACCCGCCGCCAGCCGCGACATGGCGGCACGGAACTCGTCGTTGCTCACTCCCTCAGCATGCCCGGAGCCGGTTGGGGAGGCGGGGAGGGGGGCGGTCACGGGCGGCGCGGCTGCGGAAGTCTTCGGCACGCCGAAAACGCTAATGTCAGGCCCGCGCACACCGCATCGGGCCTCCGTACGAGAACGGACCTAGGACTCCCGACCTACCTTGTTCCCGGGCGTTTCGCGGCACCTCCACAGGCACGCCAAGTTTGCGTCCGGCAAACGCACAGGAGAAACGCAGAAACACCGCTCAATTGTTCACGTTTACCTGTGACTTGAGTCACAAGAGCCATTAATTGTTGACCCTGTGTACCGAGTGAGCAGCGCGCTGTGATTCAGTGGCGGGGAAGTCAGCAAGGAACGTTACGCCGAAGAGAACCCTTGATTCGCTGCGAGGTCTCGGGGGGAGGGCGAGCATGGAGACCGAGTCGGAGCCGTATGTCCGTCTTGCGACCCTGCGAAAACTGCACCAGGTCATGGCTGACATGAACACGGCCCGAAGCCTGGCGGACACACTCCAGACCGTCGCCGACGGCGTCGTCACCGGCCTCGGCTTCGAGCTCGCGTGCGTCAACCTGGTGCGCCCCGACGGCGATCTCGTCGTCGCCGCCTTCGCCGGCAACCCCGCCGCCGAGGCCCTCATCACCGGCCGGGTCGGCTCGCGCGAGTCGTGGGAGCGCCGGCTGAGCATGGGCGAGCAGTGGGGCGACCTGGTCTTCATACCGCACACCGAGGGCTGGGTCCTCGACGACGACGACGTACCGCAGTGGTACACCGACGGGCCCGCCCCCCGCTTCGAGGACGAGTGGCACCCGGCGGACCGGCTCTTCGCGCCGATGTACACGCCCGGTGTGCAGGGCGGCGCGTGCGGTGAGCTGATCGGCGTCCTGTCCGTGGACCGGCCGCGCAACGGACGGCTGCCGGGCGCGTGGGGGCGCGAGGCGCTCCAGATGTACGCGTTCCAGGCGGCGATCGCCATCAGCAACGCACGTCTACGCGCGAATATGCAGCGGGCGCTGGTCAGGCTGGAGCGCGAGCAGCAGGCCCTGCGCGCGAGCGAGGAAAGCTTCAGGCAGGCCTTCGAGTACGCCCCTTCCGGCATGGCCATCGCCGAGATGGGCGGCGACCAGCACGGGCGGATCCTCCGGACCAACGACGCGCTCTGCCGCCTCCTGGGCCGCCCCGCCTCCGCGATGCGCCGCTACTCCTTCTCCGACCTCGTTCACCCCGAGGACATCGGCACCCTCCTGCGGACCTCGGCGGAGGGCGGACGGGCGGAACTGCGCCTCGGGCGCCGCGACGGCACGTACGTCTGGGTGTCCCTGCGCAACAGCGTCGTCGCCGACGCCGCCGACGGACCGCGGTTCCTGCTGACCCACGTCGAGGACATCGAGGAGCGCAAGCGCCGCGAGCTCCAGCTCGCCCACCGCGCCTCGCACGACTCGCTGACCGGACTGCCGAACTCCGCCGAGCTGCGCGCCCGCCTCTCGGCCCGCCTGTGCCAGCGGCCCGCCCACGCCGGCTCCCTGGAGTCCACGGACGCGGCCTACGGCCACCCCGCCGTCTTCGACGCCAACGGCCACGGCTTCGACTTCCGGCCGAGCCCGGCGGCGTACGACGCCTTCGACCACCACGTCCACACGGTCGCCCCGGCCGAGGGCGAGCGCGACGACGGGGCCAAGGGGCTCGCGGTGCTCTTCTGCGACCTCGACGGCTTCAAGTCGATCAACGACCGGTTCGGGCACAACGCGGGTGACGCGGTTCTCATCGAGGTGGCCCGGCGGCTGGCCCGCGGGGTGCGCGACGGCGACACCGTCGCCCGGCTCGGCGGCGACGAGTTCGTGATCCTCGCGGACGGGCTCGGCCGGGCCGACGCCCAGGACCTCGCCGTACGTCTGCGCAACGAGATCATCCAGCCGATCCGGGCCGAGGGGCGCGCCGTCCGGGTGGGCGCCAGCTTCGGCATCGGGTGGGCACACTGCGGCATGACGGCGGACGAAGTGTTGAAGTCCGCTGACGAGCGGATGTACGTAGAGAAACGATCTCGTCCCAAACAACACCGCCGCGCCGGGTAACTCCAGGTCAGCCGGTCGATGCGATTCGAGTCACCCGTTTGGGCCAGTGAGAGCGGGTAGGCTCGCCCTTCTGAACTCACGTATCGCATCCGCCCGCACCTGGTGAGGAGTACCAAGGGATGACGTCCGGCAACAACGGCGCGACCACGCCCGAGGACGACGACCCGTTCGGCTACCTCTACGCCGACGGGCAGGCCAACGGAGCCCAGCCGCCGTCGGGTGGCGGGGGCTACGGCTACCCGGGCTCGGTCAACCGGGTGCGGGCGGTCGGCCAGCGCCAGTACGGCCAGCCCGCGCAGACCGCGCAGTACGGTCAGACGATCCCGCAGCAGCAGAGCGCGCCCGGCCAGCCGAACGCCCACTACGCGGCGCCGGAGACGCTCCCCGGCGGGGCGACGACGGCCTCGCCGCAGCCGGCGTACGGCGGCGGGTCCGGCAGCGGCCGCGGCTCGGGCCCCAACACCAAGGGCCTGCTGATCGGCGCGATCGCGGTCGTCGCGGCCGTCGTCATCGGCATCAGCGTGGCCATGCTGGGCCCGGACGGCGACAAGGACGAGGCGGGCGGCGACGCCACGGCCACGCCGACGCAGTCGCAGCCCCAGAAGAGCACCGCGCCCAGCCCGTCGAACAGCAACAGCCAGGCGGCCAAGGAAGACCTGCCGACGATCGACGTGAAGGCCCTCGCCCTCGACGGCGGCGCCACCACCGCGTCCGACGTCAAGGGCGCCCAGGCCGACGGCGGCGTCTACGTCAGCGGCTTCAACCAGGTCGGCGCCTCGGTCACCTGGACCGTGAACGACATCCCGGAGTCCGGCAAGTACTCCGTCTACGTCGGCTACAGCGTCCCCGGCAAGGACCAGAACGCCACCCTCACGGTCAACGGCACCGCCGCCGGCAGGCCGGTCGACATGAAGAACTGGACGGGCGCCGGCGAGGGCGACTACGAGAAGGGCTGGACGAAGACCTACAACTACATCCAGCTCAACAAGGGCACGAACACGATCAAGGTCTCCTGCGAGCAGGGCAACCAGTGCGACGCCCTCCTCGACCAGATGTGGATCGTCAAGGGCTGGGTCAAGCGGTAGGGGCCGTCAGGCGGCACTGACCTCACTCGTCACCGCCACTCGCCCCAGCAGCTCCTCGTAGACCTCCTGGTCGAACTCCCCCGCCACCGGCGCCGTCACGCTCGCCGCGCTCAGCGCCGCCGCGCGGGCCAGCCGTTCCGGCCACGGCAGCCCCTCCACCAGCCCCGACAACAGGCCCGCCACCGCCGCGTCGCCCGCGCCGGTCGGGTTGCCGTGGAGGCGGGTCGGTGGGGTCGCGCGCCAGCGGCCCTCGGGGGTCACCGCGAGCAGGCCGGCTTCGCCCAGGGAGGCCACCACGGAGCGGGCGCCGCGTCTGCGCGCGTCCTGCGTGGCCCGCGACGGCTCGTGGGAGCCGGTCAGTTCGGCCAGTTCGTCGGCGTTGGGCTTGATGACGTCCGGGCGGGCGGCGACGCCCCGGCGCAGTGCCTCGCCGCTGGTGTCCAGCAGGACGGGCACCCCGGCGGCCTTCGCGGACCGCACCAGGTTGGCGTACGCCCCCACCGGCACGCCCGGCGGCAGGCTGCCGCACAGGGCCACCGCGGAGGCTGACACCAGCAGGTCCTCGTACGCCTGCTGGAAGGCGGACCACTCGGTCGGTGTGATCGTCGGGCCGGGCTCGTTGAGCTGGGTGGTGTCGCCGGTGCGGTCGTCGACCAGGGCGATCGTGCGCCGGGTGGCGTCCGTCACCGGGACCAGCGCGTCCGTCACGCCCGGCGCCGTGGTGAGCCGCTCCCGGACGACGCGCCCCGTCGCGCCGCCCGCGAAACCGGTGACCGTCACCTCGTGACCGAGGGCCGCGAGGACGCGGGCGACGTTCAGGCCCTTGCCGCCCGGGCGTTCGGTCACCTCGGAGACCCGGTGGGCGGCGTGCGGGCGCAGCGCCGGGACTCGGTAGGTGATGTCGAGAGCGGTGTTCAGCGTGACCGTGAGGATCACCTGGGCCGACCTCCCCCGAAGAAGTTCGCGATGTGTTCGCCGTCTGTCCGCCGGACGCTCCGGCCGGAGGCTTGATCATGCCAAACGGGCGGCGGCCGTCCCAGTCTCCCAGGACAACCGCCGCCCTCAACAGCAGGACACATCACCCCAGTTGGGGCTCAACCACCCATTCGCCCCGGCGCATCACGCCCACGAGGTCGAAGCCGGAGTCCAGCACGACCAGGTCGGCGTCCTTGCCGGGCTCCAGCGAGCCGATGCGGTCGTAGCGGCCGAGCAGCTTGGCGGGGTTGGCGGACAGGGCCGCCACCGCGTCCTCGATCGGCAGCCGGTCGATCGTCACCGCCCGCTTGAGCGCGCGGTCGAGGGTGAGGGTCGAACCGGCGATCGAGCCGCCCTCGACGAGGCGTGCCACACCGTCCGTCACATCGACCTCCAGCGGGCCGAGCATGTAGCGGCCGTCACCGAAGCCGGCCGCGTCCATCGCGTCCGTGATGAAGGCGACCCGGTCGGCGCCCGCGTGGTGGAACGCCAGCTGGAGGGCCGCCGGGTGCAGATGCGTGCCGTCGTTGATCAGCTCGACGGTCACCCGCTCGTCCTCCAGCAGGGCCGCGATCGGGCCGGGCTCGCGGTGGCCGAGTGGCGGCATGGCGTTGAACAGGTGGGTGGCGACCGTGGCGCCCGCGTCGATGGCCCGCACCGTCTGCTCGTACGTGGCGTCCGTGTGCCCGACCGCCGCGATCACGCCGTGGTCGGCCAGCAGGCGTACGGAGTCGATGCCGCCGGGCAGTTCGGTGGCGAGGGTGACCATGGTCGCGTGACCGCGCGCGGCGTCGATCAGCTTGCGGACCTCCGCCGGGTCCGGGTCGCGCAGCAGTTCCTCGGAGTGGGCGCCCTTGCGGCACGGGGAGATGAAGGGGCCCTCGAAGTGGATGCCGGCGATGTCGCCCTGCTCGGCGAGTTCGGACAGCAGACCGGCCCGCCGGGCCAGGAAGCCCATGTCGCCGGTCACCGTGGAGGCCACCAGGGTGGTGGTGCCGTGCAGACGATGGGTGTGGATGCCCTTGAGCACGTCGTCGGCGGTGCCCGAGGTGAAGGAGGCTCCGCCGCCGCCGTGGTTGTGGAGGTCGACGAAGCCCGGGACCAGCCAGTGGCCGGTCAGGTCGATGCGGTGCGCGGCCTCCGGTGCCGTCCCGGCGATGCGGGTGCCGTCGACCACCACCTGGCCCTTGGCGAGGGTTCCCGTCGGCAGGACCACGTCGGCGCCGGACAGGACCAGGGGCGCCTTGCCGTGCGCGGGCCGCGGGTGGTGTGTGGTTTCTCGCGCAGTTCCCCGCGCCCCTAGGGCGTTGGCCATCAGGGGGTTACCTCCGTACGGTCGATGTGGTCGAGGAGATCCCAGGCCAGGAGTCCGGCACCCAGGCAGCCGGCCGAGTCCCCGAGCGCCGCGGGGACGATCTCCGGCAGCTTCTGGAAGGTCACCCGCCGCCGGACGGCGTCCCGCAGGGGTGTGAACAAGGTTTCCCCGGCCTCGGCGAGGCCGCCACCGATGATCAGGACGCGCGGGTCCAGCAGGGTGAGCGCGGTGACCAGGCCGTCGGCGAGGGCGTCCACGGCCCGCTCCCAGACTCGTACGGCGTTCGGGTCACCGGACGCCACGGCCTTGGCGCAGTCGGCGGCGTCCGCCTCCGGGTCCCCGCAGGCGGCGGCCCATGCCTTGCTCACGGCCGCCGCGGACGCGAACCGCTCCAGGCAGCCGCGCTGCCCGCACGGGCAGGGATCCCCGCCGGGCCGTACGACGATGTGGCCGATCTCGCCCGCGAAGCCGTGCGCGCCCGCCTCCACCCGCCCCTCGATGCCGATGGCGCCGGCGATCCCGGTGCCGAGCGGGACGAAGAGGAAACGGTCGGCGCCCCGGCCCGCGCCGATACGGCCCTCGGCGAGGCCGCCGGTGCGCACGTCGTGGCCGAGGGCGACGGGGACGCCGCCGAGCCGTTCGGACAGCAGCCTGCGCAGCGGGACGTCCCGCCAGCCCAGGTTGGCCGCGTAGGTGGCGACGCCCCGCTCGGTGTCGACGATGCCGGGGACGGCGACGCCGACGGCGGCCGCGGGTTCGCCGAAGCGCTGTTCGCCGTACGCGCACAGCTCGGCGGCGAAGCCGAGGATGCCCTCGACGACCGCGTCCGGCCCGCGCTCGCGTCCGGTGGGGCGGCGGGCCCGGTGGAGCAGGGGTGCCGTGCCGGGCGGGCCGTCGGCAGGCGTGATGCCGCTCGCCCCTGCCAGGGCGGCCTTCATCTCGGTGCCGCCCACGTCGAGGGCGATGACATGTCTCACGGGGACAGTGTGTCTTGCATACCCGCGAGAGGTCTAGTCCACTTACGTGGTGTAGACCTTAGGGGGCAATTTGTATGACGTTTCGAAAGTATTCGAACATGGGTGTGGGGCGGTTTTGCGTGCAGCGGCGTAGGCGTACCGGAACGATCGCGGCGGTGACCGCGCTGGGCCTGACGGCGGTCCTGGGCGGCTGCGGGGTGACCGGCGGTTCGGGTGAGGTCACGCTGAAGCTGGTCGCGGCGGACTACGGCGACAGCGCGGTGAACAGTTCCCGGAAGTACTGGGACAAGCTCGTCAAGGAGTACGAGAAGCAGCACCCGGACGTGACGGTCGACGTCACGGTGTACTCCTGGAACGACGTCGACGCCAAGGTCAAGGGGATGGTGGCGGCCGGGGAGGCGCCGGACCTGGCGCAGATCGGCGCGTACGCCGACTACGCCGCGAAGGACCTCCTCTACCCGGCCGACGACCTGCTCTCCATCCCCGTCCAGGGCGACCTCGTCTCCCAGCTGGCGGACGCGGGCCAGGTGAACGGGGTGCAGTACGGCATTCCGTTCGCCTCCTCCACGCGCCTGCTCTTCTACAACAAGACCCTCTTCGAGAAGGCCGGCATCACCCCGCCGACGACCTGGAAGGAGCTGGCCGCCGACGCCCAGGCGCTCAAGGCGGAGGGCGTGAAGTACCCGTACGCGCTGCCGCTCGGGCCCGAGGAGGCACAGGCGGAGACGATGCAGTGGCTGCTCAGCGGCGGGGGCGGCTACACCGACCCCGAGACCGGCACGTACAGCCTCGACTCGGCGGAGAACGTCGCCACCTTCAACTGGCTGAAGAACAACCTGGTCGGCAAGGGCCTCACCGGGCCGGTCGCGCCCGGGGAACTCAACCGGGCCGACGCGTTCTCCGCCTTCGCGGCCGGTGACGTCGGCATGCTCAACGGACATCCCTCGCTGATGCAGATGGCGGCGAAGAAGGGCGTGAAGTTCGGCATGGTGCCGATGCCCGGCGTGGAGGGACCGACCAAGGTCTCCATGGGCGTGGCCGACTGGATGATGGCCTTCAAACAGAACGGGCACGCCGAACAGGCGGGCGAGTTCCTCGACTTCGTCTACGACGAGCAGAACGTGCTGGACTTCTCGCGGCGCTACGACCTCCTTCCCGTCACGACCTCCGCGTCCGCGCGGATGACGGCGGCGAAGCAGGACGCCGACCTCAGGCCCTTCCTGGAGCAGCTGCCGCTGTCCGAGCTGTATCCGGTCGGCCACACGTCCTGGGCCTCCGTCAGCGCGGAGATCAAGCAGCACATGGGCAGGACGGTGTCCGTCGGCGGCAGCCCGTCGGCGATCCTGGGACAGCTGCAGTCGACGGCCGCGCGGGTGGAGCACGCGGAGTAGGCGGCGGCACGGGCCGACTGTCAGCGGCCGGGGTTACGGTGCTGGGCATGGACCAGCACCAGGACGGGAGCAGGACGCAGGACGGCCTCGCCGAGCGCGAACAGGCCGTCCTCGCTCTGGAACGGCGGGGTTTTCCGGGGCCCGGCGCGAAGGAGCGGGCCATACGGGAGGAACTGGGCCTGGCCCCCGTGCGCTACTACCAGCTTCTGAACGCCCTCCTGGACGACCCACGCGCCCTGGCGCACGACCCGGTCACGGTGAACCGGCTGCGGCGGGTCCGGGAGGCGCGGCGGGCGGAGCGCTGAGGGCGGCCAGGCGTACACCCGGCCCTGCCTGGATAGGGTCGCCGTATGGGCAGTCACAAGGAATCTCTGCCGGTACCCGTGACCCCGCGAGGGCGTGACGGGCTGGACGCCATCCTCGCGAGGCCCGGCGGGACGCTGGTGGCGCTGGACTTCGACGGGACGCTCGCGGCGATCGTGGCGGACCCGGAGCAGGCTCGCGCCCACCCCGACGCCGTTCCCGCGCTCGCCGTACTCGCGCCGAAGGTGGCCGCCGTCGCGGTGATCACCGGCCGTCCGGCCGAGGTGGCCGTGCGGTACGGCGGCTTCGCGGGCGTCCCGGGGCTGGAGCACCTCGTCGTGCTCGGGCACTACGGCGCCGAACGCTGGGACGCCGTCAGCGGTGAGGTCACCGCCCCCGACCCGCACCCCGGCGTCGCGGCCGTCCGCGCCGAACTGCCGCGGATCCTGGAGCGCACCGGCGCGGGCACCGGCACGTGGATCGAGGACAAGGGGCACGCCGTCGCCGTGCACACCCGCCGCGCGGCCGACCCGCAGGGCACCTTCGAGGCCCTGCGTGAACCCCTCCACGACCTCGCCGCGCGAAGCGGCCTCGTCGTCGAGCCGGGGCGGATGGTCCTCGAACTGCGCCCGCCCGGCATGGACAAGGGCAGGGCGCTGAGCGAGTACGTCCGCGAACTGGGCGCCGAGTCCGTCCTGTACGCCGGAGACGACCTCGGCGACCTTCCCGCCTACGCCGCCGTCGACGAACTCCGCGCCGACGGCGTCCCGGGCCTGCTGGTGTGCAGTGGCAGCGAGGAGGTCACCGAGCTGTCCAAGCGGGCGGACATCGTGGTCGACGGCCCGGAGGGCGTCGTACGGCTGCTGCGCCAGATCGCCGATCAGGCGGACTGACCGGCGCCGCCCTCCTCCAGCGCGTGCAGCTGGTCCAGGAACCACTGGGCCGGGGGGAGGGCGGTCGCCGACGCCGCCAGCCGCTTGGAGCGCTCCGCCCGCTCCTCCGGTCCCATGGACAGCGCCTCGTGCAGGGCCCGCGCCGTGCCGACGACGTCGTACGGGTTCACGGCGATCGCGTCCTCGCCCAGCTCCTCGAAGGCACCGGCCTCCCGCGACAGCACCAGCGCGCATCCCTCGTCGGAGACGACCGGCACCTCCTTCGCGACCAGGTTCATGCCGTCCCGGATGGGGTTGACCAGCGCCACGTCCGCCAGCCGGTACGCCGCCAGCGAGCGCGCGAAGTCGTCCTCGACGTGCAGCACCACCGGAGTCCAACCCGGTGTCCCGTACCGGGAGTTGATCTCCTCGGCGAGCCGCTGCACCTCGGCCGTGTAGTCCCGGTACACCGCCAGGTCCTGCCGCGAGGGGTAGGCGAAGGCCACGTGCGCCACCCGCTCGCGCCACTCGGGGTGGTCGTCGAGCAGCTGCCGGTACGCCAGCAGGCCCCGCGCGATGTTCTTGGACAGCTCGGTCCGGTCGACCCGCACGATCGTCCTGCGGGCGCTCCCGTCGGGTGCCGCACCGATCTCGCCCTTCAGCGCCGCCATCCGCTCGACCACGTCGGCCTCACGGGAACGTGCCCGCAGGAAGTCCGCGTCCGCGCCCAGTCCGTGCACCCCGACCCGGGTGCCGCCGAGTCCCCCGGCGAACAGGTCGCAGCACGCCTCGAACGCGTCCGCCCACCGCCGGGTGAGGAAGCCCAGCCGGTCCGCGCCCAGCATGCCGCGCAGCACCTGCCCGGCCACGTCGTCCGGCAGCATCCGGAAGTACTCCGGCGGTGCCCACGGCGTGTGCGAGAAGTGGCCGATCCTGAGGTCCGGGCGCAGTTCGCGGAGCATGCCCGGCACCAGGGTCAGGTGGTAGTCCTGCACGACCACCGCGGCACCCGGCGCCGCCTCCTCGGCCAGCGCCTCGGCGAACGCCCGGTTGTAGGTCTCGTACGACGCCCACCGGCGCCGGAACTCCGCGTCGAAGACCGGTTCCAGGGGCGTCTGGTAGAGCATGTGGTGCACGAACCACAGCACCGAGTTCGCGATGCCGTTGTACGCGTCGGAGTGCACCTCGGCCGGGATGTCGAGCATCCGCACGCCGTCCCGGCCCGCCCCCGCGACCCCGCGCCGGACCGCCTCGCGGTCACCGTCGGAGAGCGCGGAGCACACCCACAGCGCGTCCGCGTCCGAGCCGATCGCGGACAGGCCCGAGACCAGCCCGCCGCCGCCGCGCTTGGCGTTCAGCGAACCGTCCGCGGCCACCGTGTACGAAACCGGGCCGCGGTTCGACGCGACCAGCACTTTTGCAGCACCCTGCGTGGAAGCCATACGCCTCAACCTAGCCCGGCACGGAAACGCTCAAACGTACGGTTCCACTCAGTGGCGGGCCTGTATACGGCCCGTGTGCGACAGCTACGCGACCCGCCGCGCCGCGTACTCGGCGATCTCCACCATGGGCGGCCGCTCCTCGGTGTCCACGGAGTACGTGCGCGGCTCGAACCCGTCCTCGCCGCGCTCGAACTGGGTCAGGCAGGGACGGACGAGATGCCCGCGGGCCAGCCGCAGCTGGGCGGTGCGGTAGATCGCCGCGGACATCCGGCCCAGGGCCTGTCCGTCCTGGTGGCGGTGCTTGCGCACACCCACGTCCACCTGGGCCAGGGCGTCCAGGCCCACCAGGTGCAGGGCGTCGACCAGCATGCCCAGCTCCACGCCGTACCCGACCGGGAACGGCAGCTGTTCCAGCAGCGAGCGGCGGGCCGCGTACTCGCCGCCCAGCGGCTGCACGAAACCGGCCAGCTGCGGCCAGTGCATGTTCAGCAGCGGGCGTGCCATCAGCTCGGTGACCCGGCCGCCCTGTCCGGCCGCGGCGCCCAGGGGGCGGTCGTACATCGCCTTGACCAGGTCGACGCCCGGCTCGGTGAGCAGCGGGCCCACGATGCCGGAGACGAAGTCCGAGGAGAACTCCTTCAGGTCGGCGTCGATGAAACAGATGACATCCCCACGGGTGACGAGCAGGGAGCGCCACAGGACCTCGCCCTTGCCGGGCACGGCCGGCAGGCGCGGCAGGATCTCGTCCCGGTGCACCACGGTCGCGCCGGCCGCCGCGGCCACCTCGGAGGTGCGGTCGGTGGACCCGGAGTCGACGACGACGATCTCGTCGACCAGCGGAATCTGCCGGACCAGGTCGTGTCGGATGATCGCGACGATCTCGCCGACGGTCTCCTCCTCGTTGAGCGCTGGCAGCACGACGGAGACCGACTGGCCCGAACGCTGCTTGGCGGCCAGTACGTGATGCAGCGGGTGGTCGGACACGGACCAGGAGCGGGTGCTCAGCCAGCGCTCGACTTCTTCCAGCACGGTCGGCTGCTCCTCACTGTTGTCTCGCGGTTCGGACGACTATCTCAACTGTCCTGGCCGTCGGTTACAGTCTTGGACAAGGCGGATGACCATCGCATGTCCGAGGTCACCCGTCGCCCACAACCGCATACAGCTCATCCAGAGGGGCAGAGGGAAACGGCCCGATGAAGCCCCGGCAACCCTCCAGTCGGTACTCGTAGGTCACTGGCGACCACTTCGCGAGGCTCCCGGCTAGGGAAGGTGCCAAATCCGTCTCACGGCGAAGTGCGTCGTGAGGAAGATGAGGAGAAAGGGCCTCGCCTCACATGGCTGTGCAGACTGTTGCAAGCACCACGGAATCCACCGTAGACCTCGGTCCCGCCGCGGCGCTGTCCTGCCGCGAGTGCGGTCACCGGGTACCCCTCGGACCGGTCTTCGCGTGCGAGGAGTGTTTCGGCCCGCTGGAGATCGCGTACGACTTCTCGGCCTACGACACCGAGGAGCTCCGCAGGCGGATCGAGGCGGGACCCGCGAACATCTGGCGCTACGCGCCCCTGCTGCCCGTCCCGGCGGACGTGGCGACCAAGCCGAACATCAACCCCGGCTGGACCAAGCTCGTCCAGGCCGACAACCTCGCGGCCGAACTCGGTGTCGAGGCCGGCAAGCTGTTCGTCAAGGACGACTCCGGCAACCCGACGCACTCCTTCAAGGACCGTGTCGTCGCCCAGGCCCTGGAGGCCGCCCGCGCCTTCGGCTTCACCACGCTCTCCTGCTCCTCCACCGGCAACCTGGCCGGTGCTGTCGGCGCCGCCGCCGCGCGCGCCGGCTTCCGCTCCTGTGTGTTCATCCCGCACGACCTGGAGCAGGGCAAGGTCGTCATGGCCGCCGTCTACGGCGGTGACCTCGTCGGCATCGAGGGCAACTACGACGACGTGAACCGGTTCTGCTCCGAGCTGATCGGCGACCCGGCCGGTGAGGGCTGGGGCTTCGTCAACGTCAACCTGCGTCCGTACTACGCCGAGGGCTCCAAGACCCTGGCGTACGAGATCTGCGAGCAGCTCGGCTGGCGGCTGCCCGACCAGATCGTGGTGCCGATCGCGTCCGGCTCGCAGCTCACGAAGATCGACAAGGGTCTTCAGGAGCTGATCAAGCTCGGGCTGGTCGAGGACCGGCCGTACAAGATCTTCGGCGCGCAGGCGGAGGGCTGCTCGCCGGTGTCGGCCGCCTTCAAGGCCGGCCACGACGTGGTCCGCCCCCAGAAGCCGAACACCATCGCCAAGTCCCTCGCGATCGGCAACCCGGCCGACGGTCCGTACGTCCTGGACATCGCGCGCCGCACGGGCGGTGCGGTGGAGGACGTGACCGACGAGCAGGTCGTCGACGCGATCAAGGTGCTCGCCCGGACCGAGGGCATCTTCGCGGAGACCGCAGGCGGGGTGACGGTGGGCGTCACGAAGAAGCTGATCGACAACGGTCTGCTCGACCCCGCCAAGACCACCGTCGTCCTCAACACCGGCGACGGCCTGAAGACCCTCGACGCGGTGGCCGGTACCGGCCTCACCGCCACCATCCGCCCGAACCTGGACTCCTTCCGAGAGGCTGGCCTCGCATGAGCGTGACCGTCCGCATCCCCACCATCCTGCGCACCTACACCGGCGGTCAGGCCGAGGTCGCCGCCGAGGGCGCGAACCTCGGCGAGGTCATCGCCGACCTGGAGAAGAACCACACCGGGATCGCCGCCCGTGTTCTCGACGACCAGGGCAAGCTGCGCCGGTTCGTCAACGTGTACGTCAACGACGACGACGTGCGCTTCGAGCAGGGACTGGAGACGGCCACCCCGGACGGAGCGGGCGTTTCCATCATTCCGGCCGTCGCCGGCGGCTGAGCACGGCTGACCGAATGACCGATCATTACCGTCGGTAACGCCAATTACCGAGGGTTCATCGAATTGCCCCCACCGTGAGAGAAGCGGAGGGGGCAATTCTGTGTGGTTGAGCGAGGTACAGTTGGGGAACGAGCTGCCGATCCCTGAGTCGACAGCCCTGCATTTCTGCCGCATGCCCGACAAGAAGTAGCCAAACTGTGTGGGTTTTATGCGGCTTTTGTCATGTTTGCCGGGTCCGACTTGACCTGAAGTCAGGGGAATTGTCCCCACATTCCCGACCGGCCGTGCCCGGATTTCTCGTCCGATTGACCTGTTGCAGAGGGCAGTTGGGCAGATACATTCAGCCGCGGTCGACGCGTTCCGGCGCACGCCCCCGACCGATGGGGGGTGAGGTCTGACCCGGATCCGCGAAGTGTGGATCTGTGCAAGGGCCAGTAATAGGGGAGTTAGGCATGGCTCAGGGCACCGTCAAGTGGTTCAACGCGGAGAAGGGGTACGGCTTCATCGCGGTCGACGGTGGTGCGGATGTTTTCGTCCACTACAGCGCGATCCAGATGGACGGGTACCGCACCCTGGAGGAAGGTCAGCGGGTCGATTTCGAGATCTCGCAGGGCCAGAAGGGGCCGCAGGCGGACATGGTCCGTCTGGCGACCAGCTGAAGCACGCGTCGACACTGCAGCGACGTTCTTCGAAGGGTCCGCACCTCCCGGGGTGCGGACCCTTCGCCATGCCCGGGGCCCCCTCCGAGCCCGTGTGCGCCGGGCTGAGCGCCCCGCCCGAACACGAGAGCCGCTTGCACTCGACAGGGGCGAGTGCTAATCATTGGCGTTAGCACTCTGAAGGTGAGAGTGACAACGAAGGACCGGGTCGGTGAGGCCCGCAGGCCGGGTGGGGCAAGGAACCACGAGGCAGGCAGGCCGTCCGTCGCGGGCGCGGGCGCGGTCCGAAGGAATCACCCCCAGTCCTGGAGGGACCACTTCACATGGCCAAGATCATCGCGTTCGACGAGGAGGCGCGGCGCGGCCTCGAGCGCGGCATGAACCAGCTCGCGGACGCCGTGAAGGTGACGCTCGGCCCCAAGGGTCGCAACGTCGTCCTCGAGAAGAAGTGGGGCGCCCCCACGATCACCAACGATGGTGTGTCCATCGCCAAGGAGATCGAGCTCGAGGACCCGTACGAGAAGATCGGCGCCGAGCTGGTCAAGGAAGTCGCCAAGAAGACGGACGACGTCGCCGGTGACGGTACGACCACCGCGACCGTTCTCGCCCAGGCCCTGGTCAAGGAAGGCCTGCGCAACGTAGCCGCCGGCGCCAACCCGATGGCCCTCAAGCGCGGTATCGAGAAGGCCGTCGAGGCCGTCTCCGCCGCCCTGCTGGAGCAGGCGAAGGACGTCGAGACCAAGGAGCAGATCGCCTCCACGGCCTCCATCTCCGCCGCCGACACCCAGATCGGCGAGCTCATCGCCGAGGCCATGGACAAGGTCGGCAAGGAAGGCGTCATCACCGTCGAGGAGTCCCAGACCTTCGGTCTGGAGCTGGAGCTCACCGAGGGTATGCGCTTCGACAAGGGCTACATCTCGGCGTACTTCGCCACCGACATGGAGCGTATGGAGGCCGTCCTCGACGACCCGTACATCCTGATCGCCAACTCCAAGATCTCCTCGGTCAAGGACCTGCTCCCGCTGCTGGAGAAGGTCATGCAGTCGGGCAAGCCGCTGCTGATCATCGCCGAGGACGTCGAGGGCGAGGCCCTGTCGACCCTGGTCGTCAACAAGATCCGCGGCACCTTCAAGTCCGTCGCCGTCAAGGCCCCGGGCTTCGGCGACCGCCGCAAGGCCATGCTCGGCGACATCGCCATCCTCACGGGCGGCGAGGTCATCTCCGAGGAGGTCGGCCTCAAGCTGGAGAACGCCACGCTCGACCTGCTGGGCAAGGCCCGCAAGGTCGTCATCACCAAGGACGAGACCACCATCGTCGACGGTGCCGGCTCCTCCGAGCAGGTCAACGGCCGTGTGAACCAGATCCGTGCCGAGATCGAGAACAGCGACTCGGACTACGACCGCGAGAAGCTGCAGGAGCGCCTGGCGAAGCTCGCCGGCGGCGTCGCGGTCATCAAGGCCGGTGCCGCCACCGAGGTGGAGCTCAAGGAGCGCAAGCACCGCATCGAGGACGCCGTGCGCAACGCCAAGGCGGCCGTCGAGGAGGGCATCGTCGCCGGTGGTGGCGTGGCCCTGCTGCAGGCCTCCCAGGTCTTCGAGAAGCTGGAGCTGGAGGGTGACGAGGCGACCGGCGCCAACGCCGTGAAGCTCGCGCTGGAGGCCCCGCTGAAGCAGATCGCCGTCAACGGTGGTCTCGAGGGCGGCGTCGTCGTGGAGAAGGTCCGCAACCTCGCCGTCGGTCACGGCCTGAACGCCGCGACCGGTGAGTACGTCGACATGATCGCCGAGGGCATCATCGACCCGGCGAAGGTGACCCGTTCCGCGCTGCAGAACGCCGCCTCCATCGCCGCGCTGTTCCTCACCACCGAGGCCGTCATCGCCGACAAGCCGGAGAAGGCCGCCGCGCCCGCCGGTGGCGGCATGCCGGGCGGTGACATGGACTTCTGATCCCTCGCGGATCGGGCTCGTCCTACCGAGGGCGGCACTCCCTGGAGACAGGGGGTGCCGCCCTCGGGCGTGTCCGGGGTCACGGCCGGACGGGGTGGGATGAGGAATGCGGCGCCCGTACGATCAGTTGCTTAAGAGGCTGCAACAATGCATGCGCACATACTCACCGGTTTGCAGACACCACCCCGAGGAGACCCGCGTGACCGTCACCGAGACCCCCGCCTCCCGTGCGGCCCAGATCCTGTCCCGGCCTGCCGTGATCAACGGTCTGACCGTGCCGAACCGCATCGTCATGGCCCCGATGACGCGCATGTTCTCGCCGGGCGGTGTTCCCGGCGAGGACGTGGTGTCGTACTACGCCCGCCGCGCCGCCGCCGGCGTCGGTCTGATCGTGACCGAGGGGACGTACGTCGGTCACGACTCGGCCGGGCAGAGCGACCGCGTCCCGCGCTTCCACGGTGAGGAGCAGCTCGCGGGCTGGGCGAAGGTCGCCGAGGCGGTGCACGCGGCGGGCGGCACGATCGTCCCGCAGCTGTGGCACATCGGCATGGTCCGCAAGCAGGGCCAGCCGCCTTTCGCGGACGCCCCCGCCGTCGGCCCCTCCGGTCTGCGCATCGGCGCGACCGAGCCCACGGGCAGGGTGATGACCCGGAGCGATCTGGACGACGTCATCGGTGCCTTCGCGCAGGCCGCCGCGGACGCCGAGCGCATCGGCTTCGACGGTGTCGAGCTCCACGGCGCCCACGGCTACCTGCTCGACCAGTTCCTGTGGGCGGGCACCAACCGCCGCACGGACCCGTACGGCGGCGACCCGGTGGCCCGTACGAAGTTCGCGGCGGAGATCGTGGCCGCCGTGCGGGAGAAGGTCTCCGCCTCCTTCCCCGTCATCTTCCGCTACTCGCAGTGGAAGCAGGAGGCCTACGACGCCCGTCTCGCCGAGACCCCCGAGGAACTGGAGGCCATCCTCACCCCGCTGGCCGCGGCCGGTGTCGACGCCTTCCACGCCTCCACCCGCCGCTACTGGATCCCGGAGTTCGACGGCTCCGACCTCAACCTGGCCGGCTGGACGAAGAAGCTGACCGGCAGGCCCGTCATCACGGTCGGCTCGGTCGGCCTGGACGGTGACTTCATCCACGCCTTCGTGGGCGAGGGATCCGCGGTCAAGGGCATCGACGACCTGCTGGACCGTCTGGAGCGCGAGGAGTTCGACCTGGTGGCCGTCGGCCGTGCCCTGCTCCAGGACCCCGAGTGGGCGGCGAAGGTCCTCGGCGGCCGCCTCGACGAGCTGAAGGCGTACGACGCGGCGGCGCTCAAGACGCTGAGCTGACCCCCGACACCCTGCCGTCGTCCGGGAGATGAGGGTTCGCCGGCAGGGAGGCCGGTCGCTCCGGGGCCGACGGCCGGGGCCCGAGGCGTCGGCGGGCGCGGCGGCGAAGTCCTGGCCGGAAGGCCGCCTACAGGTTGCCCATCGGCTCGATGTCGACCCGCATCGGGGTCCCCCACACCCGCAGCACCTCGTAGTCCGTGAACTCGTGCACGAGCCGGTACGCCATCGCGGGACGCGGTCCCCGGCGCTGGGCGGCGAGATAGAGCTCGGCCTCCCGGCGGTCCCGGCGCGGGGTACCGCACAGCTGCCACTCCTGCCCGTTCCACAGCTCCGGCAGCCAGCGCTGCTGGGGCTGGGGGCGGTCACCCCGGACGCCGTAGCGGGAGGGGACGGGGTGCTCGGACGTGCGGGGTACGGCGGGGGCGGGGCCGTTGAACTCGGAGCGGCGGGCGGCTCGGCGCCGGGTCTCGCACAGCAGGCACAGGTCGGGGGCGGCGGGGTCGACCGGTCCGGTGGGGTGTTCCGGGCAGCGCGTGCTGGGGGCGGCGCCGGCGACGCTCTCGTCGAGCAGGTCGAGGGCACGGCGCAGGTCCGCCCTCACCTCGTGCAGCCTGGCGTCCGGGGTGGTGGCGGTGAGGGCCTCGCCGTGCTCGCCGAGGAGGCGGAGGGCGCGGCCCAGGGCGGTCAGCTGGGCGTGGTTCATGGGTGCCAGTCTGTGCCAGTCCCCGGGCCGTCCGCCAATGGTCAGCCCATGCTCTTCGCGCCGTCCAGGGACTCCCGGATGATGTCGGCGTGCCCGGCGTGCTGGGCCGTCTCGGCGATGATGTGGAGCAGCACCCTGCGGGCCGACCAGTGGGCACCGGGCTCGTACCAGGGGGCCTTGGGCAGGGGGTGGGAGGCGTCCAGGTCGGGCAGGGTGGCCACCAACTCGTCGGTGCGGCGCGCCACCTTGTCGTACGCGGCCAGCACGCCTGCCAGCGTCTCGCCGGGCAGCATCCGGAACTCGTCGGCCCGCCGGGCCCAGTCCTCCTCGGTCATGGCGTCGAAGTCGGCCTTCGGCGACGGGCCGTGCTCGATGAAGTCCACCCAGTTCTGCTCCATCGCCGTGACGTGCTTGATGAGACCGCCCACGCACAGCTCGCTGACCGTGGTCCGCTGCCCGGCCTGCTCGTCGGTGAGATCACGGGCGGTCAGGCGCAGGAACTCGCGGTGCTTGGCCAGGGACTCCAGCAGGTCGGCGCGCTCGCCGGTGACGGGGGCGGTGGCGGGGGTGGTCTCGCTCATGGCGTTGGCCTCCAAGGACGTGTGTTCCAGCGGTCGTGGACCACGTTAGGAGCCATTGAGGTCAGATCCTGTCCTCTGTGCGCCGGTCCGGCGTGGAACTTTCGTCCAAGACAGGGCCGCCGGATTCGGTGACGCTGGTGTCATGCGCAGTCAGGAACTGGGGTCCGCCCCCGTGCATCGCGGCACCGACCACGGCTGGGAGGTCGCCCTGCCCGCCGGTACGTCCCTCGACGGCGTCCGGATGGCCGGGTTCCGCGACCGCGCGGCGGGAGGGCTGGACATGATGGTGCTGCCCCAGCCCGTCGTGGTCCTCGTCGTCGGGCTCGGGGACGGCCCGGTCACGGTCGAGGGTCCCGACGGACCGCGGTCTCCGGGGAGCTTCGTCGCCTCCTTGTCGCCCGGCCCCGCCCGCGTCCGCGGCGAGGGGATCGAGTGCGTCGAGGTCTGTCTGTCGCCCGGGGCCGCGTATGCGCTGCTGGGTGTCCCCCCAGGTGAGCTCGACGGGTCGGTGACCGGCCTGGAGGACCTGTGGGGGCGGCACGAGCGACGCCTTCGCGAGCGTATGACCGAAGCCGTGACGTGGCCGGAACGCCTCGCGCTCATGGACGACTTCCTCACGCGGCGGGCCACCCGTGCCCCGGCGATGGCACCCGAGGTCGCCGCCGCCTGGGACACCATCGTGGCCCGCCGGGGACACGTGCGGGTCGAGGACCTCGCCGCGTCGATCGGGTGGAGCCGCAAGCGGCTGTGGTCCCGGTTCAGCGCGCAGATCGGCCTCACCCCCAAGCGGGCCGCCATGCTGGTCCGCTTCGACCGCGCCGCCAGGGCACTGTGCGCGGGCGCGAGCATCAGCGACACCGCCATGAACTGCGGCTACGCCGACCAGTCCCACCTTCACCGCGATGTGCTCGCCCTCGCCGGATGCACGCCGGGCGCCCTGGCCGGGACCGTCACGTCCGCCGGCTAGCGGCGTCTCTGTCCACCACACGGATCTTTCTCACACGGATCTCGACCGCACGGATCTCCACCACACCCACTCCTGGAAGGAACACCTCTGTGCCCGACACCGACGTCCGAGCAGCGGCTGACATGGCCGACCGCGACCTGATCGTCCGCCTCGCCTTCGGAAGCATGGCCGCCCAGACCCTGCGCGCGGCCGTCCGCTTGAAGGTCCCGGAGCTGGTCGGCGACAAGCCGCGCCCTGCCACCGAGGTGGCCGTCGCCGCCGGAGCCGAGGTCCAGCCCATGACCCGCCTGCTGCGCGCCCTGACCGGCCTCGGCCTGCTGCGGGAACACACCCCGGACACCTTCTCGGTGACCCCCGCGGGCGGCCTCCTCGACCCGGCCCACCCCGAGTCCCTGACGTCGTTCGTGCGGATGTTCACCGAGCCCGCCATCATCCGCGCGTGGGAGCACCTGGACCGCAGCGTCCGCACCGGCGACATCGCCTTCGACGCGGTCTTCGGTACCGACTTCTTCAGTCACCTCTCCCAACACCCGGAACTGTCGGCCCAGTTCAACGCCGCGATGAGCCAGGCCGTCGCGGAGACCGCCGCGGTGCTGCCGTACGCCTTCGACTTCGGCCGGTACACCTCGGTCACGGACGTCGGCGGCGGCGACGGCACCCTCCTGGCCGCCGTCCTCGCCGCGCACCCCGGGCTCACCGGCGTCGTCCTCGACACGACGGACGGTCTCGCCCAGGCGCCGAAGACCCTTGAACGGCACGGGCTTCAGCAGCGGTGCTCCCTGGTCGCCGGGGACTTCTTCCGTGCCGTCCCGGCCGGTTCGCAGCTCTACCTGATGAAGAGCATCCTGCACGACTGGTCCGACGACCAGGCGGTGACGATCCTCCGCCACTGCCGCGAGGTGCTGCCGCCCGGCGGGCGGGTGCTGATCGTGGAGCCGGTGCTGCCGGAAACCGTCACGGACGACGAGGTCACCTACCTGAGCGACCTCAACATGCTGGTCAACGTGGGTGGCCGGGAGCGCACCCGCGAGGACTTCGAGGACGTGTGCGGGCGCGCGGGGCTGTCCGTGACGTCGGTGACGCCGCTGGTGGACGCGGCGCCCTTCTGGCTCATCGAGGCCGCTTGAGGTCTTCGACGAAGGCGGGTACGCCGAGGGCCACTTCACGGCGGTCACGGCCGCGGCCGTGACCCTGGCCGTGGCACGTCGCCTAAGCCGGGGCGGCGGGACCGGCACGGGTCCGTCGGTCAGACGGACTCGGCGGCGCGGGTGAGGCGGTCGTACTGCTCCCGGGTCAGGTGGACGGCGGCCGCGCCGAGGTTCTCCTCCAGATGCGCGATGCTCGTGGTGCCCGGGATGGGCAGGATCACCGGCGAGTGGGCCAGCAGCCAGGCCAGGACGACCTGTGTCGCGGTGGCGCCGACCTCCTTCGCCACCGCGGCGATCTCCGACCGGGTCCCCGTCGTCCCGGCCGCGACGGGCCGCCAGGGCAGGAAGGCGATGCCCGCCGCCTCGCAGGCCGCGAGTACGGGTTCGTGCTCGCGGTCGAGGAGGTTGTAGCGGTTCTGGACGCTCGCGATGTCCACGATGCCGCGAGCCTCGGCCAGTTCGGCGACCGTCACCTCGGACAGGCCGATGTGGCCCACCTTGCCCTCGTCACGCAGGTCGCGGAGGGCGCCGAGCTGGTCGGGGAGCGGGACGCCCGGGTCGAGGCGGTGGAGCTGAAGCAGTTCGATGCGGTCCAGGCGGAGGCGGCGCAGCGCTTCGTCGACCTGGGCGCGCAGGTCGCCGGGCTCGCCCGCGTGCCGCCAGCCCTCGCCGGAGGCGGTACGCCGGATGCCCACCTTCGTGGCGATCACGAGCCCTTGCGGGTAAGGGTGCAGGGCTTCGGCGAGGAGATCCTCGTTGGCACCCCAGCCGTACATGTGCGCCGTGTCCACCAGCGTGACGCCGAGGCCGACCGCGCGCCGTACGACCGCGAGACAGCCCGCGCGCGCCTCGGCCGTCCCGGGCCGCAGGTGCATGGCCCCGTATCCCAGTCGCCGTACTTCCAGTTCGCCGCCCAAGGGGAAGGTCGTCGGTTCCGTCATGGGGGCACGCTAGCAAGGGAGTTGGGGGATCGGCGGTGCTCATTCTCCTCGCCGGCGGCTGCGGCGCAGGATGAGGACCGAGGCGGCGAGCGTCGCGAGCAGCAGGTCAGGATCCGCCCGCCCGCACGGCCTCCCGCAGATGACCGTTCGCCGCGGCCAGCAGCTCCGTCGCGGTGGTGGCGTCCACGTCTGTCAGCAGGATCAGGATCGCCGTCTTCACCTCGCCGTCCGCCTCCGTGAGGGCCCGTTCGACCTCGGTGTCGTTCGCGCCCGTGGCCAGGGCGACGATGCGGCGGGAGCGGGCGCGGAGCTTGTCGTTGGAGGCGCGGACGTCGACCATCAGGTTTCCGTAGGTCTTGCCCAGGCGGATCATCGTGATCGTCGAGAGCATGTTGAGGACCAGCTTCTGGGCGGTCCCGGCCTTCAGGCGGGTCGAGCCGGTCAGCAGCTCCGGGCCCACCACGATCTCCAGGCCGTGCTCGGCGGCGGCAGCGAGGGCGCTGCCCGGGTTGCAGGCCAGGCCGATCGTCAACGCGCCCCGCGCGCGGGCGTGTTCGACCGCGCCGATCGCGTACGGGGTGCGTCCGGAGGCGGAGATGCCGACCACCGTGTCGGCGGGGGTGAGCGCGAGGGCGTCCAGGTCGGCGCGAGCCAGGTCCGCGGAGTCCTCGGCGCCCTCGACGGAGGTGACCATCGCTTCCGGGCCGCCCGCGATGAGGCCGACGACCTGGGAGGGGGCGGTGTTGAAGGTGGGCGGGCACTCGGAGGCGTCGAGCACGCCCAGGCGGCCCGCCGTGCCCGCGCCCGCGTAGACGAGTCGGCCGCCCCGGGCCATCCGCTCGGCCACGGCGTCGATGGCGGCGGCGATCTCCGGGAGGCGCGCGGCGACGGCCGCCGGTACGGCGGAGTCCTCGCCGTTCATGAGCCGGGCGATGTCGAGGGTCGCGAGCCGGTCGATCCCGGCGAGTTCGGGGCGGAACGCCTCGGTGGTCAGGGAGTCCAGCTCGGCGCGAAGGGCGCGGGGGTCGGATGTGGAGGTCATGAGGGAGGCGGCTCTTTCCACTGTGCGGTGTGCTGTCCGGCCCGGGGGCCGTCAGACCTGCGGTCTACCGACGATGCCGGTGTGCCAGCGCCTCGTAGGACGCCGCCAGCGCCGGCGCCGCCGTCTCGTAGGTCCGCTGGGCAACACCGACGAACAGGCAGTCCACCACGAGCAGCTGGCTGGTCCGCGACGACATCGCCGCCGGACGCAGCTCGCTCTCCCGTGCCGTGGACGTCGTGAGGATGTGATCGGCGTACTGGGTGACCGGCCCGTCCGGGCGCCCGGTGATGGCGACCGTGGTGGCCCCGTGCTCGAACGCCACCCGCAGCGGCTCGATGACGTCCCCGGTGGAGCCGGAGTGGGTGATGGCGATCGCCACGTCACCCGCGCGCAGCTGCACGGCGTTCGTCACGGCGAGGTGCGGATCGCTGTGCGCGTGGGCTATGAGCCCTATCCGCAGCAGCTTCTGCGTGAGGTCCTGGGCGACGAGTCCCGAGGCGCCCACACCGTAGACGTCTATACGGCGGGCCGCGGCGGCGGCCGAGACGGCTGCCCCGAGCTGGGCGGTGTCGAGTCCGGCGGCGGTGTCCGCGAGGGTCTGCTGCTCGTCGTGGGCGAGCTTGGCCACCACGTCGGCGATGGGGTCGTCCACCGCGATGTCCGTCGTTATGGCGGGAGCCCGACCCGACTGCTGCTGGGCGGCGAGACCGGCGAGGGCGAGGCGCAGGTCGCGGTAGCCGGGGTAGCCGAGGAGGCGGGCCGTGCGCACCACGGTGGCCTCGCTGGTGCCGGTGAGTTCGGCGAGACCGGTGACCGTGAGGGCCGCGCAGCCCGCCGGGTCGCCGGCGACCGCTTCGGCGACGCGCTGCATGGAGCGGGTCATCGACGGGGCGAGCGTGCGCACCTTGGCCGCGAGGGCCGCGGGTGCGGGGGGAGCACCGCCGAAAGTTTCCTTCACTTCACGGGTCACATCTGAAAGGTATTTTCATCGCCGTCCCGTGGTCAAGGGTGCGCACAATAGGGGCATGGAATCCATCGGTCCGCTGGAGCAGGCTTTGCACACGGCCCGCGCCCTCGTACTCGCCGACCTGGTCGCGGGTGAGGTCGCCGAGGCGGACGTCGTGTCGCTGGTCGAGGAGTCGGTCGTGCAGCGGCGCTGGTGGGTGGAGCAGTGGCCGGAAGGCGTGGCGTACGTGGCCGGACTGGTCGCCCAGGACGTGCAGGACGCCCTGCTGGACCGGCACGGCCGCTGGCCGCTGTGCCCGGTGTGCGGCACCGGCGACCCGCACGCGCTGGACGTCGAGCCGGAACTGGGCCCCGATCCGCACTGGGTGTGCCACGAGGCGGGGGTGAAGGTCGCCCCCGTGGGCTCGCTCGGGTCGTGCGGCGCGGGCGGGACGCCGTCCTCGTGAACGGACGGAGCGGGGGCGGGGCAGGGCCGGGCCGGGGGACGGGTGAGGGGTACATGACGCAGTGACGATCTACATCGACCCCCCGACCTGGCCCGGGCACGGGCGTATGTGGTCACACCTGGTCAGCGACGTGTCGTACGACGAACTGCACGCGTTCGCCGAACGGTTGGGGGTCCCGGCACGGGCCTTCGAGCGGGATCACTACGACATTCCCTCGCACCGGTACGCCGACGCGGTCCGCGCGGGCGCCGTGGAGGTCGGCAGCCGCGAGGTGGTGAGGCTGTTGCAGGCGTCGGGGTTGCGCAGGCCGAAGGGACGGGCGGAGGGCCGGGTCCGCCGTCCCGGCCCTCCGGGCCGCGATGCCTCCGGCCGGCACACGACCTAGGCGAACTGGCCGGGCTTGTAGTCGCCCGCGGGCTGCTGGATCATCACGTTCATCCGGTTGAAGGCGTTGATGAGGCCGATCAGGAACACCAGGGCGGCGAGCTGCTCCTCGTCGTAGTGCTTGGCGGCGTTCTCCCAGACCTCGTCCGGGACCCCGCCGGCCCCGTCCGCGATACGGGTGCCTTCCTCCGCCAGTTCGAGGGCGGCGCGCTCGGCATCGGTGAAGCAGGTGGCCTCCCGCCACGCCGCGACCAGGTTGAGCCGCAGCCAGTCCTCGCCCGCCGCCACGGCGTCCTTGCTGTGCATGTCGGTGCAGAAGCCGCAGCCGTTGATCTGGCTGGCGCGCAGGGTCACCAGGTTCTGCGTGGTGACCGGCAGCGGCGAGTCGTGCACCACCTTGCTCGCCGAGACGATGTGCTTGATGACCTTGCCGGCGGTCGGGATCTCGAAGACGTTGAGACGGGCGCCCATGGTGAACTCCTTGGCCGTTGTCGTGGGTTACACACTTACGACGGGACGGCTCCACGAGATGTGACACGGACGGATGTGACGTGGGCCACTCACGTGCGGTGTTCGGTGCGGCGCGTGGCGTACCAGGCATCCCCGGCCGGGCGGGGCGGGTCCGCCAGGTTCCAGCTCCACGAGAGCGTCGGCGTGATGCGCAGGTAGTGACCGGGGCCCACCATGCCGTCCCGCTCCACGGGGCCGTCCGCGACGCCGTACACCCGGATGCCGCGGGCGACGAACGGCTCGACGGAGACCAGGTCGTCCACGACGAAGGCCACCTTGCGGCGGCCCTGCGCGACGTTGCGGAACTTGCGGGTGCCGAGGACGTCAGGGCCGGGACCGCCCACCCAGAAACGGGTGCCGTCGAAGTCGAGGGCCACCGGCACCACATCGGGCTGCTCGCCCGCGCACAGGCTGGCGAAGCGGGCGAGCGGGTTCGCGCGCAGGTAGGCGAGCTCCTCGTCGGTGAACGACACGGCGGTTCCCTCCGGCGATGCGGGTCGGCTCGCCCCAGGCTAGGCCGCGGACTGCCGTTCCCCGCGGACGTACAACCGCAGCGCGCCGTCCGTGCCGTTCACATCCTGTTCCCCTCGCGCGGCCCGCTCCTCCTCGACCGTCGCCCGCACATACCCGGCGCGCGAGGCGACGCCCTGCGACGGGACGTTGCCGGCCTCCACGGTGGCGCACAGGAGTCGTACGTCGTCCCTGGCCAGCGCCCACTCCGAGAGCGCGTTCAGTGCCTCGCTCGCGTAACCGCGGCCGCGGGCGCCCTCCACCAGGTCGTAGCCGACCTCGGCCCGGCCCTCCTCGTCGGGGGCGCCGTGGAAGCCCATGCCGCCGACCGCGAGGCCGTCCTCCTTCCTGACGAGGACGAACAGGCCGAACTCGGGGCGGTGCACGCCCGTCTCGTAGGCGTTCAGCATCATCCCGGCCGCCTCCCTCGTCCCCTCGAAGGGGCCGCCCACGATCCAGGTGAACCCGCCGTCGCCGCCCGCGCTCAGATCGGCGGCGGCCGCGGGAGTGACGCCCTGGAGGGTGAGGCGGTCGGTGGGGATGACCAGGTTGTTGCGCCAGCGCCACTCGGTGACCGGCGCGCGACCGGGCAGCTCGCCGCGGCCGGTGGCCCACAGCAGGGTGCCCCAGTGGTCGTCGGGCTCGCGCTGTACGTGCGGGAAGATCGTCGTGAGGACGAACTTGGGCAGTTCGACGGGCGGTTCGTACGCCAGGCCCAGCCCTTCGGCGATGTCGTGCGTGTGCAGCAGGACCTCCGCGACCCCCATCGCGGCGAAGCCCTCGCGGTTGGCGCTGCGGAAGGGGTACGGGTGGAAGGCGCGGACCTCGCGGGGGGTGGTGCGGACGGTGGCGGTGAGCAACGCGCCGGTGGTCTCGATGACCTGGAGCAGGCCCTCGTTGTCGGTGCCCTCGTCGAGGGTGATCTCGAACGGGACGTAGGCGCTCTGTGCGCGTCCGGCCAGGTTGGCGGCGTAGGCGATGAGGTCTTCGGCGATGTGGAACGCGGTGGTGTGGCAGTCCCACTCCAGCCGCCCGGCCCGGACGGCCGTCCAGTCCCGGTCCGCCGCCGTGCGCAGCAGTGCCACACAGCTCGCCACTGCTTCCTGTATGTGTTCCCCGCTCATGTCTCGCATGCCGAGAGGCTACGGTGCCCGGCTGGTCACAGCGACAGCATTTCCAGCTCGGAGGAGAGGTTGTAGCGGGCCGTGGCCTCCCACTTCTCGTGGCCGTACGGCGTGCTGAACAGGCGGGGCAGGTCGAGCAGTTGGCGCAGAACCGCGCAGCGGCCGGCGCGGAAGGCGTCGTTCGGCACGAAGTGGTACTCCTCGCGGACGGCGGCGGTGTAGGCGGCGTACGCGGAGGGCGGGGCGGCGAGGATCGCGAGGTCGGCGTCGCACAGGACCTGGCCGTTGCGATCGTCCGGCGCCGGGGCGTGGGTGGTGGTGAGACGGACGAGACGGGCCACCTCGGCGGTCCGCTCGGCGGGGACGCCGGCCTCCGGGAGGGCGCGTTCGGCGAGGCGGGCGGAGCGCTCCTCGTTCGTCGACCGTTCCGGCAGGTACACGGCGTCGTGGAACCAGGCCGCGAGCCGCACCGCCGGCACGTCGTCGGCGTACTCCTCCAGTACGTCGATGTGAGCGAGGACCGCCGCCAGGTGCTCGACGGTGTGGTAGCGCCGCTGCGGTTCCGACCAGCGGCGCAGCAGGGCGTCCCCGTAGCGCTCTGGGGCGATGGCGCAGGAGTCGTCGGCACGGGCCGCGAGCAGGGTGCGCAGCCAGCGGGAGCGGAGGTCTTCGAGGTCGGCCATGCCCTCATTGTCCCGGGCCGGCCGCCGGGGGCGGTGCGGGACGCCATGACCGGTGCGATCCCGCCAAGTGGGCGGCCCTCCGCTGCCGCGGCCGCTCCACCCCGTACCCTTGGATTGGACTAGACCTGTAGTTCTGCCGTCGCCGTCGAATGCCGAGGAATGGGGTCCCATGAGCAAGCGTGCAGTCCTGGAGGTGATCGCCCTCGGCGTCGAGGACGCGGTCGCCGCCCAGGCCGGGGGTGCGGACCGGCTCGAACTGGTCACCGACATGGCGGCCGACGGGTTGACGCCGTCGGTCGGGACCGTGGCCGGGATCCGGGACGCCGTCGACATCGACCTTCGCGTGATGCTCCGGCTGGCGGACGGGTTCGCGGCGGGGGACGTCGACCGACTGGCGGGGGTGGCTCGCGAGATGCGGGGGATCGGGGCCGAGGAGTTCGTGCTCGGGTTCCTCGATGCGGACGGCGGTCTGGACCTCGGGGCCGTCGAGCGGGTGGTGGGCGAGCTGGACGGATGCCGCTGGACCTTCCACCGGGCGCTGGACCGGGCCGCTGACCGGGATGCGCTGCGCAAGCAGTTGGACGGGATGCCGGGGCTGGACACGTACCTCACGGCGGGCTCCGCGGCCGGCGTGGACGACGGGCTTCCCACGCTGCTCGCGGAGGCGGCACGGGAGGGGGAGCCGGGGTACGAGCAGCGGATCCTGGTGGGCGGCGGTTTGCGTCTCGACCATGTGCCGAAGCTGCTGGCGGCAGGGATCGACGCGTTCCACATCGGCGGGGCGGCGCGGCCGGACGGCTGGGCGGGGGCGGTCTCGGCGGAGGCGGTGGCCGAGTGGCGGGCCGTGCTGGACGGGGTCGTGCGAGGGGTCGCGTAGGCAGGGGCCTCGGGGCGGGGCGGGCCGCGAGACCCGGCGCGGACGGGCCGCCGCCCGCACCCACCCGGGCCGCCCCGGCGGTACGACTGCCCGGGCCGGGGGAGCCGGGAGCGGGCCCGGCGGGAGGCGGTCGGCCGCGAATCCCCTCGGGGGCGCGCGGTCGGCCGCGAATCCCCTCCGAGGCGCGCGGTCGGCCGTGATCCCCTCGGGGGCGGCGAGCCACGCAACCAGCCCGCACCCCCGGACGCGGTACGACAGGAATGCCTCGCCCGGGGGTCCGCGGTCCGGTGGGCGGGAGCGCCCCGCCCGGCGCTCGCAGCGCGACAGGAACGGAATCTGCCCGCCTGACGCCTGCTGCCCGCTGCCCGGGTGCGACGGAATCGCCCGGCACGGAGCTCGCAGCCCGGGACGTCAGGCATCCGCCCGCCCCCGAACCGCCCGGCACAACCCCGGCGCTCAGCCCAACGGCGTCGGCAGGGCCGTCGTATGCGTCACGATCAGGCCCGACACCGCTCGCGTCAGCGCGACGTACAGCCGCCTCAGTCCCGTCCGTTCGTCAGGCTCCCCGTCCACCACGGCCTGGGGCTCGTCCAGGACGACATAGTCGTACTCCAGGCCCTTCGCGAGCGACGCGGGCACCAGCGTCAGGCGCGTCTGCCGGGTGGTCTCCTCGCCGGGCGCCAGGTACGTGATCCCCGCCGCCGCGAGCGCCTCCGACAACACCGGAATGCGCGCGTCCGCCGCGATCAGGCCGATCGAGCCCTCGTTGCGCAGCAACTCCTCGCAGGCGGCGACCACTTCGTCCGCCCCCGGCACCGCACGCACCTCGAAGAGCCCCGGGTTCTCACGGATCGACGCCACCGGCGTCAGGCCCGGCGCGATGTGCGGGAGGAGACGGGAGGCGTACGTGATCACGTCCGTCGGTACGCGGAAACCGGCCGTCAGCTCCTCGATCACGCCGTCGGACTTGCCGAGGTGGGCGAGTGCCTCGTCCCAACTCCGCGTGGCCCAGGGCGTCGTCCCCTGCGCCAGGTCACCGAGGACCGTCGCCGAACCGGTCGTGCAGCGCCGCCCGACCGCCCGGTACTGCATGGGGGACAGGTCCTGCGCCTCGTCGAGGACGACATGGCCGAGGGACGGTGTCCGGGACACGATGTCGGCCGTCTCGTCGATCAGCACCGCGTCCGCCGCGGACCACTTGGCCGACTTCACCGACCGCGCCGGCTTCGCCCACAGGATGGTCTTCTGCTCGTCCTCGCTCAGTACTCCGTCCGCGTGCACGGCGAGGAAGTCCGCGTCCGCCAGCAGCCGCAGCACGAGCTTCGCCGGCTCGACCGGTGGCCAGATCGCCTTGACGGCCGCCTTGACCGCGCTGTTGCGGGCCACGGAGTCCTGCACCCGGTCGTCCGGCGCCTCGCCCGACCGCTCCATCTGCACCAGGACCGCGTGCGCGATCCGCTGCGGAAGGGCCTCCCGGGCGGCGCCGTAGCGGATGTCGCGGGCGAGCAGCTCGCGGACCATCTCCTCGATCTCGTACGCCGGCACCCGCCAGCGGCGTGATCCGCGTACGACGACGACCGGCTCGGTCGGCAAGGTCACGTGCGAGTAGACCGCCCGCCGCAGCACCTGGGCCATCCGCGCGTCGCCCTTGATCACCGCGGCCGCCGCGTCGTCCGTGCCGCGCACCTCGACGTGGGCGACGAGGTCGTCCACGGTGGCCTGCCGGACCGTCAACTCGCCCAGCGCGGGCAGCACTTGCTCGATGTAGTGCAGGAAGGACCGGTTCGGCCCGATGACGAGCGTGCCGGTGCGGGCGAGCCGCTCACGATGGGCGTACAGCAGGTACGCCACCCGGTGCAGGCCGACGGCCGTCTTCCCGGTGCCCGGGCCTCCCTGCACGCACACGGTCCCGCCGAGCCCGGACCGCACGATCTCGTCCTGCTCCGGCTGGATCGTCGCCACGATGTCCCGCATCGGGCCGACGCGCGGGCGCTCGATCTCCTGCTGGAGCAGCTTGCTGGTCTTCGCCGCCTCCGCCGGATCGGAGAGGTGCTCGTCCTCGTACGCCGTCAGGTCGCCGCCCGTGTAGCCGAACCGGCGGCGCAGCGCGATGTCCATCGGGTCGTTCTTGGAGGCCCGGTAGAACGGCTGGGACACCGGCGCACGCCAGTCGATCACCATCGGGTCGCCCTCGGCGTCGTGCACATGCCGGCGCCCGATGTAGAAGCGCTCCCCCTCCGCGCCCTCCGCCGCCTCCACGCCCGGGGCGTGGAGGTAGTCGAGCCGGCCGAAGAACAGCGGGGTGTCGCTGAGGTCGGCCAGCGCCTTGATGCGCTCGTCGATCTGGCGGGCCAAAACCTCGGCGTTGACCCAGTTCGCGGTGACGTCGCTGATGTCGAGGGCCTCCACGTCCTCGCGCATGGCACGCAGGGCGGCGCGGGACTCGGCGAGGTGCGAGCGCTCACGGGAGAGCGGGTCGAGGGCGTCGTCGACGGGCGTGGACACGGGGGTGCCTCCGGAGGACCTGCGGGAAGGTGGGTGAGAGAGCCGACCGGTTTCCGTCCGGGCGGCGGCACTCCGCGGGGGGAGGCGGGCAAGAGCGGAGATTTTAGGGGAGAGGGGATGGCCGAGGCCAACGAATATTCCGACCGCGGCCGCCGCCGCCCGTTCCCCGTCCGCCCCCTAGGGGATGCCTCCCCCCTCACCGGGGTACGCGGTCCGTCCGGAGGTGTACGCGGAGGGGGTGCGGCTTCGGCCTGCAGGCCGATGCCGTTCTTATGTCCCCGAATCCATCATGGAGACATGAGCGCAGCAACCATTCACCCAGCACCCGTGGGTCCCCACGGAGCGACCGCGCTCCAGGGGAACCACCACCACCGCCTCGGCGAAGCCCTGCGTGCCGTCAAGGTGTTCGCGGGTGCCGCCTTCGACGTGATCATCCTCGGTGAGTACAGCGAGGAAGCGGGCGTCCGCCGCAAGTGACCCTCGCGGGACGCCCGTGCCTTCCCGCTACCCCTCCGCGAGGATCTCGTCCGCGTCCACGATCCGGTACGCGTACCCCTGTTCCGCCAGGAACCGCTGACGGTGCGCGGCGAAGTCCTGGTCGATCGTGTCGCGGGCGACGACCGAGTAGAAGTGGGCCTGGTGCCCGTCCGACTTGGGCCGCAGCACCCGGCCGAGGCGCTGGGCCTCCTCCTGGCGGGAGCCGAAGGTGCCCGAGACCTGGATGGCGACGGTCGCCTCCGGCAGGTCGATCGAGAAGTTCGCGACCTTGGAGACCACCAGCACGCTGATCTCGCCCTCGCGGAACGCGTCGAACAGCTTCTCGCGCTGGGCGTTCGACGTCTCACCCTTGATCACGGGCGCGTTCAGATGCTCGCCCAGCTCGTCGAGCTGGTCGATGTACTGCCCGATGACCAGGATCTGCTGCCCGGCGAACCGGCGGACCAGGGCCTCGGTGACCTTCCGCTTGGTGTCGGTCGTCGCGCAGAAGCGGTACTTCTCCTCCTGCTCGGCGGTGGCGTACGCGAGCCGCTCGGAGTCGGTGAGGTTGACCCGCACCTCCACGCAGTCCGCGGGCGCGATGTAGCCCTGCGCCTCGATCTCCTTCCAGGGAGCGTCGAAACGCTTCGGCCCGATCAGCGAGAACACGTCCGACTCCCGCCCGTCCTCCCGGACGAGGGTCGCGGTCAGTCCGAGTCGGCGCCGGGCCTGGAGATCGGCGGTGAACTTGAAGACGGGCGCGGGCAGCAGGTGCACCTCGTCGTAGACGATGAGCCCCCAGTCCCGGGAGTCGAAGAGCTCCAGGTGCGGATAGACACCCTTCCGCTTCGTCGTCAGCACCTGGTACGTGGCGATGGTGACGGGGCGGATCTCCTTCCGCGTCCCGCTGTACTCGCCGATCTCGTCCTCCGTCAGCGACGTCCGCTTCACCAGTTCGTGCTTCCACTGCCGGGCGGACACGGTGTTGGTGACCAGGATCAGGGTGGTCGACTTCGCCTGCGCCATGGACCCGGCGCCGACGAGCGTCTTCCCGGCGCCGCACGGCAGGACGACGACACCGCTGCCGCCGTGCCAGAAGTTCTCCACGGCCTGCTTCTGGTACGGCCGCAGCGCCCAGCCGTCCTCGGCCAGCTCGATCGGATGCGCCTCACCGTCGACGTACCCGGCGAGATCCTCGGCCGGCCAGCCCAGCTTCAGCAGCGTCTGCTTGATCTGCCCGCGCTCGGAGGGGTGCACGGCGACGGTGTCCGGGTCGATGCGGGCGCCGACGAGGGGCGCGATCCGCTTGGAGCGCAGCACCTCCTCCAGGACCGGGCGGTCGGTGGTGGTGAGGACGAGGCCGTGCGCGGGGTGCTTGGAGAGGGTCAGCCGGCCGTACCGGTCCATCGTGTCGGCGATGTCGACGAGCAGCGCGTGCGGCACGGGGTAGCGGCTGTAGGTCACCAGCGCGTCCACGACCTGCTCGGCGTCGTGCCCGGCCGCACGCGCGTTCCACAGGCCGAGCGGTGTCACTCGGTAGGTGTGGATGTGCTCGGGCGCCCGCTCAAGCTCCGCGAACGCCGCGATCGCCCGACGGCACGCGTCCGCCTGCTCGTGGTCGACCTCCAGGAGCAGGGTCTTGTCCGACTGGACGATCAGTGGTCCGTTCACGCGCGGCTGCCTTTCCGGATGCTCGGTGGGGCCAAACGTCCAGTGTGCCTGATCCTCCTCGTAGTCCTACAGGATGTCTTTTCATTCGTGTGAGTGGTGTGGTTTCACCTGGACGGCGGCGTCTGCGAAGAATGCCGACCGTGCCGCACATCAGCCGTGAGCCGTCTCCGCCCACCACCACTCTCGGGTACGCCCTGTTCGCCACCCGCTGGCTGCAGGCCCCGCTCTACTTCGGCCTCGTGGCCGCCCAGGGGGTGTACGTCTACAAGTTCTTCAACGAGTTGTGGACGTTAGTGCTCCGGTGCGTGACCGGGCGGGCGACCGAGACGTACGTCATGCTCGCCGTGCTCAAGCTCGTCGACGTCGTCATGATCGCCAATCTGCTGATCATGGTGATCGTCGGCGGTTACGAGACGTTCGTCTCCCGCATCGGTCTCCAGGGCCACCGCGACCAGCCGGAATGGCTCTCGCACGTCAACTCCAACGTGCTGAAGGTCAAGCTCGCCACCGCGATCGTGGGCATCTCCTCCGTCCATCTGCTGCAGATGTTCGTGGACGTCCACCACACCTCGCGCCACTCCCTGCTGTGGGGCACGGTGATCCACATGGCTTTCATCGCGTCGGCGGCGATCCTGGCGTACATGTCGGGGCCGATGGCCGCGCAGGCCGAGCGGGCCTCCCAGCACGCGCACCGTGAGCACCTCCCCGAGCAGGCCCCCGAACAGGTCTTCGTCCCGGCCCAGGGCGTCGCGCGCGACGACGAGCCCAGCACCGAGCAGCGGCTGCGCGCCGCCCGCTTCCCCGCCCGCAAGCTGCTGGAGGACTTCGACGCCGGGCATCCCCGCTCCTTCGACCAGGAGGCCGTGGCCCGGCTCGGCAAGCTGGACTTCGTGGCCGCCCGCCGGAACGTGGTCTTCGTGGGACCGCCCGGCAGCGGCAAGACGCATCTGGCCGTCGGTCTCGGCGTCCGCGCCTGCCAGGCGGGCCACTCGGTACTGTTCGCGACCGCTGCCGAGTGGTCCGCCCGGCTGGCCGCGGCGCGGGACGCCGGCCGCCTCGCCGAGGAACTGGAAGCGCTGGACGCCCACCCCCTGCTGATCGTCGACGAGGTCGGCTACACCCCCTTCGAGCCGGACGCCGCGGCTCTCTTCTTCCAGTTGGTCGCGCACCGCTACGAACGGGCCTCGCTGATCGTGACCAGCGACCGTCCCCTCGGCCGCTGGGACGAGATCTTCGGTGGCCCCTCCGCCCTGGCGATGGTGGACCGGCTGGCCCATCACGCCGAGGTGGTGCGGATCGACGGGGACAGCTACCGGATGCGGCGCACTAGTGCAGCGTGGGCAGAGTGAGGTTGTTGATCAGCGGTCCTTCGATGGTGACCCCCTCGGTGACCAGCGACTCCGTGCCGGCCGGGAGCGGCAGCGGGGCGGCGGGGGCCGCCGACGCCCCGGGTGCGAGGACGGTCGTCACCGCGGCCGCGGCGAGGGCGGCGGTGACGGCGGCGGAACGGGCGCGAACGGGGCGCTTGGAGGGCATGCGGAGTTCAGGGCCTTTCACGTGACGGAGGGTGGAGCGGGCCGAGGGGGCGGGCGGGCCGGTCCTGGGGCGCCGGACCGGCCCGAGCGGTGCGTCGGGGTCGGGTCAGACCTGCGGTGTCTCGACGACCAGACCGGCTACGTCGACGCTGATCGCCGCCGCCTGGGCGGTGAAGGCGCCCATCATCAGGGCTGCGGCGGCCAGGACGGTGGCGAGACGACGAGCTGTGCGCATGGTGACGACTGCCTCTCTGTTGCGCTCGCTGGAGCGTGATCAGGACACCGGGTGGCTGCCCCGCGCCGCGCGGGGGGATGCGGAAGGGCCCGTAAGGTCCCTCGACAGTTGGAAAAGCCCGGCGTGGCGTGCATGGAACGGCACGTACACCCGAAGGTGTCTCAGACGTCCTCGTCCGCGAGCTCGGCGACGCCCGTGATCCGGTGCAGCGGGTAGGTCCGCACCTCGTCCGCGGTGTGGTCGTACGCCGTCACGAACCCGCCCTCGACCCGGACCGGCGCGACTACCCGCTGACTCGCGGCGCCTTCGGCGTTGACGTACCCGATCCACAGCGCCTCGCCGGTCAGGACCGCGGCCTGCATGGCGGCGAGGGTCTCGGCTGAGGTGGTACGGGGCAGTTCGCCCCCGGTGACGGAGGTCGAGGCCGCGCTCGGCCTGCGCGGTGTCGTGGCGGCCAGGTCGCCCGCCCGGATGGCGCGGATCGCGGCCGCCAGCAGTGTGTCGTCCGGTGTCGGCGGGCCGTCCGGCACCGGCTCGGGGGCCGTGCGCGGCGGGGTGCGGTGGGCGTCGGCGCGGGTGATCAGGACGTCGCCCTCCGCCGACTCGGCGGCCGGCGCGAAGCCCATCGCGCGCAGGCCCTCCAGCAGGGCGGCCGGGTCCGCCTGGGCGGCGAGCACCGTCGGCGCGAGGCGGCGCAGCCGCAGGCCCGCGGCCCGCTTGTCGGCGAGGATCTCGTTCAGCATCGCGTCGTCGTCGCAGCGCACGTACGCCGAGGCGGCGCCCACCCGGAGATGGCCGTGCTTACGGGCCACGTCGTCGATCAGGTACGCCAGCGGCTGCGGCACCGGCGTCCGCGCGTGCTCGGCGAGGAAGGCGTGCAGGTCGGAGGCGCTGCGCCCGGCGTCCAGCGCGCGCCGCACCGAGCCCGGCGTGAACCGGTACACGGTGGCCCCGCCCTTCGACTCCACGTCGGCGAGGATCCCCAGCATGTCGGCGAGCGGCCGCCGCAACGGTCCCGGAGCCACGGCCGTGAGGTCGGCCTGGAGCAGGACGTGGTCGAGCGGCTCCGGCAGGAGCGGGGCGAGCAGCCGCGCGGCGGCGGCGGTGGCCGCGGCCTGCTCGGCGGGGGAGAGGGGCTCCGGGGGAGCGGCGGGGTGGGGGTGCTCGTGGTGGACGGGGAGCTTGTCTCCGGGGCCGGCGGGGGAACCGGACGGGTCCGACGGCGCGGCGGCCGACGGAGCGGTGGCCCGGGTACCGGACGCGGGCCTGTGGGGGGCCGTCGTGGAGGGGCCGGTGGCCGAGGGCCCGGTGCCGCCATGTGCGGCCACCGGCTTCCCGGCCGCCGCCGAGGGGCCCGGCCCCAGCAGTGCCCGCCCGTGCGCGGACAGCGCGCCCCGCCCCGTCACGCCCAGCATTTCCGCCTCGTGCAGTGTCCAGCGGGCGAGCCTGCTGCGCAGGTCGTCCTCCTGCTGAGGGCCGCGCAGCGGACGCTCCCAGCGCAGGCGGTCCAGGACGGACTCGGCGGTGGGGGAGGTGCCCTCCGGCAGTGCGGCGAGCAGGGTCAGCACCCGGTGCCGTACCTCCGGGGCGGCCGAGCGGTCCAGGCCGGGCCCCAGCGCCGACAGCGTGCGGTCCTTGGCGTCCCGGCCTCCGACCAGTCCGGCCGTACGCGTCGCCGTGAGCCAGGCCTGCGCCAGCAGACCCCAGCGCTGCGCGGCGGGCTGGTCCAGCCACTCGTCGTAGGCCGGGGTCGCCGCGTACCGCTCGTCGGCCTCGCCGTCGGAGGCCAGCAGCCCCGCGGCGTAGGCGAGTTCGACCCAGAACGCGGCGACGGGTTCGGGTACGTCCAGCGCCACGGCGGTCCGCTTGAGGTCGCGCACGCTCAGGCCGCCCGCCCGCAGCACGGCCGGGCCACCCTCGTCCCAGTCCTTCAGCAGCTCCTCGACGGTCGCCAGCGCCGTGTACGCCTGCCCCGCCGCCGTCGCGTCCACAACCTGTGGACGGTGCGTGGCGGCCGGCTCGATCACGGGCGGCAGCGGTTCGGTGGCGCGGTGCGCGCGGCCCGCACGCACGTGCAGGGCCACCTCGCGGGGCAGGACGACCGTGCCGGGCGCCGTCGGCAGCAGGAGGCCGCGGTCCAGCAGCCAGCGCAGACGGGGCGCCGGATCGGCGGTGACCTGTCCGTACGGCGGCCCCCAGACCAGACGGGACAGGACCTCCCGGGACTCTTCCGGGGCATCGGCGAGGAGCGCCGCCATCCGCCGCCGGTCGGTGAACAGCGCGGTCAGCGACGACACGGCGGACACGGCGTCGTGCGTGGACGGCAGCCCGGCCGTCGTGACGATCTCCTGGATCCGGCCCGGCGACATGCCCGCGGTGGCCTCCTGCACCGTCGGCCCCAGACCGGTCGGCGAGGGATGCTGCGGCGTGGGCGCGAGCAGCTCCCGAGCCGTGCGCACCAGCCGCAACCGGTCGTCGCCGCCCCACACCAGGGCCTGCTCGCGCAGCGTCCCCAGGGCGCGCGGCAGGGCGCCCGCGACGGTCGGATCGCCCGCGTCGCCGGTCATCAGGCCGAGCAGTTCGTCGTACGTCGCCGGATCCGCCGCCACCGCCAGCGCCTGAGCCGTCTGCAGCGCGAAGCGGTCCAGACGCTCCAGGGCGCGTACCACGGAGGCCCGGGTGCCGGCCCGGGTCGCCAGCTGGGTGAGGTCGGTGGGGACGGGCGTGATGAGGTCGGGACGGCTGCGCAGGAGCACGGCCAGGGAGACGTCGTCCCGCGCGCGGAGCGCTTCCGCGAGGGAACGGGGCGGTGCAGCCGGGTCGCTCATCCGACTCACGTTACCGGGTGCGGGGGCGGGGCTGGGGGGTGCGCGGGGCGGCTCCCGGGCGAACGGAGCGTTTCGTAGATGGCCCCCGGATGAACATCGGTCGGAGTGTTGCGGCGCCTCTGGCGACACCGCGCACCCGGTCGTCACCCTGGGCTCCCTGCCAACCACTTCACGGCTCAAGGGAATTCGGGGGAAGCGGTGAGTGAGCGGATCGAGCAGTGGATCGCGATCCTCAGTCTCGCGTTCCCCGTCGCGGCGTTCCTGTGGGAGTTCGCCGTCGTCGGCCGCAAGCGGCTCGGCTACCGGGTGCAGATGGACACCCTGGCCGCGGACGCCGCCGACAAGCCGTACGCCGACGTCCTGGGCGACATGCGGCACGACGGCCACCAGCTCCGGGACCCCTCGTTCGTCCTGCTGCGCATCGAGAACGCCGGATCGACCAAGATCGTCTCGGAGGACTACCTGGCCGACCCGGCCGATCCCTACGGCATACGGGTCACGTTCCGCAACCGCCGGGTCGCGGCCGTGGTCCTCACGGATCCGAGCAACGAGGCGCTGCGTGACTTCTTCTTCGAGGAGGTGACGGAGGGCGACACCCTCCGCATCGTCGCCAAGCCCGGTTTCCGCCGCAGCAACAACGCCGGGGACCGCACGGGCACCATCCGGCTGCCGAAGGTCACACTGCCCCGAGGCGCCGAGTACAAGGTGCTCGTGGTGCTGGAACGCTGGCCCGACGACCACACCGCCGACGCCTTCCCGGACCCCCTCGTGCAGGGCACCGACGGGCACGACCGCTGGTACGACCCGCTGGTGCGGTTCCTGCGGCTGAAGGCCACCAGGACCGAGAGCCACGTCTTCGCCTCCCGGCCCGCCTGGTGGGCCATCTGGGTCCTGATCGCGGCCGTCGTCGTCCAGGCCGGCTTCACCCTCTTCCTGCGCGACGAGCGGCGGCCCCCGCTGGACTGCGTCGAGGGCACCCTGTACCTGCACGGCTCCACCGCCTTCGCGCCGGCCGTGCGCGCCGCCGCCGAGGACTACCTCCGGCGGTGCGAGGGGGCGAACGTGGCGATCCCGCTGGAGGACGACACCTTCCGGGGCAGCACCGACGGCGTCACCGCCCTGGACGCGGCCGGTGAGGACGCGAAGGTCCCGGTCGGCGAAGGGCTCGGCGACCATCTCGCCTTCACCGACGGCCTCGCCTCCGCGGGGCACCCCCGGCTGATCCCCCGGCCCGTCGCCTTCTCCGTGTTCACCCTCGTCGTCAACAAGGACGCGGGCGTGGAGAACCTGAGTCTCGACGAGGTCCGCGCCCTCTTCGCCGGCCGCGTCCGCACCTGGTCCCAGGTCGGCGGCAACGCGGTCCCCGTCCACCTCGTCAACCGCAACCCCGGCTCCGGCACCCGCGGCGCCCTCGTCCGCAAGGTCCTCGACGGCCGGCAACCGCCCCAGTTCACCGAGACCGACTGCGCGGCCCTGGACGCCGAGGCGTACGGCCGCTGCGAGGTCAGCAGCACCGACACCATGCTCGACACCGTCGCCTCGGTCCCGGGCGCCCTCGGCTACAGCGAGGCCGCGGCGGCCGACGGCCACGGCGGCGCGGACCGCTTCGTCAAGGTGGCGATCGACGGCAGGCAGCCCACCGCCGAGGGGGTGGAGGAGACGAACTACCCGTACTGGCAGACCGAGTTCGCCTACACCTACGGCGAGCCCCCGGCCGGCTCGGTCGCCGCCGGCTTCCTGAACTTCCTCACCCGGCAGAGCGGCAGCGACCTCCTGCGCGAACACGGCCACGGCCTGTGCTCCGAGGTGCGGAACTCCGGGGAGTGCCGCCCGGTCTGACCCGCCCGGCCCGACCCGCACGCGCCGCCCCTGTCCTGCGCTAACGTCGTGCCACGGGGTATCCAACGCATACTCCCCGGAGGGGACTTCGTGGGGATCGAGAGCGACCAGGTCGTCTACGAGTATCTGAGCCGCGTCGGCGACGTGGCGCAGCAGCGGCAGCTGCCGTCGGCCACCCGCATGCGCCTGGTGTCCGAGCTGCGCGGCGAGATCGACCGGCGGCGCGCGAAGGCGCCCGTCGACAGCCCCGCCGCCGTCCGCCGCATCATCGCCCGCCTCGGCACTCCGGACGAGGTCGTCACGGCCGCCGGGGGTGCCCCCGAGCCCGCACCGCAGGGGCCGGTCACCTCCGTGCCCGTCCAGCCGGACAGCCGCGCCGAAGCCGACCGGGAACGGCCCAAGGGCCTGCGCCGCATCGTGCCGCGTCCCCGGGCCGCCGAGCCCTCGACTGCGGCCGACGACGCGCCGGCGCCGCCGCACCTCGCGAGCGCGGCCGAACTCGGGGGCAGCGCGGTCCAGCCGGACTGGTGGCGGGTGGACAGCAGCCCCTTCGGTCCGGGCGAGGACGTCCCGGGCTTCGTCGGCGGGGTGGAGATCCCTGAGATGCTCAGGCGCCCGCCCGCGCAGGACGACCCGCGGGCCGGCAAGGAAGAGCCGGCCGAGGAGCCCGCTCCGGCCGCCGTGGAGAAGGCCGAGCCGGCGCCCCGCCGCCGCCTCGTCAGGCGCCCCGCCCTCCCCGCCGGCCGCTGGAGCAACCCCCTCCTGCTGCTCGCCGCGGCCCTCCTCGTCGCCGGTGCCGTCCTCGGCAACCTCGTCGTCCTGCTCCTCGGCTGGCTCATCGCCTGGGGCTCCCGCCGCCTGTCCGACGCCGAGACCAAGTGGGCGGTCGTGATCCTTCCCGGTCTCTCCCTCACCGCGGGCGTCGTGTGGCTGTGGGGCCGCACCACCGGCCGCTGGGGCGAGCCCATCGCCGAGGGCCAGACGAACGCGGCGATCGGGGAGACCTGGCCGTGGGTGGTGCGGGGCGCGGCGCTGGCGTCGGCGCTGTTCATCGTCTGGCGTTCACAGCGCAGGACGTGAACCCGGCCACGGGCCGCACCTCACACCCGCCCGGCGTCTGCGTCGCGCGCTCCCTGGGCACAATGGCCCATATGGCCTCTTCGCTGACCGTCGGCTTCGACCTCGACATGACCCTGATCGATTCCCGTCCCGGCATCCACGCCACCTACACGGCGTTGGCCGAGCGGACGGGGACGTACATCGACGCCGACCTCGCGGTCACCCGTCTGGGCCCACCCCTGGCCGAGGAACTGCTCAACTGGTTCCCGGCGGAACAGGTCCCCGCGGTGGCCGACCTGTACCGCGAGATGTACCCCGCGATCGCCATCGCCGCGACCCCCGCCCTGCCCGGCGCCCGGGAGGCGATCGCGGCCGTGCGGGAGGCCGGCGGCCGTGCCGTCGTCGTCACCGCCAAGTACGAGCCGAACGCCAAGCTGCACCTGGCCCACCTCGGCATGGAGCCGGACGCGGTCGTGGGGAACCTCTGGGCCGAGCAGAAGGCGCAGGCCCTGCGCGAGTACGAGGCGGGCGTCTACGTCGGCGACCACGCCGGTGACGTGCGCGCCGCCCGCGCCGCGGGCACCCTGTCGGTGACGGTGGCGACCGGCCCGTACGACGCCGACCAGCTGCGCGCGCTCGGCGCGGACGTCGTCCTGACCGACCTGACCGGCTTCCCGGCCTGGCTCACCGGCTACCTGGACGCGCCGCGCGCCTGACGCCGTCCGGCCGCGACGGACCGCAGCACGCCCGCCCCGGCGACGAGGAATCCGACACCCATGAGCATGCTCAGCCCGAACATGTACGTCGGAAAAGGCGTCGTACCGAGCAGGAACGGGGCCACCGTGACCAAAGTGGCCACGGCACCGATGAAGAACACGACCGCGCCGGCACGGATCAGTCGGTCACCGGGAGCGGCGGAATTCGTTTGGGTTTTGTCACGCACTCGACCAGGGTAGTTCCCTGCGCGAGGGAACTACCGGGCGACGTCTTGTCAGCGGCCCGGGGAGCATTAGCCTTGGTACCGGCGGGTCATGGTCGACCCGCTGTAGTGCTATCAAGAGCCGTTTTCAGAAGCAGTTTTCCGACGAGTACGAGGACGAGGACAGACGTGCCTACCGGCAAGGTCAAGTGGTTCAACAGCGAGAAGGGCTTCGGCTTTCTCTCCCGTGACGACGGCGGTGACGTCTTCGTCCACTCCTCGGTCCTCCCCGCCGGAGTAGACACACTCAAGCCGGGACAGCGGGTGGAGTTCGGGGTGGTCGCCGGTCAGCGAGGTGACCAGGCGCTCTCGGTCACCCTGCTCGACCCGACGCCCTCGGTCGCGGCCGCCCAGCGCAAGAAGCCGGACGAACTGGCCTCCATCGTCCAGGACCTGACGACGCTCCTGGAGAACATCACGCCGATGCTGGAGCGCGGCCGCTACCCGGAGAAGACCGCCGGCAAGAAGATCGCGGGCCTCTTGCGCGCGGTCGCCGACCAGCTCGACGTATAGGCCCTTTCCCGGCGTTTCCGGCCTTGTGCGGAAATTCCGGCGCGTCCGGCCCGGGGGGCGCCACCAGCCCCTCGGCCGCGGTCCGCGTGACCGACCCCGGTGGCGCGGCGGCGTCGTTGTCCGCCGTCCTCCGGGTCAGGGGAAGGTGAGCGAGTCGGGTCCGAGGGGCGGCACCAGTCCCTCCGCCGCCGCCCGCGTGAGCAGTCCCCGCACCGCGGCGTAGCCGTCCTCGCCCAGGTCGGCGGTGAACTCGTTGACATACAGCCCGATGTGCTGGTCGGCGACGGCCGGGTCCATCTCCTGGGCGTGCTCCATGACGTACGGGCGGGAGGCCTCGGGGTCGTCCCAGGCGGCCCGTACGGACGTCCGGATCGCGTCGGCGAGCAGCCGCAGCCTCTCCGCGCCCAGCGACCGCTTGGCGATGATCGCGCCCAGCGGAATGGGCAGCCCGGTCGTGTCCTCCCAGTGCTCGCCCATGTCGGCGAGCCGGTGCAGCCCGTAGTTCTGGTACGTGAAGCGCGCCTCGTGGATGACGAGCCCCGCGTCGACCTTCCCGTCCCGCACCGCGGGCATGATCTCGTGGAATGGCATGACCACGATCTCGCCGACCCGGCCGGGCAGCGTGTCCGCGGCCCACAGGCGGAACAGCAGGTACGCCGTCGACGTCTCGCTGGGCACCGCGACCGTACGGCCGGTGAGGTCCATCCCCGCCTCCCGCGTCAGCACCAGCGGTCCGCACCCCCGCCCCAGCGCTCCCCCGCAGGGCAGCAGGGCGTACGTGTCCAGGACGTAGGGCAGCACGGCGTACGACACCTTCAGGACGTCGAACTCGCCGCGCTCGGCCATGCCGTTGGTGATGTCGATGTCGGCGAACGTGACGTCGAGCGCGGGGGCGCCGGGGACGCGGTCGTGGGCGAGGGCGTCGAAGACGAAGGTGTCGTTGGGGCAGGGGGAGTACGCGATCTCAAGGGGCGGTCGCTGCTGTTCACCGGTCATGCGGGTGCCAACTCTCCAGGACGGGTGCGAGCTTCCCGAACGCCTCCGCGAGGGCCGCCAGCGCGTCGCCGATGCGCCAGGCGGCACGGTCGCGGGGGCCGACGGGGTTGGAGACCGCGCGCAGCTCCAGCACGGGCGTGCGGTGGGCGGCCGCGGCCTCGGCGACGCCGAAGCCCTCCATGGCCTCGGCGAGGGCGGTGGGGTGGCGCCGCAGGAGCCGCGCGGCGCGCTCGGCGGTGCCGGTCACCGTGGAGACGGTGAGGACGGCGCCGCGGCGGGCGCCGGTGGCGGCCGCGACCTCTCGTACGAGTGCTTCGGGCGGACGGTGGGTGACGGTGCCGAAGCCCAGTTCGGTGACGGGCAGGAAGCCGTCCGGGGTCTGCGCGCCGAGGTCGGCGGCCGTGATCTCGTCGGCGACGACCAGGGAGGCGACGGGGGCGTGGGGTGCGAAACCGCCGGCGATCCCGGTCGAGACGACCAGCCCGTAGGGGGCGCCCTGAAGGGCGGCGGTGGTGAGGGCGGTGGCGGTGGCGGCGGCGGCCCGGGCGGGTCCCACGCCGACGGCGATCAGGTCGGCGCCGGGAGCCGTGAGCGCCCCGGCCACCGCCTCCCGCTCCGCCGGGACCGCGGTGGCCACGAGGACCCGTACTGCGGCGGACGTGGTCAGCTGTCCTTCTTGAGCTTGAAGGACCACAGACCCGTCACGTCCTTCTCGCCCTCCTTGATCGACACCAGCGTCGAGTCGCCGCTGGCGCCGTACTGGGCGTTGAAGAACACGCTGCCCGGGATGGTGCGGTACGTCTTCTTGCTGGAGTCGGTGAGCGGCTGGCCGTTCATGAGGATGGTCCAGCCCTCGTCCGCGATCTCCGGGTCGACACCGAAGCGCACGGTCTCGTCCGGGTCGACCGAGATGGACTCCAGGTTCTTGTCCTTCAGGCACTTCGCCAGGTCCGGCGTCTTCAGGGCGTCGCCCTCACCGCCGCAGGTGGCCTCGGAGTGCACGGAGGAGGAGCCGACCGTGATCGTGGCCAGCGGCGTCGGCTTGTCGCAGGCCGACAGGACGAGCAGTCCGGCGCAAACGGCGCCGGCGGCGGCGACGGCGCGGCGGCGTCGCACAGCCCGGTGTACATCAGCGGCTTCGCCGCGGGGCAGCGTGGTCATGGGCGAAGGCTATCGGGCGGGCGTGGCGCTCTCTCCACGTGGGGGCGGCGTGCCGCCGGTCCCGGCCGCCCTCAGGCCACCCGTGGCCGCGCGTGCCCGCCGTGCCGTGCCGAGCCGATCAGGCCCTTGACGGTGGTCAGCCAGCCGATGGCGACGATCGCCGCTCCGACCAGCAGTCCGAGGGAGCCCCGCAGCGGCAGCACGATGCCGATCGCGCCGCCGAGCACCCAGGACATCTGGAGCAGTGTCTCCGAGCGGGCGAACGCCGAGGTGCGCACCAGCTCGGGCACGTCCCGCTGGATCAGCGCGTCCAGCGACAGTTTGGCCAGCGCCTGGGCGAACCCGGCGACCCCCGCCAGGCACGCCACCAGGACCGTGCTGAAAAACGCCGCGGCCGTGAGCGCCACGCCCACCACCAGGCCCAGGACGGACACGATGATGATCTCCGGCGCCCGGGATCTGAGCCATGCCCCGACGGCCGTACCGAGCGCGTTCCCGGCCCCGGCCGCGACGGCCACGATCCCCAGCGACACCGCGGCGCTCTGCCCGGACATCGGATGCTCGCGCAACAGGAACGCGAGGAAGAAGATCAGGAAGCCGGACTGGCAGCGGATGGCCGCGTTGGCCGTGAGGGCGTGGGTGACGGCGATGCCGACCGTGCGCAGTCCCGGGCGCTTGACGGGTTTGCGGTGCGGCCCGTGCAGATGCTGCTCGTCGGCCGCCAGCAGCGCGGTGTCCTCGCCCTTGGCCGAGTCGACCTTCCGCGGCAGCGAGAAGGACAGGAACGTACCGGCGATGAAGATGACGAAGGCGCCGTACAGCGGCCAGCGCGGCCCGATGGCCTGCAGCCCGGCCCCGACCGGCGCCGCCACGCCGGTGGCGAGGAGGCCGCCCAGGGTGACCCGGGAGTTCGCCTTCACCAGGGAGAACCGCGGTGGCAGCAGACGGGGCACGACGGCGCTTCTGACGACCCCGTACGCCTTCGAGGCGACCAGCACCCCGAGGGCGGCCGGATACAACTGGAGATCGCCGCTGACGACGGCGCTGGACAGGACCAGGGCGAGCAGCGCCCGGGCGAGCATGGCGCCGGCCATCGCGGCGCGGCGGCCGTGCGGAAGGCGGTCGAGGAGAGGGCCGATCACCGGCGCGAGAAGCGTGAACGGCGCCATGGTGATGCCGAGGTAGAGCGCGACCCGGCCACGGGCCTCGTCGGTGGGGACGGAGAAGAAGACGGTGGAGGCGAGGGCGACGGTGATCATCATGTCCCCGGCGCCGTTGACCGCGTGCAGTTCGATCAGCTTTCCGAGGCCGGACTCGCCGGCGCCCTGCGCGTGGGTGGCCTTGCGGATGCCGCGGGCGGTGCCGGTGACGGGGAAGTGCAGGGCACGGCCCACCGCGCGGAGGGAGCCGCGCATCCGGCCCGTTCCGCCACCTCGACTGCGGCCTCCCTTGTCCCCACCGACACCGGTGGCTCCTCGGGGCGGCCTCGCGGTTGCCACGACGCAATAGTGCCCCGAGATGGGGGAGGCTAGTGCGGTTACGGCGCGTATGGAGGGCAGTGACCCATGGCGCCGGACCGGTTTTGCCACCGCCGCGCAGCGGTGAAAGGGCCGTCGGTGTAGGCCCAGCGCTCGCGAACAGGTAGCGTGCGTATCTCAGCCATCCCGCACAATGGATGACGTAGGTGCGCCCGAGCGCGTTTCGGACGCGGACGTCGACGCGGCCCACAGGTCCGCTCCGTCCGTCCCGTTGCCCTTGAGGACCGCACCCGAGTGACGGCGTAGGAGAGAAGCGATACCTGTGAGCGCAGCGACAACGCGAAGCCGCACCCCCGACCGTCTGTGCGCCGAGGCGGTCGACCTCGCGCGCAGCGCAGCCGAGGAGGCCGCCGCGCCCGGCGTGGTGGGCGAGCACGCGGGCCTGGTCTCCGAGGGCGACCGCGTTGTCACGCACTTCTTCGAGTGCAAGGAACTCGGGTACCGCGGCTGGCGCTGGGCGGTGACCGTGGCCCGGGCGTCGCGGGCGAAGGTCGTGACCCTGGACGAGGTCGTCCTGCTCCCCGGCCCGGACGCCCTTCTCGCCCCCGAGTGGGTGCCGTGGAGCGAGCGCCTGCGTCCCGGCGACATGGGTCCGGGCGATCTGCTGCCCACGGACGCCGAGGACCTGCGCCTGGAGCCCGGCTGGTCCGGCGAGGACGAGCCCGCGCCGAACACGGCCGTCTCCGAGGAGATGGCGGAGCTGGTGGAGGCGGAGGACGCGGAGGTCGCGGGTGGCGTTCCCGCCAAGCTCGCCGTCGCGCCCTCGCGTGGCTCGATCGCCGCGGTGGCGGAGGAACTGGGCATGCGCCGCGCCCGCGTCCTGTCCCGCTACGGCCTGCACACCGCCGCGGACCGCTGGGAGGAGGCGTTCGGCGCGAAGACGCCCATGGCCCAGGCGGCCCCCGCCTCCTGCGTCACCTGCGGCTTCCTGGCGCCGATCGGCGGTTCGCTGGGCCAGGCCTTCGGCGTCTGCGCCAACGAGTTCTCCCCGGCCGACGGCCGCGTGGTGTCGCTGACGTACGGCTGCGGCGGCCACTCCGAGGCCGCGGTGATGCCCAAGCCGCCCCGTCCGGCTCCGCCGGTGATCGACGAGACCCGGGTGGACCCGTTCCCGCTGCGCCCGGCGCCGGACTCGGGATCGGTGCCGGTGACTTCGGACGACGACTCGGCGGAGCTGGGGCACTCGTAGGGTCAGGCGTTCTCCTGCCCCTCAGCGGGTGGCGGGTGGTCGCGCGTCTCGGTGACCCGCTCGCCGTCCGTGCGGGAGACGATCTCGACGGCGGCGGCCGCCCTCTGCCCCGGGGGTGATGATCCGCCTACGATGGGCCGGGTCGGCTACGGGTTGGCTGCGTGGAGGGGGGACCATGCAGGTCGAGGTTCTCGCGGCTCTGATCACCGCCGCGGGCGCCGTATGGGTCGGGTACGCGTCCCGTGGCACGGACCGCCCCCACATCGGCGGACCGTTGATGAGCATGAGCCGGCGCTGCGGCTCGATCCGGGGAGTGGCCGCCGCCGCGCGGAAGGACTGCGAGCAGGCGCTGGAGCGGCTTCGGCGTGGACTGCCTCCGGAGCGCACGGCGGCAGCGCGGGACCAGTGGTTCGAGGAGGCGCGCGTCGGTGAGGTGCTGGTCGACGAGTACCGCTTCGACGTGGAGCACTTCGACCGAGCTGTCCGCCACTACCGGAATCAGGTTCGTACCGTGGGTGAGAAGCTCGACGAGCTGGCCCGCTCCACCTCGGCCGAACCGGGTTCGCGGGACCGGGAACTGGCTGATGTGCGGCTGGAGCTGGAACGGTTCGAGGCGTCGCTCCGTAGCGTCGACGGACACTTCCACCTGGCCGCGAAGGACTATCTGGAGCGGCAGGTGATCCAGCCGAAGCCCTGGGCGGCACACCGGCTGCGCAAGCGGGCGACGAAGCGGTACGACCTCGCGGCACGCCGCGCCGAGGAGGACATGCTCGGCCTGCTCCCGGCGCAGCGTGACGGACGGCGTCCTGAAAGCGGCGGCGCACCGCCGGACCCCGAGCCGCTCTCGGGCGGTGATCCCGCAGCGCCCGCTGAGCCGCCCCCCTGCGGCTACTGCATCTGGCGTTGCCCGCACGCGCCCGCCGGAACCGGCTCCCTCGGGGCATGACCCCCCGGCCGCCTCGCCGACCGTGCCGCATGCCCTGACTCACCTCTGATCTGCACCCGCACTGCCCAGGCGGTACCTTCATCGTCACGCCGATGAGGAGAGTCAACGTGAGCAAGTTCGTGCGGCCCGCGGCCGAAGGCGCCGACCCCTTCGGTACGGCTCGTCTGCGCCGCGGAGTCATGGACGCCTGGGCCACCAGCCCCGCCCGTTTCCGCGAGGACGCGAACGCCGAGGAGGACCTCGTCCTCGGCGGGTACCGGGACCGGCTCGTCGTGGAGCTCGCTCAGAACGCCGCGGACGCCGCCGCCAGAGCGGGAGTGCCCGGGCGGCTCCGACTCACCCTGCGGGAAGGGGTGCTGGTCGCCGCCAACACCGGTGCCCCGCTCGACGCGGCCGGTGTCGAGTCGCTGTCCACCCTGCGCGCCTCGGCCAAGCGGGACACGGCCTCCGTGGGGCGCTTCGGTGTCGGGTTCGCCGCCGTTCTCTCCGTCACCGACGAGCCCGCCGTCGTCGGGCGGCACGGGGGTGTGCGGTGGTCCCTCGCCGAGGCCCGGGAACTGGCCCGGGACATCGCACGGCACAGCCCGGGGCTCGGGGACGAGGTACGGCGGCGGGACGGGCATGTGCCCCTGCTCCGGCTGCCGTTCGCCGCCGAGGGCACCGCCCCCGACCCGTACGACACCGCCGTCATCCTGCCGCTGCGGGACACCCCGGCCGCCGACCTCGCGGAGCGGCTGCTGCACGCCGTCGACGACGCGCTGCTCCTCGCCCTGCCCGGCCTGGAGGAGGTCGTGGTCGAGACCGGCGACGACGAGCCGCGCACGCTGCGCCGGAGCGTCGACGGTCCCTTCACGGTCGTCGAGGACTCCCGGGGCGGCGTCACCCACTGGCGTACGTCCGCGGCGCACGGCCCCCTCACCCCCGAACTGCTCGCCGACCGCCCGGTCGAGGAGCGGCTGCGTCCCCACTGGTCGCTCACCTGGGCCGTGCCCGTCGACGCAACCGACAGCACCCCCGCGCCGCCCCGCACCGCCCCCGTCGTCCACGCGCCCACCCCGAGCGACGAACCCCTCGGTGTCCCCGCCCTCCTCATCGCCTCCTTCCCCCTCGACACCACCCGCCGGCACGCCGCCCCCGGCCCGCTGACCGACTTCCTCGTGCAGCGCGCGGCGGACGCGTACGCCGAACTGCTCGCCGACTGGCGTCCGGTGAGCGAGGGGATCATCGGGCTCGTGCCCGGCCCGCTCGGCAAGGGCGAGCTGGACGGGGCCCTGCGGCAGGCCATCCTGGAGCGGCTGCCCCGCACGTCCTTCCTGCCGCCCGCCGTGCCCCCGCAGGAGCACGACGACTCGGAGCTGCCCGAGTCCCTGCGGCCCCGGGACGCCGAGGTCGTCGAGGGCGCCGGTGCCGACACGGTGCGGGTGCTGGCCGAGGTACTGCCCACGCTGCTGCCCGCCGGGCTCGAACGGCGCGTGGAGCTGCGGACCCTGGGCGTCGCCCGGGTCCCGCTCACCGACGCCGTCGACCGCCTCGCCGGTCTGGAGAAGGACCCCGGCTGGTGGCGGCGGCTGTACGACAGCCTCGCCGGGGTCGACCCGGACCGGCTGTCCGGGCTGCCCGTGCCGCTCGCCGACGGGCGCACCACCATCGGGCCCCGGCAGGTCCTGCTCCCCACGGCGGACGCCGCCCGCATCGACCCGGAGGTGCTCGCCCGGCTCGGTCTCAAGGTCGCCCACGAGGACGCCGCCCATCCGCTCCTGGAGAAGCTCGGCGCCCTGCCCGCCACGCCCCGCGCGGTCCTCACCACGCCCCAGGTACGGGCCGCCGTCGCCGCCTCCCTGGACGACGACGGGGGCGTGAGCTGGGAGGAGGACTCCCTGGACGCCGAGGAACTGGCGGACACCGTACTGGCGCTGGTGCGGGACGCGGGCCTGGAGCCCGGTGACGAGCCGTGGCTCGGTGCCCTCGCGCTCCCGGACGAGGAGGGGGAACCGGCCCCGGCCGGCGAGCTGGTCTTCCCCGGCAGCCCTTTCCACCAGGTCATGCGGGAGGGTGAACTGGCCACCGTGGACGCCGAGCTGGCCGAGAGGTGGGGGCAGGGGCCGCTCGCGGCCTGCGGGGTGCTCGCCGACTTCGCCCTCGTGCGGGCCACGGACGTCGTGCTCGACCCGGACGAACTGGAGCCGCGTGACGGGGACTTCGCCGAACCGGACGACGCGGGCCTGCTGGACGCGGTCGACGTGTGGAGCGAGGACGTCCTCGACCGCTTCCCGGACACCCCCGTACCGCCGGTGGCCACCGAGCTGGTCGCCGTACGCGATCTCGACCTCGTCGACGACGACAAGTGGCCGCAGGCCCTCGCCCTGCTCGCCCAGCCGCCCCTGCGGGACGCGCTCACACAGCAGGTGCGGATCCTGCTGCCGGACGGCACGCACGAGGTCGTACGGCCGTACACGGCCTGGTGGCTGCGGGGGCACCCGGTGCTGGACGGCCGCCGGCCCGCCGGTCTGCTCGCCTCCGGCGGGGACCCGCTGCTGCGGGGGCTGTACGAGGAGGTCGACGCGACCGGCTTCGACGACGAACAGGTGCTGCGGGCGCTCGGCGTACGCACCTCCGTCGCCGCGCTGCTCGACGAGCCGGGCGGCGCCGCCGAGCTGCTCGACCGTCTCGCCGACCCGGACCGGCCCGTCACCTCCGCGCAACTGCACGCCCTGTACGGCGCCCTGGCCGAGCTGGACCCCGAGCAGGTGACCCTGCCGGACGAGCTGCGGGCGGTGGTCGACGGGCGCGTGGAGGTCGTGGACGCGGCGGACGCGGTGGTCGTCGACTCGCCGGACCTGCTGCCGTTCACCGAGGGTGTGCCGCTGCTTCCGGTACGGCCGTCCCGGGCCGCCGAGCTGGCCGAGCTGTTCCAGGTGCGGCGGCTGAGCGAGTCGGTCACCGCGGAGGTGACGAGCGAGGGCACCGAGCACGACGTACCGGAGCCGGTACGGGTGCTGCTCGGGCCGCGGACGCCCGAGGCGTACGTCGAGCACGAGGAACTCGTCGTCGACGGCGTGGAGATCGACTGGCGGCTCACCGACGACGGCGTCCTGCACGCGTCCACCCTGGAGGGCGTCGCCGCCGGCCTCGCCTGGGCGGCGGGCCAGTGGCCCCGGCGCTTCGAGGTGGCGGCGCTGCTGGAGGATCCGTCGCGGACGGGGGAGTTGGCGCGGGACCGGTGGTTCGACTGAGGGCGGCCGCCTTGCGGGACCGGGTCGGCCGTTCAGTCCGCCGCCACCTCCAGGAAGTAGTCGAACCGGTCCAGGTCGAGGTCCAAGCCGGTCAACTCGTACAGCCCGGCCGCGTGTTCGGGCTTCAGCGGGTACACGTCGGCCAGCCGGGACACGGGGATCCCCAGCAGGCGCGCGAACGCCTCGGCACCTGCCGAGGAGACGTCGATCTCCGCGTCCGGCGTGTCCTCGGTCTTGGCGTAGCGGGTGACGAGGAATGTCATGGGTTGCCTCCGGATCGCTTTCCTGGACGCAGTGATCTTCGCGGTTCTCGCACATTCTTTTCCATACGAGTACAACCATTCGCATGTGTCGCGGATCTGATCACCTGAGTCAGCTGACTCACTGATCACTCGGGCCCATGCTGACCCAGCGGGCCCCGACCCAACGTGGGGACAACACATGCGCATTCGTGCCTCTGTCGCCGCCGTCACCGGCGCTCTGGCCCTGTCCGCCCTCGCTGTTCCGGCCGCGCAGGCCGACAGCCGTCCCGACCTCGCCTCGAACGTTCCGTCGCTGTCGAAGGCCACGCCGTTCGCCGCCGCTCCGGTCGACGAGGTCGAGGGTGACACCAAGATCACGGCGGTCACCGTCAACGGGGGCAAGAACATCGTCGTCGGCACCACGCTGAAGAAGGTCTTCACCGTCTCCGTGACGGCCACGGACCCGGAGGGCATCTACGACGCCTTCGCCATGCTGTGGCACGGTCCGGACACCGAGAACGCCGACGGCGCGATCGCGCCGGAGAGCCTGGACGAGGAGCAGATCGGTACCTGCACCAACTCCAGCGCGACCACCGCCACCTGCAAGGTCACGCTGGTCGCCGACCCGAACGAGAACATCTACAGCAACATCCTGGCCGGCACCTGGAAGGTGTGGGCCGCCGCGGCCGGCAACGACGGCGACTACGTGATCCGTGAGGCCTACAAGACGGCCAAGGTCCAGCGCGCCTCCAAGCTGACCGTCAACGCCTCGCCGGAGCCGGTGGCCAAGGGCAAGACCATCACGGTCACCGGCAAGCTCTCCCGTGCCAACTGGGACGACAACCAGTACCACGGCTACACCAACCAGCCGGTGAAGCTGCAGTTCCGCCAGAAGGGCAGCGACACCTACAGCACGGTGAAGACCATCACCTCGAACTCGACGGGCAACCTGAAGACGACGGTCACCGCGTCGGTCGACGGCTACTTCCGCTACTCCTTCGCGGGCACCACGACCACCCCGGCGGTCAACGCCACGGGTGACTTCGTCGACGTCCAGTAGGACCTCGCCGTACCCCGGCCGCCCGGTCCCGGAGTCATCCGGGGCCGGGCAACTCGCGCTCTGGCAAACGAACTTCATAACACTTGCGCAACATCCACATCCGCGGCACAACCGGCCACGCCGACCGCCCATCTGATCTTCTGAGTCAACAGACTCCAACGATCACTCGGGCCCCGGTGCGACCGCCGGAACGCGGTGCGCAGCGACCAACGGGGCCCCTTCTCCACGTGGAGAACGCATGCGCATACGAGCCACCGTGGCCGCCGTCTCCGGCGCCCTGGCCCTGTCCGCCTTCGCCGTGCCGGCCGCGCAGGCCGACGACGCCGCGAGCCGTGCGGACATCGCGAAGATCCGTGAGGCCGCGCAGGCCGCGTCCGGGAAGAGCGCGCTCAGCACCCGCGCCCCCGAAGAGGGCCAGCCGTACGCCCTGAACGTCTCCTTCTCCAACTTCAAGATCACCAAGGCGGTCAAGGTCGGGACGACCAACCCCGTCTCCACCAAGGCGACGTTCACGATGACCCACGGCGCGGACGTCGACGTCACCGCCGGTGACTTCCACGTCGACCCCTTCCTCTACAAGGGGGCCTTCGACTCGCCGGACAACATGCTCTTCGGCAACAAGTACGCGAAGTGCACGCCCACGTCGTCGACCACGGCCAACTGCGCCGGCACGATCGACTTCTACCCGGCCCAGAGCGAGCTCATCAACTCCGACGCCGGCAGCTGGAAGGCCGGTGCGATGGCGATCGCCTTCAACGGCCAGAACCCGGACGGCGAGACCTTCGACATCACCAAGGTCGGCTACAAGGACCAGGGCGGTCTCGCCACCACCCTCGTCCAGCGCTACTCCAAGCTGACGGTCAACGCCTCGCCGGAGCCGGTGGCGAAGGGCAAGACCATCACGGTCACCGGCAAGCTCTCCCGGGCCAACTGGGAGGACAACAAGTACCACGGCTACACGAACCAGCCGGTGAAGCTGCAGTTCCGCAAGAAGGGCAGCGACACCTACAGCACGGTGAAGACCATCAACACCAACGCGACCGGTGAGCTGAAGACGACGGTCACCGCGTCGGCCGACGGCTACTTCCGCTACTCCTTCGCGGGCACCACGACCACCCCGGCGGTCAACGCCACGGGTGACTTCGTCGACGTGCGGTAAGGACCAGCGGTACGCCGCTCGACGCGCCGTCGGCCTCCGGTTTCCGGGGCCGGCGGCGCGTTTCCTCGTACAGGCGTCGAGCCGTGACCCCGGCGGTCGACGCGCGCCCTACGCCGGGAAGCGGCGGTCCACCCACCTCCACACGAACTCCAGGGTGACCGCCGCCACCGCCGAGATCCCCACCGCGATCCACGGCATCGTGACCCCCACCAGCCGCAGCGCGAAGAACTCCTGCAGCCACGGCACCGCCAGCACCAGCAGGAAGCCCAGCCCCATCGCCGCCACCAGGGCGATCCGCCACCAGGTGTACGGGCGAGCGATGATGGCCAGCACCCACATCGAGATCAGGAACAGCGTGAGCGTGGCGACGCTGGTCTCGGCGGGCAGGGTGTCCTCACCCGTGTAGAAGTGCCGGGCGATCAGGTATGTCGCGAAGGTCGCCACCGCGGCCACCACCCCGCCCGGGATCGCGTACCGCATGACCCGCCGCACGAAGTGCGGTTTCGCGCGTTCCTTGTTGGGCGCGAGGGCCAGGAAGAAGGCCGGGACGCCGATGGTGAGGGTGGACAGCAGGGTCAGGTGGCGGGGCAGGAAGGGGTACTCCACCTGCCAGAACACCACCATCAGCGCAAGCAGCACCGAGTAGACGGTCTTCACCAGGAACAGCGTCGCGACACGCGTGATGTTGCCGATGACCCTGCGGCCCTCCGCCACCACCGACGGCAGCGTCGCGAAGCTGTTGTTGAGCAGCACGATCTGCGCGACCGCGCGTGTGGCCTCCGACCCCGATCCCATCGCCACACCGATGTCGGCGTCCTTCAGTGCCAGGACGTCGTTGACGCCGTCGCCGGTCATGGCGACCGTGTGGCCGTGCGACTGGAGGGCGCCGACCATGTCCCGCTTCTGCTGCGGGGTGACCCGCCCGAACACCGTGGCCTCGTCGATGGCCGCGGCCATGCCGTCCTTGTCGTGGGGGAGCCCGCGGGCGTCGACGGTCGCACCGGTCAGGCCCAGCTTGTCCGCCACCGCGCCCACAGAGACCGCGTTGTCCCCGGAGATCACCTTCGCGTGGACGTTCTGCTCGGCGAAGTAACGCAGGGTGTCGGCGGCGTCCGGCCGCAGCCGCTGTTCCAGTACGACGAGGGCGGTCGGCTCGGCAGCCACGGCGACCTCGGGGTCGTCGAGATCGCGGCCGGCGCGGGCGAGCAGCAGCACCCGCAGGCCCTGCTCGTTCAACCGGTCGGTCTCGGCCAGGGCGGGGTCGTCGGCGGCCAGGAGCACGTCGGGGGCGCCCAGCAGCCAGGTGCTGGACTCGCCGTTGCCCTCGCTGAAGCTGGCGCCGCTGTACTTGCGGGCGGAGGAGAAGGGCAGGGACTCGGTGCAGCGCCAGTCCTCGGCGTCCGGGTAGGCGTCGATGATGGCCTTCAGGGACGCGTTCGGGCGGGGGTCGGACTCGCCGAGGGCGCCGAGGACCGTGCGTACGTACTCCTCGTCGCTGCCGTTCAGGGGCCGCAGTTCGGTGACGTCCATGCCCCCCTCGGTGAGGGTGCCGGTCTTGTCGAGGCAGACCGTGTCGACGCGGGCCAGGCCCTCGATGGCGGGCAGCTCCTGCACCAGGCACTGCTTGCGGCCGAGGCGGATGACGCCGATGGCGAAGGCGACGGAGGTGAGGAGCACGAGCCCTTCCGGGACCATGGGCACGATGCCGCCGACGGTCCGGGCGATCGAGTCGTCGAGGTCGTTGTCCTTGACGAACAGCTGGGTGATGATCAGGCCGGTCGCGGCCGGGATCATCATCCACGTCACGTACTTGAGGATGACGGAGATGCCGGAGCGCAGCTCGGAGTGGACCAGGGTGAAGCGCGAGGCCTCCTCGGCGAGCTGGGCGGCGTAGGCTTCGCGGCCGACCTTGGTGGCACGGAAGGCGCCGCCGCCGGCGACGACGAAGCTTCCGGACAGCACCTGGTCGCCCGGCCGTTTGACGACCGGATCGGCCTCCCCGGTGAGCAGGGACTCGTCGATCTCCAGCCCGTCGGTCTCCACGCACACGCCGTCCACGACGGCCTTGTCCCCCGGCCCGATCTCTATCAGGTCGTCCAGCACGATCTCGGACGTGCCGACCTCGGCGGCGACACCGTCCCGCCGCACCGTGGGCCGGGCCTCGCCGATCACGGCGAGCGAGTCGAGGGTCTTCTTGGCCCGCCATTCCTGGATGATCCCGATGCCGGTGTTGGCGAGGATCACGAAGCCGAACAGGCTGTCCTGGATCGGCGCGACGAACAGCATGATCACCCAGAGGACGCCGATGATCGCGTTGAACCGGGTGAAGACGTTGGCCCGGACGATGTCGGTCATCGACCGGCTGCTGCGCACCGGTACGTCGTTGACCTGGCCGCGTGCGACCCGCTCGGCCACCTCGGCGGCGGTGAGCCCGCCCGTCGCCACCGGGACGGCGGTGGGGTGCACAGCGTTGTCCACGTCGGTGCCCGCGTCGGCATGCGTCATGCCTTCGACGGTACGTGCGGATGTGCGCCTTCACCCGCCGAGTGCGCGCAAGTTCCGACCTGGGGAGGACGGGAACGGCCGGATGTGGTGCCGTGGTTGTACGTCCTTCGTCGACCGCGGGCTTCAGTCGGCGGCGTGGGCCCTGGCGGCGCTCTCGGCTTCCTCGTGCGCCGCCGCCCGCTTGAGGGCCGCGTCGCGCTTGCGGACGTACCAGATGCCGATGAGTCCCAGCCCGCCGCCGGCCAGGCAGGTCCACACCCACCAGGTGTGCCCGTGGTCGTCGAACCAGCCGTAGAAGGGCAGCTGGACGACGAAGAGGACGAACCAGAGGATGGTGCCGCCGGTGATGGTGGCGACCACAGGCCCCTCAAGGGGCTCCGGTGCCTCGTGCTTGGGGGATCCCGAGAAGAAGGGGGCCATGAGGGACAGCTTACGAGGAAGCCGAATCTACGCGCGGAGATGGCCGATCCCGGCTTCATATGTTCATACTGAAACGGTTTGTGCCTGACCGCTTCTCTTCGTAGGAACAACCAAGCATGTCCACCTCGGCTCCTGCCAAGGCCCCCACCCCTGAACAGCCGGGAGCCGGGCCCGCCTACGGCGTCCTCGACCGCTTCTTCAAGATCTCCGAACGCGGCAGCACCCTGCCCCGTGAGATCCGCGGCGGCTTCGCCACCTTCTTCGCGATGGCCTACATCATCGTGCTGAACCCGATCATCCTCGGCAGCGCGAAGGACATGTACGGGCATCAGCTGGACAACGGCGAGCTGGTCACCGCGACCGCCCTGACCGCGGCGTTCGCCACCCTGCTGATGGGCGTCATCGGCAACGTCCCCATCGCGCTCGCCGCCGGCCTGGGCGTGAACTCGGTCGTCGCCCTCCAGCTGGCGCCCCGGATGTCCTGGCCGGACGCCATGGGCATGGTCGTGCTGGCCGGCTTCGTGGTCATGCTGCTCGTCGCCACCGGTCTGCGCGAGCGCGTCATGAACGCCGTGCCCTACAGCCTGCGCAAGGCCATCTCCATCGGTATCGGCCTGTTCATCATGCTGATCGGCCTCGTCGACTCCGGCTTCGTCTCCCGGATCCCGGACGCCGCCCGGACGACGGTCCCGCTCCAGCTCGGCGGTGACGGGCACCTCAACGGCTGGCCGGTCCTGGTCTTCGTCCTCGGCGCGCTGCTCACGCTCGCGCTCATCGTGCGCAAGGTCCCCGGCGCGATCCTGATCTCGATCGTCGCGATGACCGTGCTCGCCGTCGTCATCGAGGCGGTGGCCACGGTGCCGTCCTGGGGCCTGACGGCCCCGAAGTGGCCCGGCAACCCGGTCGCGAGCCCCGATTTCGGCCTGATCGGTGAGGTCAGCCTGTTCGGCGGCTTCGAGAAGGTCGGCGCTTTGACCGGCGTCCTCTTCGTCTTCACGGTCCTGCTGTCCTGCTTCTTCGACGCCATGGGCACGATCATGGGCGTCAGCGACGAGGCCAAGCTGACCGACGCCCAGGGCCAGATGCCGGGCATCAACAAGGTCCTGTTCGTCGACGGCCTCGCCGTCGCCGCGGGCGGTGCCGGCTCCTCCTCGGCCACCACCGCGTTCGTGGAGTCCACGGCCGGCGTCGGCGAGGGCGCCCGTACCGGATTCGCGAACGTCGTCACCGGCGCCCTCTTCGGGGTGGCGCTGTTCCTGACGCCGGTGGCCACCATGGTCCCGTCACAGGCGGCCACCCCGGCCCTGCTCGCGGTCGGCTTCCTGATCCTGGCCAACTCGGTCAAGGAGATCGACTGGGCCGACTACACGATCGCCGTCCCGGCCTTCGTGACGATGGTGATGATGCCGTTCACCTACTCGATCACCAACGGCATCGGCATGGGCTTCATCACCTTCGCGGTGCTGCGCCTGGCCGCCGGGCGGGGCCGGGAGGTGCCGGTCGCCATGTACGTCGTGGCGGCGGTGTTCGCCTTCTACTACCTGATGCCGGCGCTGGGGCTCACGTAAGCCCGTAGAACTTCTCCGTCTCCTCCACGGCGGTCTGGAACCGTTCGTCGAAGTCATCGCGGATGAGCGTCCGGACGACATAGTCCTGGACGCTCATTCCCCTTCTCGCCGCATGCTCCCGGAGTCGTTCGAGCAGCTCATGGTCTATGCGCAGGCTGAGCACGCTGGTCCCCATGAACACGAGGGTCGCGGCACTCTTCGGCATGGTGTGTCGCATTCCGCAACCACATCACCCATATGAGTGATCTGATGCTTCAGTGGCGGGTGTCACGGGCATCCGTGCGTGATATGACTGGTCTTTAGCGAGAGTAATGAGTTACGCTAAAGAACATGTCGGACCTTACCCATGGCGACGACGTAGCCGCCGTGAACTCCCTGCGCTCCGCCGTGATGCGACTGTCGCGCCGGCTCAAGCACCAGCGGGTCGACGAGTCGCTGAGCCCCACCGAGATGTCGGTCCTGGGCACCCTCTCCCTCTGCGGCAAGGCCACCCCCGGTGAGCTGGCCCGCAAGGAGCACGTACAGCCGCCGTCGATGACCCGCATCGTGGCCCTGCTGGAGGCCAAGGGACTGGTCCGTCTGGAGCCGCACCCGGAGGACCGGCGCCAGAAGGTCGTCACGAAGACCGAGCAGGCCGAGGCGATGCTCGAAGAGAGCCGCCGCAAGCGCAACGCCTTCCTGGCCGCCCTGGTCGAGGGCCTGGACGAGGACGAGTGGGCGAAACTGCGCGCCGCCGCCCCCGTGCTGGAGAAGCTCGCACACCTGTAAGCAGCAGTCGTCGCAAGGAGGCGAACCCCTTTGAGTTCGGGACCCGGAGCAGCTTCCGTCCCCGCACCAGACTCCAACGACTCCCCGTCCGCCCTGACGACCCGCTCGTCCCGTAAGCCCTCGATGTTCGCCTCCCTGAAGGTTCGCAACTACCGGCTGTTCTTCCTCGGTCAGGTCGTCTCCAACACCGGCACCTGGACGCAGCGCATCGCGCAGGACTGGCTGGTGCTCAGCCTCACCGGCTCCGCCACCGCCGTCGGCATCACGACGGCCCTGCAGTTCCTGCCGATGCTCCTGTTCGGCCTCTACGGCGGCGTCCTCGTCGACCGCCTGCCCAAGCGCCGTACGCTGCTCGTCACGCAGACGTCGATGGCCGCCACCGGCATCGCGCTCGCCGTCCTCACCCTCACCGGGCATGTCGAGGTCTGGCACGTGTACCTGGCCGCCCTCTCCGTGGGACTGGCCACGGTCGTCGACAACCCGGCCCGCCAGTCCTTCGTCACCGAGATGGTGGGGCCCGACCAGCTCCAGAACGCGGTCAGCCTCAACTCGGCGAACTTCCAGTCCGCCCGTCTGATCGGCCCCGCCGTCGCGGGTCTGATGATCACCGGCGTCGGCACCGGCTGGGCGTTCCTCGCCAACGGCCTGTCCTTCGTCGCGCCCGTCGCCGGACTGCTGCTGATGCGCGCACGTGAGCTGCACGTCGTCGAGCGCGCCCCGCGTGCCAAGGGGCAGCTGCGGGAGGGGCTGCGGTATGTCGCCGGGCGCCCGGAGCTGATCTGGACCATCGTCCTCGCCGGCTTCGTCTCCACCTTCGGCTTCAACTTCCCGGTCTACCTGTCCGCCTTCGCCGATGACGTCTTCCGCGCGGGCGCCGGCTCCTACAGCCTCTTCAACACGCTGATGGCGGTCGGCTCCCTGGCGGGCGCCCTGCTCGCCGCCCGGCGCGGTACGGCCAGGATGCGGGTGCTGATCGTGGGCGCGGTGGCCTTCGGCACCATGGAGATCGTGGCCGCGTTCGCGCCTTCCCTGTGGCTGTTCGCCCTGCTCATGGCGCCCATAGGCATGTTCGGCATGACGGTGAACGTCACCGCCAACAGCAGCATCCAGATGTCCACGGACCCGGCCATGCGCGGCCGTGTGATGGCCCTGTACATGATGGTCTTCATGGGCGGTGCGCCGCTGGGCGCACCGATCGCCGGCTGGATCACGGACGCCTACGGCGTGCGGGCCGGCCTGGCGGTGGGCGGCGCCATCAGCGCCGCCGCGGCCGTGACGATCGCCCTGGTGCTGGCCCGCGTGGGCGGCCTGCGGCTGTCCTTGGGCTGGGAGCGCGGCCATCCGCAGGTGCGGTTCGTGCCGCGGGAGACTCGGGAGAAGCAGCTGGCGTCGGCGGCCTAGGTCGTGTCCGCAAAGTCCCTTCGTCCGCCCGCAGGGCAGGCGGGACTTTGCGGACACGACCTAGGGGAGGGGCGAGGGACGCCGGGTCAGTCGCGGGGGAACTCGTCGGTCTTGAGGACCAGGCCGACGGGGGTCGACTTCAGGTCGATGTCCTCCCCGAAGGGGAAGCTGACCTGGCTGTGGTACTTGCCGTCCTGCGGCAGGGTGTGCACATGCCACTCGCCTGCGTACGGGTCCACGATCAGGTACACGGGCACTTCGGCGGCGGCGTACGCGTCCTTCTTCGGGCCGTGGTCGTTGGCCGCCGTGTCCTTGGACAGGACCTCGGCGACGAACTCGACGTCCTGATAGCGCCAGCGGCCCCTGCTGTCCTTCACCGACCGCTCGGCCATGGCCGCCAGGTCGCAGGCGAAGCCGTTCAGGTGCCCGGGGAAGTCGATCCGCACGTCCGAAGCCAAGCGCTTCTGCGAGTACCTGGCGTCCATCTGCTTCGCGATGCCGAAGATGATCTCCCAGTGGCTCTGCCTCTGCGGTGACATGAAGATGTTCCCCCCGACGATCTCGACCTTCGTTCCCTCGGGGACGGGCATCTTCTCGAGCCACTCGAACAGAACGTCCAGAGTCAGCTCGCCGCACTCCTCGGCCATCTCGATCCTGTCGTCAAGGACGGTCATCGTGGCGCTCCTCCCCGGCCGCCGCTCGGTCACGGACAGCCGCGCGGTACAACGATACGCACGGTGACCGCGTCACGTGTGGCCGTGGTCACGCCCGCGGCTCGCGCGAGCGCCAACGGCATGATCCGAACGATCAGGCCCTAGACGCGCCGGGCCAGCACCTGCCCGGGCCAGGTGCCGTCCGCCCCGCCGGTGTACGTCACCGTCGGAGTGAAGCCGTGGCTCTCGTAGTAGCGGACGAGCCGGCCGTCGTCCCCCGCGTAGCAGTCCACCCGCAGCAGGGAGATTCCCGCGCGCCGGGTCACCTCGGCGGCGTGCGCGAGCAGGGCGCCGCCCACGCCGTGCCCCTTGTGGCGGCGGTCGGAGGTGAGCCAGTGGATGTAGCGCTCGGGTTCACCGGGGGGCGGGAGGTGGGCCAGTGAGGCGCCGGGCGCGTCGGCGAGGGTCAGGGCCCCGGCGGGCACGCCGTCGGCCTCGGCGATGAAGGCGCTGCCCTCGTCCATGTCCCGGGTCAGCGACTCCACCACCTTCGGGTTCTCGGACAGGGGCTTCGTCCCCCACTGCCCCGGACGGCCCTGCGTGACCAGCCACTCCACACCGCTGTCGAGCATGCCGAGTATCGCGCGGATGTCGTCGGGCCCACCGTCCCTGATGGTGATCTCCATGGCCCCATGGTGCCAGGCTGGACCCATGAGACTCTTCGCCGCCGTGCTGCCGCCCGAGGACGTGACCCGCGAACTGGCCGCCGAAGTCGCCGAGTTGAAGAAGCTGCCCGGCGCGGAACGGCTGCGCTGGACCGGCCGCCCCGGCTGGCACTTCACACTCGCCTTCTACGGGGAGGTCGACGAGGACCTCGTACCCGAGCTGTCGGCCCGTCTGGAGCGGGCCGCGCATCGCACCCGGCCCTTCCGGCTGGCGCTGCGCGGCGGCGGTCAGTTCGGGCACGGGCGGGCGCTGTGGGCGGGAGCGGACGGGGACCTGGCGACCCTGCGGCTGCTGGCGGACCGCAGTGAGGCGGCGGCGCGCAAGGCCGGTGTGCCGATGGGGGAGCACCGGCGGTACAAGGCCCACCTCACGGTGGCCAGGAGCCGCTCGGCGGTGGACGTACGGCCGTATGTCGCGGCCCTTGACACCTTCACGAGCCGTAGCTGGACCGTGCAGGAGCTGGTGCTGGTGCGCAGCCGGCTGCCGAAGTCCGGGGTCGCGGGGGAGGAGCCCCGCTACGAGGCGGTCGCCCGTCGGCCGCTCGGCGGGGCCGGTTAGGCTCCTGTCGTGGACCCGAAAACCCGTAACCGGATCATGGCCGGTGTGCTCGTCCTGATGTTCCTCGTGGTGGCGCTGGCCGCGGCCCTCGGCAGGTAGTGCCGGGGACCGCGGCCGTCGGTGTCACCAGGCGAACGCCTCCGGTGAAGGCCCCGGACCCGGGAAGACCTCCTCCAGCCCGGCCAGCAGTTCCTCGCTCAGCTCCAGCTCGGACGCCCGCAGCGCGGACTCCAGTTGCCCGGCCGTGCGCGGGCCGACGATCGGTCCGGTCACGCCCGGGCGGGTGAGCAGCCAGGCCAGGGCCACCTCGCCGGGCTCCAGACCGTGCTTGTCGAGCAGGTCCTCGTACGCCTGGATCTTCCCGCGTACGGCCGGGTCGGCGAGGGAGTCGGCGGCCCGGCCACTGGCCCGGCGCCCGCCCTCGGCCGCCTTCTTGATCACCCCGCCGAGCAGCCCACCGTGCAGCGGCGACCAGGGGATGACGCCGAGCCCGTAGTCCTGCGCGGCCGGGATGACCTCCATCTCGGCACGGCGCTCGTAGAGGTTGTACAGGCACTGCTCGCTCACCAGGCCGATGGTGCCGCCGCGGCGGGCGGCGATCTCGTTGGCCTGGGCGATCTTGTAGCCGGGGAAGTTGCTGGACCCGGCGTAGAGGATCTTGCCCTGCTGGACGAGGACGTCGATGGCCTGCCAGATCTCCTCGAACGGGGTGTCCCGGTCGATGTGGTGGAACTGGTACACGTCGATGTAGTCGGTCTGCAGCCGCTTGAGCGAGGCGTCCACCGCGCGCCGGATGTTCACCGCCGACAGCTTGTCGTGGTTCGGCCAGGCCGCGCCGTCCGCGCCCATGTTGCCGTACACCTTGGTGGCGACGACGACCTTGTCGCGCCGCTCACCGCCCTTGGCGAACCAGTTCCCGATGATGCTTTCGGTGCGGCCCTTGTTCTCGCCCCACCCATACACGTTGGCCGTGTCGAAGAAGTTGATGCCGGCGTCCAGCGCCGCGTCCATGATCGCGTGGCTGTCGGCCTCGTCGGTCTGCGGTCCGAAGTTCATGGTGCCGAGGACCAGTCGGCTGACCTTGAGTCCCGTGCGTCCGAGCTGCGTGTACTTCATGGTGTGCACGCTAGTGACGTGGAGTGCGCTCTAGGCAAGCATTGAGGACACGGAGAGCAGGCCGCGACGCGCTCGTCCGAGCCGTCGAGCGTCAGGCGCCGTACGGCTCGCCCAGGTCCCACGCCTGGTACATCGCCTCCGCGAAGGCCTCCGCGATCCGGTGTTCGCCGGCGGCGTTCGGGTGCGTGCCGTCGTAGGTGTCGAGGTGGATGTCGTACGAGGCGGGCGGGGTGGCCAGCAGGAGCGGGGAGCGTGGCTCGTCCAGGTCGGCGAGGGTCTTGGCCAAAAGTTCGTTGAAGCGGGCGACCTCGGCGGCGAAGGGGGCGTCCGCCTCGGCGCGGACGTTCGGGATCACCGGCAGCACGACCATCCGGATCCGCGGGTTCGCCGAGCGCGCCTCGGCCACGAACTCCCGTACGTTCTGCGCCGTCTGCTCCGCGTTCGTGTAGAAGCCCAGGTCGATCAGGCCGAGCGACACCAGCAGCACGTCCGCCCGGCACCCGCGCACGGCCTCGCCGATCAGCGGCGCCATGTGCAGCCAGCCTTCACCCCAGCCGGCCAGATGGGCGCGGGGGAAGGCCGGGTCGGGGTCGGCGTACTCGTACGACGTCGGCGCGTCCGTCGCCTTGTCGTACAGCGTCTCGCGCGGGCCGACGAGGGCGAACGGGCCGCCGTACGTCTCACGCAGGTGCTGCCACATGCGGTAGCGCCACGTGTGTTCGCCGGCGCTGCCGATGGTCATGGAGTCGCCGACGGGCATGAACCTGAGCATCCGCTCATGATGGACGATCGCTACCCGGCGGTAGTGGCCGGTGGGGTGTGAACCCTGACACGCCCCGGACGATCACTCCCTTGGCCGCCCCGCCTCCGAACGACCGGGCCGGATGGCAGGCTTGGGGCATGCGCCGACCGCTCGCCATACTCGCCGGGGTCCTGCTCACCGGTGCGCTCACCCTGCCCGCTTCCGCCGCCGACGGCGACGAGGACTTCACGATCAAGGACCCGCGGATCACCGAGTCCAGCGGCCTCGCCGCCTCGCGTCAGCACCCGGGCATCTACTGGACCCACAACGACCAGGACGAGGGCGCCTACCTCTACGCCGTCGACAGCGGCACCGGCGAGACGGTCGCGACGATCACGATGACCGGCGTGGGCACCCCGCGTGACGTGGAGGCCGTCTCCGTGGGGCCGGACAACCAGCTCTACGTCGGTGACATCGGCGACAACGACGGTGTGGAGTGGCCCTATGTGTGGGTGTACCGGCTCCCCGAGCCCAAGACCCTCAAGGACCGGACGATCCGCGCCACCCAGTACGTGGTGAAGTACTCCGACGGGCCCCGTGACGCCGAGTCGCTCGTCGTGCATCCGAAGACCGGGCGGGTCTACATCATCGACAAGCAGGAGGACGGCGGGCACCTGTACGCGGCACCGGCCGAGCTCTCCCCCTCCGGCACGAACGTCTTCGAGCCGGTCGCCCCCATCGACCTGTGGGCCACCGACGCCGCCTTCTCGCCGGACGGCAGGACACTCGCCGTACGCGGCTACTTCGGCGGCATCGCGTACGACTGGAACGGCGGCAAGCCCAAGCGGCTGGAACGTATCAGTGTGCCCCTGGGGCAGGGCGAGTCCGTCAGCTACTCCCGCGACGGCAGCAAGCTCATGCTCGGCAGCGAGGGCGCCGGCAGCGCCGTGGTCGCCAACGACGCCCCCGGGGACGCCGGATCCTCCGGCGCCTCCGCGGGCAACGGAAGCTCGGCCTCCGGGGACGGCGACGGCCTCGGTTCGAGCGGTGACCTCAAGATCGGTGCCGTGGCGGTGGTGGTCGGCTGCGTCCTCTTCTTCGGGCTCCGACGACTGTTGCGGAGGGGATGAGGGGAGCACGCGCGGGTCCGGCGGGGAGACGGGTGGGCGCTGGCATTCGATGCCGCGGCCCCTGGAGTACCGCACCCGGCACCCCTCGGTGAGCGGATGAGGCGCGTACTCGGGTGGGCCTGCGGTGCCGTCCTCGCCTTCGCGAGGGCCTTCTGGTGTGTCACCGCGACCGCAGACCTCGCGCTGTCCGCGGGGCTTTACGGCACTGCGGGGACGTACCAGGTGGAGCGCTGCTACGACTCCAGCCCCAGGGCAGGTACACGGGGTACGGCTGCCGCGGCCGGTTCGTCCCGGACGGCGCAGAGTTCGCCGTCCGGCAGGGCATGGAGCCGGCCGCCTGGAGTCGGCCGTCCGCGCCGCGGAGTCAGCCGCCGGCCCCTTGCGTGCGCCGGGCGACGAAGGACTCCAGCCCGTCCAGGATGCGCTGCAGCCCGAACTCGAAGTGGTCGAAGTCGGTGCTCCAGGTGTTCTCGTCCAGCGAGGCCATGAGGGGGTAGCGGCCGGACGCCAGGACCTTCTCCAGCATCGGGGTCTGGGCCTGCCAGAACTCCGCGTCCGTCAGACCCGTCCGGCGCTCCGCCTCCAGGTGGTACAGCTGGGTGCGCGCGGCCCCGACGACGTAGCCGTCGATCATGATGATCGCCGAGATCAGCTCGGGGTCGGTCAGACCCATGGGCTTGATCCGGGCGAGCACCTTCTCCATGCCGTCGAGTGCGCTCGGGCCCAGGATCGGGCGGGACTGGTTGACCTGGAGCAGCCAGGGGTGGCGCCGGTAGAGGGCGAGGGTCGACCGGCCCAGGGCCTCCAGCGCCGCGCGCCAGCCGCCGTCGCCGAGGTCGGCCGGGTTCTCGGAGGGGCGCTGGACGCGGTCCAGCATCAGGTCGAGCAGTTCGGCCTTGCCGGGGACGTATCGGTACAGCGACATCGTGCCGGTGCCCAGTTCGGTGGCGACCCGGCGCATGGACAACGACTCCAGGCCCTCGGAGTCCGCGACCCGGACGGCCGCTTCCACGATCTGGTCCAGCGTGAGCGCCGGCTTGGGGCCGCGGCTCGGGCGTCTGCCCGTGTCCCAGAGCAGCTCCAGCGTGCGCCCGATGTCGCCGCTTCCGCTGGTCTCCGTACCGCCGCTGCCGCTCTTGCCGCTCGTCATGCGGTTCAGCTTAAGTCCTCGGAAAAAAATTGAGTACGGTGTACGCGTAATCGGGTACGCTGTACTCAATTAACGGAAGGGGGACCCATGGGGGACGACGGATTCGCGGTCCGGGCCGAGGGGTTGGAGAAGCGCTACGGCGACAAGCGGGCCCTGGCCGGCTTCGATCTCACGGTCCGCGCGGGCACGGTGCACGGCCTGCTCGGCCCGAACGGCGCGGGCAAGACGACAGCCGTACGCATCCTGTCGACGTTGATCAAGCTGGACGGCGGCCGGGCGAGCGTGGCCGGACTCGACGTGGCCCGGCAGCCGCGCGAGGTCCGCGCACGGATCGGCCTGACCGGGCAGTACGCGGCCGTGGACGAGGTGCTCACCGGACGCCAGAACCTGGAGATGTTCGGCCGCCTGTTCCACCTGGGCGGCAAGCGGGCCAGGCTGCGCGCCACCGAGCTGCTGGAGCAGTTCGACCTGACGGACGCCGCCGACAAGGGCGTCGGCCAGTACAGCGGCGGCATGCGGCGCCGCCTCGACCTCGCCGCCTCGATGATCCTCGCCCCGGCCGTCCTCTTCCTCGACGAGCCGACGACGGGGCTCGACCCGCGCAGCCGCGGCGAGGTCTGGGAGTCGGTGCGGGCGCTGGTGGCGGGCGGCACCACCGTCCTGCTGACCACGCAGTACCTGGAGGAGGCCGACAAGCTGGCCTCGCACATCACCGTCATCGACCAGGGCCGGGCCATCGCCGACGACACCCCCGACGGGCTGAAGAACCTCGTCGGCGGGGACCGTATCGAGGTCGTGGTCGCCGAGCGGGCCGACATCGCACGCGTGGTGAAGGTCGTCGCCCGCGTCTCGGACGGCGAACCCGAGGCGGACGAGGCGGAGTCGCGGGTGCACGCGCCGGTCACCGACCGGGTGTCCGCGCTGACCGAGGTGGCGCGCACGCTCCAGGACGAGGGTGTCCCGGTCGAGGACATCGGGCTGCGCAGGCCGAGCCTGGACGACGTGTTCCTGCGGCTGACCGGCCACCGCACCGAGAAGACCGAGAAGGAGGCCGTCGCATGACCGCCGTAGACCTCACCGTCCCGGCCGAGCGCGGCCGCCTGTACTGGGCCCTGGCCGACGTCTGGAACATCGTCCGCCGCGGCATCACCCACTACCAGCGCCAACCGGTCAACATCGCCTGGCAGCTGGGCTTCCCGATCCTGTCCGTCCTGCTCTACGGCTATGTCTTCGGCAGCGCGATGAAGGTCCCCGGCGGCGGGAACTACACGGACTTCCTGATGCCGGGCATGTTCGTGATGACCATGGCGTTCGGCTTCATCAACACCGCCACCCTGGTCGTCCACGACTCCACCAAGGGCGTCATCGACCGGTTCCGCTCCATGCCGATGGCCTCGTCCGCGGTGGTCGCCGGGCGGGGGATCACCGATCTGCTGGGCGCCTGCGCGGAGTTGGCGATCATGATGCTGACGGCCCTCGCCATGGGCTGGCGTCCGGACGGCGGTCTCGGCTTCCTCGGCGCCTTCGGGCTGCTGCTGTGGCTGCGGTTCTCGCTGATCTGGATCGGGGTGTGGCTGGGCCTGCTGGTGCCCAACCCGGAGGCCGCGGGCGGCCTGTTCGCCGTCGCCTTCCCGCTCACGATGATCTCCAGCATCTTCGTCGCGCCGCAGCTGATGCCGGACTGGCTGGGCTGGGTCGCGGCCTGGAACCCGATCTCCTCCACGGCGGCGGCAACCCGGGAACTGTTCGGGGTGCCTGGCGGGGCCGTGGCCGGGGACTCCTGGGTCGAGCAGCACGCGCTGCTGATGGCCGGGGTGTGGCCGGTCGTCGTCACGGCGGTCTTCCTGCCGCTCGCGGTACGCCGCTTCCAGAGGCTGAGCCGGTGAACCGACTCAGGTGAATGCACGCGCACCTCCTTGACGTGCCCATGGCGTGTCAGTTTCCTGGGAGGTGCGCGGTGTATGGGAGCGCTCCCATCAGTTCCGGGGCCGCGCCACCCTGAGAGGAACAAGGGACATGTTCCGCAGCTTGCGAAGAGCGCTGTGCGCTGCCGCGGCGGCGCTGCTGCTACCGCTGGGGGCCGGTGCGCAGACCGCCCACGCGGCGGAGCCCGGCGCCGGCTACTGGCACACCAGCGGCCGCCAGATCCTGGACGCGGCCGGACAGCCGGTCCGTATGGCCGGGATCAACTGGTTCGGCTTCGAGACCGCCAACCATGTCGTCCACGGCCTGTGGGCCCGCGACTACAAGAGCATGATCGACCAGATGAAGTCGCGGGGCTTCAACACCATCCGGATGCCCTACAGCGACGACATCCTCAAGCCCGGCACCATGCCCGACAGCGTCAACCACGACGGCAAGAACACCGACCTGCGCGGACTGACGTCGCTTCAGGTCCTGGACAGGATCGTGGCGTACGCCGGCCGGTCCGGCCTCAAGATCGTCCTCGACCGGCACCGTCCGGACGCGGCCGGCCAGTCGGCGCTCTGGTACACCTCCTCGGTCCCCGAGTCGACGTGGATCGCCAACCTCAGGTCCCTGGCCGCCCGTTACAAGGGCGACTCCACCGTCATCGGCATCGACCTGCACAACGAGCCCCACGACCCCGCCTGCTGGGGCTGCGGCGACACGGCACGGGACTGGCGTCTGGCCGCCCAGCGCGCGGGCAACGCGGTGCTGTCGGTCAACCCCGAGTTGCTGATCATGGTCGAGGGCGTGCAGTCGCACAACGGCACGAACGGCTGGTGGGGCGGCAACCTGATGGGCGTGGCCCAGCACCCGGTCCAGCTGGACGTCCCGAACCGGCTGGTGTACTCGGCCCACGACTACGCCACGTCGGTCGCCCAGCAGCCGTGGTTCAGCGACCCGTCCTTCCCCGCCAACCTCCCGGGCATCTGGGACAAGTACTGGGGCTACGTCTTCAAGCAGAACATCGCCCCGGTCTGGCTCGGCGAGTTCGGCACGACCCTGCAGTCCGCGGTGGACCAGAAGTGGCTGGCCGAACTGGTGAAGTACCTGCGCTCGACGTCGGCGGACGGAGCGGACTCGTTCCACTGGACCTTCTGGTCCTGGAACCCCAACTCCGGTGACACGGGCGGAATCCTGAAGGACGACTGGCAGACCGTGGACACCGTGAAGGACGGGTACCTGGCGAGCATCAAGGCACCGGGATTCCCGCCCGGCGGGGGCGGGGAAGGCCCCGACCCGGACCCCGGCGGCGGCGCACCTGCATGCAGCGCCGCCTACTCCGTCAGCAGCGACTGGGGCGGGGGCTTCAACGCCGAGGTCAGGGTCAGCAACACCGGATCGACGCCGCTCAAGTCCTGGAAGGTGACCTGGAACTGGAGCGGGTCACAGAAGGTCACGAGCATGTGGAACGCCTCGTACACGCAGACCGCCAACAGCGTGACGGCCGTGAACGCCGCGCACAACGGCGTCGTACCGACGGGAGGTTCGGCCGGCTTCGGCTTCGCGGGCGCGCCCGGGGGCGGGGGTGTACCGAGTGTGAGCTGCACGGCTACGTGAGAAAGGTGCGGAACGAGGGCGCGCGCCGACCTCGTTCCCTGCGGGGCACCCGGCCTGGGCAGGCTGCACCGACGGCACCCAGGCCGGGGCCTCCCCCACACGGGGGAGGCGGATCATGCCGGCGCATGATCCACGCGCGCTGCGGGTCCACAACAGTGAGCCCTGTGGCAATCGCTCCCTTCGCCGTCTCCCGACCGTCCACTGCGCCGACCACGCCTGGGGGCTGTCCATGACCGCTCTGCTCATGTCGTTCCCGGCGTTCGCGGCCGTGCTGGCCTTGTCCGCACTCGTGGAGAGCACGTGGCGATGGTTCACGGGGCTGGGCTTGATCCCGTGGGTGCGCAGACGCACGGGGCGGTCGCTGTCGAGCATCGCCTTCGACGAGTTCACGGCGGTCGTCAACGGAAACAAGACGGTGGAGCTGGAGCAGCGGAGGGTGGAACTGCTGCTGCGGGACGACGAGAGCGACGGCGCTCCGCCCCGCTCCAGGGTCGACCTGACCGAGGGCACGGCGTTCATCGTTCCGCCCGAGGGCGAACGCCGCGCTCATCGAGTCTGACGGGACTGCGGGGCTGATCGTGGTACACCGCCGTACGGCGAAGGGCGCCCGGTGTTCGCCGGGCGCCCTTCGCCGTCGTACCGAGTGCCGGTGATCAGAGCTTCTCGATCACGTAGTCGATGCACTTGGTCAGCGCCTCGACGTCCGCCGGGTCGATCGCCGGGAACATCGCGACGCGGAGCTGGTTGCGGCCGAGCTTGCGGTAGGGCTCGGTGTCGACGATGCCGTTGGCGCGCAGGGCCTTGGCGACGGCGGCGGCGTCGATCTCGTCAGTGAAGTCGATCGTGCCGATGACCTGGGAGCGCTTGGCCGGGTCGGTGACGAACGGGTTGGCGTACTTGATGTCCTCGGCCCAGCCGTACAGCGTGCGGGCGGAGGTGGCCGTGCGGCGGACCGCCCAGTCGAGGCCGCCCTGGCCGTTGATCCACTCCAGCTGCTGGTTGAGCAGGAAGAGGGTGGCGAGGGCCGGGGTGTTGTACGTCTGGTTCTTGCGGGAGTTGTCGATCGCCGTGGGAAGGCTGAAGAACTCCGGGATGTGGCGGCCGGACGCGTGGATGCGCTCGGCGCGCTCGATCGCCGCCGGGGAGAATACGCCGATCCACAGGCCGCCGTCGGAGGCGAAGGACTTCTGCGGGGCGAAGTAGTAGACGTCCGTCTCGGCGACGTCGACCGGCAGGCCGCCCGCGCCGGACGTGGCGTCCACCAGGACCAGGGCGCCCTCGTCGGCACCGGCCACGCGCTTGATCGGCATGGCGACGCCGGTGGAGGTCTCGTTGTGCGTGAAGGCGTAGACGTCGACGCCGGACTCGGCGACCGGCTCGGGGTGGGTGCCGGGGTCGGAGGAGATGACGCCCGGCTCGGCGAGCCACGGGGCGAGCTTGGCGGCCTTGGCGAACTTGGAGCTGAACTCACCGAAGGTGAGGTGCTGCGACCTGTTCTCGATCAGGCCGTGCGTCGCGATGTCCCAGAAGGCCGTCGAGCCGCCGTTGCCGAGGATCACCTCGTAGCCGTCGGGCAGCTGGAACAGCTCGCGGATGCCCTCGCGCACCTGGCCGACCAGGTTCTTGACGGGGGCCTGGCGGTGGGAGGTACCGAGGAGGGAGGCTCCGGTCGCGGCCAGCGCGTCCAGCGCTTCCGTCCGCACCTTGGAGGGGCCCGCGCCGAAACGTCCGTCGGCGGGCTTGATGTCAGCGGGAATCTGGATCTCAGCCACGACAGGGAGGTTAGCCGTTTCGAGAAACTTCGGTGAAACCTCGTCCGTCGGGTGAGACGGCGTCGTCCTGGTCGTGAGCTGATTGAGTGGACGTATGTCGGAACTTGAGGCGGAGCTGCGCAGGGCCGTCCGAGGCGAGGTCGGATTCGATGCCACCTCCCGGGCGCTGACGACCATGGACGCGTCCAACTACCGGCGTGTCCCCCTGGGTGTGGTCGCGCCACATGACGCCGCCGACGTCGCGGCCGTGCTGGAGGTGTGCCGGGAGCACATGGTGCCGGTGGTGGCGCGCGGTGGCGGCACCTCGATCGCGGGGCAGGCCACCGGCACCGGCGTCGTGCTGGACTTCACCCGGCACATGAACCGGATCCTGTCCCTGGACCCGGAGGCCGGCACCGCCGTCGTCCAGCCCGGTGCCGTACTCGACCGCCTCCAGGAGGCCGCCGCCCCGCACGGGCTGCGGTTCGGGCCGGACCCCTCCACCCACAGCCGCTGCACGCTCGGCGGGATGATCGGCAACAACTCGTGCGGCTCGCACTCGGTGGCCTGGGGGACCACCGCGGACAGCGTGCGGGAGCTGGAGGTGATCACCGCGCGGGGGGAGCGGCTGCGGCTGGGGCAGGGGTGGGCCGGTGCGCCGCGGGGGCTGCGAGGGCTCGTCGAGGGGGAGCTGGCCCGACTGCGCACCGGGTTCCCGGAGCTGCCCCGGCGTATCTCCGGGTACGCGCTCGACGCGCTGCTGCCCGAGAAGGGCGCCGACGTCGCGCGTTCCTTCTGCGGCAGCGAGGGCACGCTCGGGATCCTCACCGAGGCGGTCGTCCGGCTGGTGGCGGCACCACGCGCGCGTGCGCTCGCCGTGCTGGCGTACGCCGACGAGAGCGCGGCGGCTCAGGCCGCTGCCGGGCTGCTGCCGTACCGGCCGCTGACCGTGGAGGGCATGGCACAGGACCTCGTGCCGGCGGCGGCCTCGGCCGCGCTGCCGAGGGGCGGGGCCTGGCTGTTCGTGGAGACGGGCGGGGACACGGCGGCCCATGCACGCGCGCGTGCGGAGACGATCGTGCGGGCCGCCGACGTCGTGGACGCGCTAATCGTGACCGACACGGCCGGGCAGCGGGCCCTGTGGCGGATCCGGGAGGACGCCAGCGGTACGGCGACCCGGATGCCCGACGGGAGCGAGGCATGGCCGGGCTGGGAGGACTGCGCGGTGCCGCCCCGGCGGCTCGGGGCCTATCTGCGGGACTTCCGCGGGCTGCTGGCCGCGCACGGGTTGCGCGGGACGCCGTACGGGCACTTCGGGGACGGCTGCATCCACGTCCGTATCGACTTCGACCTGCTGACCGAGGCGGGGATCGGCCGCTTCCGGCGCTTCTCGGAGGAGCTCGCCGAGGTCGTGGTCGCCCACGGGGGATCGCTGTCCGGGGAGCACGGCGACGGGCAGGCGCGTGCCGAGCTGCTGCCGAAGATGTACGGCGACGACATGGTCGCCCTCTTCGAGCGGGCGAAGGGGGTGTGGGACCCGGACGACCTGCTCAATCCGGGGATGCTGGTGCGCCCGGCCCCGCTCGACGCGAACCTCCGCTTCGCCGTCCTGCCCCGCCGGCCGGTGGACGTGGCCTTCGGTTACCCGGCCGACGGCGGCGACTTCTCGGCGGCCGTACGGCGGTGTGTCGGGGTCGCCAAGTGCCGTACCACGTCGGTGCCGGGCCCGTCCGTCATGTGCCCGTCCTTCCGCGTGACCGGCGAGGAGGAGCACTCCACGCGCGGGCGGGCCCGGCTGCTGCACGAGATGCTCGCCGGGGAACTGGTGACCGACGGGTGGCGGTCGGCGCAGGTGCGGGACGCGCTGGATCTGTGCCTGTCGTGCAAGGGGTGCCGTACGGACTGTCCGGTCGGGGTCGACATGGCCACGTACAAGGCGGAGTTCCTGCACCACCACTACGCGGGGCGGCGCCGCCCGGCCGCGCACCACAGCATGGGACGCCTCCCGCAGTGGCTTCGACTGGTGTCCCGTACGCGTACGGCGGCGCTGGTCAACGCCCTGACCGCGGTACGGCCGCTAGCGTGGGCGGCGAAACGGCTCGGCGGGATCGCGCCGGAACGGGAGCTACCGCGGCTGGCGACACGGACGTTCAGCCGGTGGTGGGAGCGGCGGCGGCGCTCGGCCGCGGTCGCCGACGGGAACGAGGGCGGTGAGCTGGTCGTCCTGTGGCCGGACACCTTCACCGAGCACCTCTCGCCGTCCGTGGGAGAGGCGGCCGTACGGGTGCTGGAGGCGGCCGGACTGCGGGTGGCCCTGCCGCCCACGGTGCCGATGGCGAGGCCGCCGGGAGGCGACGGGGTGACGGTGGCGCTGGACCCCGGGGCACTGCTGCGGGGCCGGGGGCGGGTCTGCTGCGGGCTGACGTACGTCTCGACGGGGCAGCTCGACCGTGCGCGGGCGGTGCTGCGGCGCACGCTCGACCTGATGGAGCCGGTGCTGGAGACGCCCGCGCCGGTCGTCGTCCTGGAGCCGAGCTGCGCGGCGGCCCTCCGCACGGACCTGCCGGAACTGCTGCACGACGATCCGCGGGCCCGGCGCCTGGCCGACCGCGTCCTGACCTTCGCACAGACGCTGGAGCGGCTGGCCCCCGACTGGACGCCGCCCTGCGTGGACCGGCCGGCGGCCGGGCAGACGCACTGCCACCAGCACGCGGTGCTGGGCGAGGACGCCGAACGCCGGTTGCGCGAGGCGGCGGGAATCACCGGGGAACTGAGCGGCGGCTGTTGCGGCCTGGCGGGCAACTTCGGATTCGAGAAGGGGCACTACGCGGTGTCGGTGGCGTGCGCTGAGGAGCAGTTGCTGCCGGCGGTGCGAGGGGCCGGGGCGGGTGCCGTGGTGCTGGCGGACGGGTTCTCCTGCCGGACACAGCTTGAGCAGCTGGCCGGGGTACGGGGGAGGCATCTGGCGGAGGTGCTGGCGGAGCGGTTGTAGGCCGATCGTGAGCCCGCGCGCCGCTGGAGGTGAGCCCGTGCCGGGGCGCGCATAGGCTTGCAGACCACCCGCCCCACACGCCCCACATCCGCCCCACACGCCCCCGACAGCCCGGCCCCTCCGCCCACCGCCCTTGGGGCGCGCCCCATGGCCTCCGGCCGCCAGCGCCGGCCGCCGACTCCGGCCTCCGGCCTCGGGCCGCCCACTCCGACCGCCAACGCCGCCGACTCCGACCGCCAGCGCCGCCGACTCCGGCCGCCAGCGCCGCCGACTCCGGCCGTCGACTCCGACCCCGACCGCTGCCCACTGCCTCCGGCCTCTGCCTCCGGCCTCTGCCCTCCGGGTCTTTGCCTGGGTCGGACGCGGCCCGGCCGTGATCCGCGGGTTCGGCCCTTCTGCCGCCGAGGCCGGCCCTGTCCATCGTCCGCGCCCTCGGCGTGCCGACTTCCGTACGCGGTTCCACTCGCCCCCTTCCACCCCCCTCGACCCACCCAGCCACCGACAGGAGCCCGCTCATGTCCCTCCGTCTCCAGACCCTCACCCGCGACGAGCACCTCGCCTTCATCGCTCAGCGCCCCTCCGCCAGTCATACGCAGGTGCCCTCCTGGGGCGAGGTGAAGCCGGACTGGCGGGCGGAGAGCCTCGGGTGGTTCGACGAGGAGGGGCGGCTGGTCGGGGCGGGGTTGGTGTTGTTCCGGCCGCTTCCGAAGCTGAAGAGGTACCTCGCCTACCTTCCCGAGGGCCCGATCGTCGACTGGCATGCCCCCGACCTCGGTGAGCGCTGGCTCCAACCGATGCTCGCCCACCTCAAGCGGCGGGGCGCCTTCTCGGTGAAGATGGGCCCGCCCGTCGTCGTCCGCCGCTGGAGCCCCGAGGCGGTGAAGGCGGCCATCGCCGACCCGGCCGCGCGGCGGCTGCGGGACGCGGAACCGACGGTGTGCGAGACGGCCGCCCTGGACGTCGCCGACCGGCTGCGGCGGGCCGGCTGGCGGCAGGCCGAGCCGGGCGGCGAGGAGGGCTTCGCGGCCGGGCAACCGCGGTTCGTCTGCCAGGTGCCGTTCGCCGGGCGGTCTTTGGACGACATCCACCGCGGCCTCAACCAGCAGTGGCGTCGCAACATCAAGAAGGCCGAGAAGGCCGGCGTGAAGGTCGAGCGGGGCGGTTACGACGACCTGCCCGTCTTCCACGCCCTGTACACCGAGACCGCCGAGCGCGACCGTTTCCTCCCGCGCCCCCTGCCGTACTTCCAGCGCATGTGGACCGCCCTCACCACTGAACACCCCGACCGTATGCGGCTGTACCTCGCCCACCACGACGGCGAGGTCCTGGCCGCGGCCACCATGCTGGCGGTCGGCGACCACGTCTGGTACTCCTACGGCGCCTCCACCAGCCGCAGGCGGGAGGTCCAGCCGAACAACGCCCTGCAATGGCGCATGATGACCGACGCCCACGCACTCGGCGCGTCCGTCTACGACTTCCGGGGCATCACCGACACCCTGGAGGAGTCCGACCACCTGCTGGGCCTGCTGCGGTTCAAGGTGGGCGCCGGAGGCGAGGCCGTCGAGTACCTGGGGGAGTGGGACTTCCCGCTCAACCGGTTGCTGCACAAGGCGCTTGGTCTTTACCTGGCCCGGAGGTAGTCCCGGCGTCAGAGGTCCACATGCCGGGACAGTGGCTTAATGGGTTCACACTCCTGTCGAAGTCTATTACTGTGGACTCGGCAGTACAGCATGATGAACACCTGAAGCCGAGCCCTTGGACCGCCCGTGAGCACCCCTGACGCCGCCGCCGTGCCCTCGTCGTCCGCCGCCCGGGCAGTCGCCCCCGGGGTGACGGGCGGTGCCCCGCGCGGTCGCTGGAACTCCCTCGGTCCGGTGGGCCTCGTGCTGGCCGGCGGTGTCTCGGTGCAGTTCGGAGGCGCCCTGGCGGTGAGTCTGATGCCGAGGGCCGGGGCGCTCGGCGTAGTGGCGCTGCGGTTGCTGGTGGCGGCGGTCGTCCTGCTGCTGGTCTGCCGCCCCCGGCTGCGCGGCCACTCCCGCACCGACTGGGGAACAGTGATCGTCTTCGGTATCACGATGGCCGCGATGAACGGCTTGTTCTACCAGTCGGTCGCCCGTATCCCGCTCGGCCCCGCGGTCACCCTGGAGGTCCTCGGCCCGCTCGCCCTGTCGGTCCTCAGCTCCCGACGCGCGATCAACCTGGTCTGGGCCGGACTCGCCCTGGCCGGTGTCTTCCTCCTCGGCGGGGGCTTCGGCAGCCTCGACCCCCTGGGTGTCGTCTTCGCCCTGGCGGCCGGCGCCATGTGGGCGGCCTACATCGTGTTCAGCGCCCGCACGGGCCGACGCTTTCCCCAGGCCGACGGGCTGGCCCTCGCGATGGCCGTGGGAGCCGTGCTGTTCCTGCCCCTGGGAATCGCCGAATCAGGCATGAGGCTCGTCGACCCGGTCACCCTGGGGCTGGGCGCGGCCGTGGCGATCCTCTCCTCCGTTCTGCCCTACACCCTCGAACTCCTCGCCCTGCGCCGCCTCCCCGCGGCCACCTTCGCCATCCTGATGAGCCTGGAGCCGGCCATCGCGGCGACAGCCGGCTTCCTCATCCTCGACCAGGCCCTCTCCGCCGTGCAGGCCCTGGCGGTCGCCCTGGTCATCGCGGCGAGCATGGGCGCGGTGCGCACACAGGTGGGGCGGCGGAAGGCGAGGACCGCGAGGCCCGGCAAGAGCTGAGGGTCGGACCCCGCCGACGAGGTGCGTGCGACGCCCGGTCGAAGGGGTGACGGGGCCCCCGCTCACTCGGGGCGCCCGGGTGCTGCGGGGCGGACTGTCGGGGACGGGCTGTGCCGGGCCCGCCCAAGCGCACCCCCTGCGGCCGCGTGGCCGTCCCCCCCCGCCCCCACGGCCCGCCCCCGTCGCCGGGCGCCGCCCGGACCCGCCACTGCCGAAGCGGCCACCGCGAGCGCGGCCTCTGCCCCGGCGACCCCGAACGCGTCCCCCATGTCCCGGCGACCCCGATACCCCGGCGCGCGCCCGTCCCCGATGCCCAGGCGACCCCGAACGCGTCCCCGATACCCCGGCGTGGGCCCGAGCCGAAGGGCGGCGAAGCCTCCAGAAGGGTGGCGTGGCGCCAGCAGCCGTACGGGACGGAAATTAATGCAAGCATGCTTGCTTGTTTTCATTCGCGCTGCCATGCTCCTCACCACGCCGCACCACCCCACCGCACCACCCCGCACACCGCCGTGCCCGAGGGGAGCGCACCGTGTCCGATCCGACGCCCGTGTTCGACGACCTGCGCGAGGAGAGCGAGGAACTCGAACGGCTCGTGGCCGGCTTGACCTCCGAGCAGTGGACGCTCGCCACCCCGGCGCCCGGCTGGAGCGTCGCCCACCAGATCGCGCACCTGGCCTGGACGGACCATTCGGCACTGCTGGCGGCGACCGACGTGGAGGCGTTCCACGCGCTGGTGGAGAAGGCGCTGGTGGCGCCGGGCTCCTTCGTCGACGAGGGGGCGCGGGAAGGGGCCGCGCTGCCGTCCGCCGAACTGCTGGCCCGGTGGCGGGAAGGGCGGGCCGCGCTGGACACGGCGTTGCGGCAGACGCCCCCCGGCGCGAAGATCCCCTGGTACGGCCCACCCATGTCCGCAGCCTCCATGGCCACCGCTCGACTCATGGAGACCTGGGCCCACGGTCTGGACGTCGCCGACGCGCTGGGTGTGGTGCGCACACCCACCGACCGGCTGAGGCATGTGGTGTGGATCGGCGTGCGGACCCGCGACTTCGCCTTCACCGTGCACGGGCTCCCGGTGCCGCCCGACGCGTTCCGTGTCGAACTCGTCTCGCCCTCGGGGGAGTTGTGGGTGTACGGGCCCGAGGACGCCCCGCAGCGCGTCACCGGGCCGGCGCTCGACTTCTGCCTGCTGGTCACCCAGCGCGCCCACCGCTTGGACCTCGCCCTGCGCGCCGAGGGCCCCGACGCCGACCGCTGGTTCGACATCGCCCAGGTCTTCGCGGGCCCGCCCGGCGCGGGCCGCGCTCCGAAGGGGGCCGCGCGGTGACGACCGCTCCCCGTCCGCTGCGGATAGGCAACGCCTCCGGTTTCTACGGCGACCGGTTCGACGCCATGCGCGAGATGCTCACCGACGGTGAACTGGACGTCCTCACCGGCGACTACCTGGCCGAGCTGACCATGCTGATCCTGGGCCGGGACCGGCTGAAGGACCCCCGCGCGGGGTACGCCCGTACCTTCCTGCGGCAGCTGGAGGAGTGCCTCGGGCTCGCCCGGGAGCGGGGCGTCAGGATCGTCGCCAACGCGGGCGGCCTCAACCCCGCCGGACTGGCGCAGGCCGTACGGGACTTGGCCGGCCGCCTCGGCGTGCCCGCCCGGGTCGCCCACGTCGAGGGCGACGACCTCACCGCCGCGCACCCGGGCAGCCTCGCCGCCCACGCCTACCTCGGCGGTTTCGGGATCGCCGCCTGCCTGCGCGAGGGCGCCGACGTCGTGGTCACCGGACGGGTGACGGATGCGGCCCTGGTCACCGGGCCCGCCGCCGCGCACTTCGGATGGGGTCCGCAGGAGTACGACCGGCTCGCGGGCGCCGTCGTCGCCGGGCATGTGCTGGAGTGCGGGGCCCAGGCGACCGGCGGGAACTACGCCTTCTTCCACGAGAACGGCCGCGACCTCGGGCGCCCCGGCTTCCCTCTCGCCGAGCTCCACGAGGACGGCACCTGCGTCATCACCAAGCACCCCGGCACCGGCGGCTTCGTCGACGTCGGCACGGTCACGGCCCAGCTGCTGTACGAGACGGCGGGCGCCCGGTACGCCGGCCCCGACGTCACCGCCCGCCTCGACACCGTACGGCTCACCCCGGACGGCCCCGACCGGGTCCGCGTCCAGGGCGTACGGGGAGAGGCACCGCCCCCGGCCCTCAAGGTCGGCGTCAACCGGCTCGGCGGCTTCCGCAACGAGGTCACCTTCGTGCTCACCGGCCTCGACATCGAGGCCAAGGCCGCCCTGGTGCGCCGGCAGATGACGGACGCGCTCGCCAAGTCGCCGCCCGCCGAGGTCCGCTGGGACCTCGTACGCACCGACCGGCCCGACGCTCCCAGCGAGGAGACGGCGAGCGCGCTGCTGCGGCTCGTGGTGCGCGACACGGACCAGGAGGCCGTCGGCCGGACCCTGAGCGGAGCCGCCGTGGAGCTGGCGCTGGCCAGCTACCCGGGCTTCCATGTACTCGCGCCACCCGGAAAGGGCGCGCCCTATGGGGTCTTCGAGGATGTGTACGTCCCCCATGGTGCCGTCGACCATGTGGCCGTCCTCCATGACGGACGCCGAATCCCCGTGCCGCCGGCCCACGACACCGCCGTACTCGACGACGTCCCGCAGCCATCGTTGCCGAGGCCGCTGCCCCACGGGCCTACCAGGCGCGCCCCCCTCGGCCTCGTCGCCGGTGCCCGCAGCGGCGACAAGGGCGGCAACGCCAATGTCGGGGTCTGGGCCCGCACGGACGACGCCTGGCGGTGGCTCGCGCACCAGCTCACGGCCGCCGTGTTCCGGCGGCTGATCCCGGAGAGCCGGGAGCTGAAGGTGACCCGGCACCTCCTGCCGAACCTGCGCGCCCTCAACTTCGTCGTCGAGGGCGTCCTCGGCGAGGGCGTCGCCGCCCAGCACCGCTTCGACCCGCAGGCCAAGGCCCTCGGCGAATGGCTGCGCAGCCGCCACCTCGACATCCCGGAGACCCTGCTGTGACCGTCCTCGCCTCCGCCCTGGACACCACGAGCTCCGCATACACGGCCCACCGCGAGGCCATGCTCGCCAAGCTCGCCGACCTTGACGCCGAGCACGCCAAGGCCCTCGCGGGCGGCGGCGAGAAGTACGTCGGACGGCATCGCGGGCGCGGCAAACTCCTCGCCCGTGAGCGCATCGAGCTGCTCCTCGACCCCGACACACCCTTCCTGGAGCTGTCCCCGCTGGCCGCCTGGGGCAGCGACTACACGGTCGGCGCGTCCCTCGTCACCGGCATCGGGGTCGTCGAGGGCGTCGAATGCCTCGTCACCGCCAACGACCCCACCGTGCGCGGCGGGGCGAGCAATCCGTGGTCGCTGAAGAAGGCCCTGCGGGCCAACGACATCGCGCTCGCCAACCGGCTGCCCGTCGTCAACCTCGTCGAGTCGGGCGGCGCCGACCTGCCCTCCCAGAAGGAGATCTTCATCCCCGGGGGTGCCGTGTTCCGGGACCTGACCCGGCTGTCGGCGGCCGGGATCCCCACCGTCGCGGTCGTCTTCGGCAACTCGACGGCAGGCGGCGCGTACGTCCCCGGCATGTCCGACCACGTGATCATGGTCAGGGAACGCGCCAAGGTGTTCCTCGGGGGCCCGCCCCTGGTGAAGATGGCCACCGGCGAGGAGAGCGACGACGAGTCGCTGGGCGGCGCCGAGATGCACGCGCGCGTGTCGGGCCTCGCCGACTACTTCGCCGTCGACGAGCAGGACGCGCTCCGCCAGGCACGACGGGTGGTCGCCCGCCTCAACCACCGCAAGGCGTACGCGGATCCGGCCCCCGCCGAGCCGCCCAGGTACGACGCCGAGGAACTCCTCGGGATCGTCCCCGGCGACCTCAAGACCCCCTTCGACCCGCGCGAGGTGATCGCCCGGATCGTCGACGCCTCCGACTTCGACGAGTTCAAGCCGATGTACGGCACGAGCCTGACCACGGGCTGGGCGGCCCTGCACGGCTATCCGGTCGGCGTGCTGGCCAACGCCCAAGGGGTCCTGTTCAGCGAGGAGTCCCAGAAGGCCGCCCAGTTCATCCAGCTCGCCAACCAGCGCGACATCCCGCTGCTGTTCCTGCACAACACCACCGGCTACATGGTGGGCAGCCGGTACGAGCAGGGCGGCATCATCAAGCACGGCGCGATGATGATCAACGCGGTCAGCAACAGCCGCGTACCCCATCTCTCGGTCCTCATGGGCGCCTCCTACGGCGCCGGGCACTACGGTATGTGCGGCCGCGCCTACGACCCTCGTTTCCTGTTCGCCTGGCCCAGCGCCAAGTCGGCCGTCATGGGGCCCCAGCAGCTCGCCGGGGTGCTGTCGATCGTCGCCCGCCAGTCGGCGGCCGCCAAGGGACAGCCCTACGACGACGAGGCGGACGCCGCGCTGCGCGCCATGGTCGAGCAGCAGATCGAGTCCGAGTCGCTGCCCATGTTCCTGTCCGGGCGGCTGTACGACGACGGCGTCATCGACCCGCGCGACACCCGTACCGTCCTCGGCCTGTGCCTGTCCGCCGTCCACACCGCGCCCTACGAGGGCGCGCGCGGCGGCTTCGGCGTCTTCCGGATGTGAGGCAAATGATCGGAACTCTGCTCGTCGCCAACCGGGGCGAGATCACCTGCCGCATCTTCCGTACCTGCCGTGAGATGGGTGTCCGGACGGTCGCCGTGTACTCGGACGCCGACGCGAACGCCCTCCACGCGCGCGTGGCCGACGCGGCCGTACGGCTGCCGGGAACGGCACCGTCCGACACGTACCTGGACGCCGGTCTGATCGTGAAGGCGGCCCTGACGGCCGGCGCCGACGCCGTGCACCCCGGATACGGCTTCCTGTCCGAGAACGCCGGCTTCGCCCGCGCCGTCCTCGACGCGGGGCTCGTGTGGGTCGGTCCGCCCCCGGAGGCGATCGAGGCCATGGCCTCCAAGACGCGGGCCAAGCAGCTGATGGGGCTGGCGCCCCTGGGCGAGGTCACCGAGGCCGACCTCCCCGTCCTCGTCAAGGCGGCCGCGGGCGGCGGAGGGCGCGGGATGCGGGTCGTGCGCCGCCTGGAGGACCTCGACGCCGCCCTGGAGAGCGCCCGCTCCGAGGCCGCGAGCGCCTTCGGCGACGGCGAGGTCTTCGTCGAGCCGTACGTCGAGAACGGCCGCCATGTCGAGGTGCAGATCCTCGCCGACACCCACGGCACGGTCTGGGCCCTCGGCACCCGGGACTGCTCCTTGCAGCGCCGCCACCAGAAGGTGATCGAGGAGGCCCCGGCACCCGGGCTCGACGAGGCGCTCACGGACGAACTGCACGCCCTGGCCGTACGCGCCGCCCGTGCCGTCGACTACGTGGGAGCCGGCACCGTCGAGTTCCTGGTGGCCGAAGGCAGGGCCCACTTCCTGGAGATGAACACCCGCCTCCAGGTCGAACACCCGGTGACGGAAGCGGTCTTCGGTATCGACCTGGTCGCCGAACAGCTGCGCGTCGCCGAAGGCCACGCCCTCGCCGACACCCCGCCACGCGCGCGTGGCCATGCCGTGGAAGCCCGCCTCTACGCCGAGGACCCGGCCCACGACTGGGCCCCGCAGACCGGCACCCTGCACCGCTTCGCCGTACCCGAGGGCGTCCGCCTGGACACCGGCTTCAGCGACGGCGACGACATCGGCGTCCACTACGACCCGATGCTCGCCAAGCTCGTCTCCCACGCCCCCACGCGCGCGGCGGCCGTCCGCAAGCTCGCGGGCGCCCTGGAACGGGCCACGCTCCACGGCCCGGTCACCAACCGGGACCTGCTCGTCCGCTCCCTGCGCCACGAGGAGTTCACGTCCGCCCGGATGGACACCGGCTTCTACGACCGCCACCTCGCCGCCCTGACCCGGCCCGCCCACGACCCGTACGCCCACCCGTCTCCCGCCACCGCCCCCGACGGAGTCGCTGCGCGACCGCCTCTGGTCGCCCTTGCCGCCGCCCTCGCCGACGCCCACGGCCGCTCCCGCTTCGGCGGCTGGCGCAACGTGCCGTCCCAGCCGCAGGTCAAGCGCTACGTGCTGGCGGGCGAGGAGGTCGACGTCCGCTACCGCCACGGTCGCACGGGCCTGGAGGCGGAGGGGGTGCGGGTCGTCCATGCCGATGCCGCGCTGGTCGTCCTCGAAGCGGCCGGCGTGCGGAGGAACTTCGAGGTGGCGAGGTACGGCGACCGGATCCACGTGAACACCACCGTGCTGACCGCCCTGCCCCGCTTCCCCGACCCGACGGCTCAGCTCGCGCCGGGTTCGCTGCTCGCGCCGATGCCGGGGACGGTCGTACGCGTCGCCGAGGGGCTGACCGTAGGGGCGCCCGTGCAGGCCGGTGAACCCCTGCTGTGGCTGGAGGCGATGAAGATGGAACACAAGGTCACAGCGCCGGTCACAGGGACGCTGAGCGCCCTTCACGCCACGCCTGGTCAACAGGTGACAGCCGGCTCGCTGCTGGCGGTGGTGCAGTCGGCCTGAGAGGCGCGGGGCTGTATCGATATGCGGCCACCGCCGCGTGAGCGCGAGCAACACACACCACCCGCACCCGGGAAGGAACGCCATGCACCCCACCCTCGAAGCCGAAGAGCACAAGGCCCTACGGTCGGCGGTAGCCGCCCTGGGCAAGCGCCACGGCCGCACCTACGACCGGGAGCAGCTCTGGTCCGAGGCGGCCGAGCTCGGCTACCTCGGCGTCAACCTGCCGGAGGCGTACGGCGGCGGAGGCGGTGGAATCTCCGAACTCTCCATCGTCCTCGAAGAACTCGGCGCCGCCGGCTGCCCCCTGCTCATGATGGTCGTGTCCCCCGCGATCTGCGGCACGGTGATCGCCCGCTTCGGCACGGACGAGCAGAAGCAGCACTGGCTCCCCGGCCTCGCCGACGGCACCCGCACCATGGCCTTCGGCATCACCGAACCCGACGCCGGCTCCAACAGCCACCGCATCACCACCACCGCCCGCCGCGACCCGGACTCCGGAGACTGGCTGCTCACCGGGCGCAAGGTCTTCATCTCCGGCGTCGACATAGCCGACGCCACCCTGATAGTCGGCCGCACCGAAGACGCCCGCACCGGCCGTCTCAAGCCCTGCCTCTTCATCGTCCCGAGGGACACCGAAGGTTTCCGGCGCAGCCGGATCGACATGGAACTCGACGCCGCCGAGAAGCAGTTCGAGCTGACCCTGGACGACGTACGGCTCCCGGCGCACGCACTCGTCGGCGACGAGGACGCCGGGCTGCTCCAGCTCTTCGCCGGACTCAACCCCGAACGCATCATGACGGCCGCCTTCGCGATCGGCATGGGACGGTACGCCCTCGTACGTGCCGTCGAGTACGCACGCGAGCGCACCGTGTGGAACGCCCCCATCGGCGCCCACCAGGCCATCGCGCACCCCCTGGCCCAGGCTCACATCGACCTCGAACTGGCCCGCCTGATGATGCAGAAGGCGGCGTCCTTGTACGACGCCGGGGACGACGTCGGAGCGGGCGAGGCCGCCAACATCGCCAAGTACGCGGCCGGGGAGGCCTGCGTGAAGGCGGTCGACCAGGCGGTGCACACCCTCGGCGGCAACGGCCTCACGCGCGAGTTCGGGCTCGCCTCGCTCATAACGGCCGCGCGCGTGTCTCGTATCGCCCCGGTGAGCCGGGAGATGATTCTCAACTACGTCTCCCACCAGACCCTGGGCCTGCCCAAGTCGTACTGACCGGCACGGTGTCGTGCCCGGTCGCGAGGAGGAACGATGTTCCGCAGCGAGTACGCAGACGTCCCGGCCGTAGAACTCCCCATCCACGAGGCCGTACTGGGCCGGGCCGCGCAGTTCGGTGACGCGCCCGCGCTCATCGACGGCACGGACGGCACCACCCTCACCCACGAGCAGCTCGACCGCTTCCACAGGCGCATCGCCGCCGCGCTCGCCGAGGCCGGTCTGCGCAAGGGTGACGTCCTCGCCCTGCACAGCCCCAACACGGTCGCCTACCCCACCGCGTTCTACGCCGCCACCCGCGCCGGGGCCTGCGTGACCACCGTGCACCCGCTCGCCACGCCCGAGGAGTTCGCCAAGCAGCTGAAGGACTCGGCGGCCCGCTGGATCGTCACCGTCTCCCCGCTGCTGCAGTCGGCGCGCCGGGCCGCCGAACTCGCGGGCGGTGTCGAGGAGATCTTCGTCTGCGACAGTGCGCCGGGCCACCGGTCGCTCATCGACATGCTGGCCTCGACGGCACCGGAACCACAGGTGGACATCGACCCCGTGGCGGACGTCGCGGCGCTGCCGTACTCCTCGGGCACCACCGGTGTCCCCAAGGGCGTGATGCTCACCCACCGTCAGATCGCCACCAACCTGGCCCAGCTGGAGTCCGCCATGCCGGCCGGACCCGGCGACCGCATCCTCGCCGTGCTGCCCTTCTTCCACATATACGGGCTCACCGCCCTGATGAACGCACCCCTGAGGGTGGGCGCCACGGTCGTCGTCCTGCCCCGCTTCGACCTGGAGACCTTCCTCGCGGCCATCCAGAACCACCGCATCACCGGCCTGTACGTGGCCCCGCCCATCGTCCTGGCCCTCGCCAAGCACCCGCTGGTCGCGCAGTACGACCTGTCGTCCCTGAAGTACGTCGTCAGCGCCGCCGCACCCCTGGACGCGGGGCTCGCGGCCGCCTGCTCCCAGCGCCTCGGCCTGCCACCGGTCGGACAGGCGTACGGCATGACGGAGCTGTCCCCCGGCACCCACGTCGTCCCGCTGGACGCCATGCGCGAAGCACCCGCGGGAACCGTCGGCAGGCTCATCGCCGGCACCGAGATGCGGATCGTCTCCCTGGACGACCCCGGCAAGGATCTCGGCGTCGGCGAGTCCGGTGAGATCCTCATCCGCGGCCCGCAGGTCATGAAGGGCTACCTCGGCCGACCCGACGCCACCGCCGCGATGATCGACGCCGACGGCTGGCTGCACACCGGCGACGTGGGGTACGTGGACGCGGACGGCTGGCTGTTCGTCGTGGACCGGGTGAAGGAGCTCATCAAGTACAAGGGCTTCCAGGTGGCCCCGGCCGAACTGGAGGCCCTCCTGCTCACCCACCCCGACATCGCGGACGCGGCGGTGGTCGGCACCTACGACGACGACGGCAACGAGGTCCCGCACGCCCACGTGGTGCGCCGGCCCACCGCGACCGGCCTGTCCGAAGGCGAGGTCAGGATGTATGTCGCCGAGCGCGTCGCCCCTTACAAGCGGGTCCGCCAGGTCACCTTCATCGACGCGGTCCCGCGGGCCGCGTCCGGCAAGATACTGCGCCGCGAACTGCGGGCGCTCAAGGAGAGCCCATGACGCTGATCGGCCGTACCCGCGCGCGTGCGGTGGAGACCCTCACCCTGGACTCCCCGCGCAACCGCAACGCTCTGTCGGCGGCCCTGGTGGACGAACTCGCCGGGGCGCTGGCGGACTGTGCCGAGGACGCCGAGGTACGCGCGATCGTCCTCACCCACACCGGCAGCACGTTCTGCGCGGGTGCCGACCTGCGCGACCCGCCGCCTGCGGAGGCGCTGGTGGCCCTGCTGCGGCAGATCGTGGCACTGCCCAAACCGGTCGTGGCCCGGGTCACCGGCCACGTACGCGCGGGCGGCCTCGGCCTGCTGGCCGCCTGCGACATATCGGCGGCGTCCGCCGAGGCCACCTTCGCCTTCACGGAGGTCCGCATCGGGGTCGCCCCCGCGGTGATCTCGCTGCCCCTGCTGCCCCGTACGGACGCCCGCGCCCTGGCCCGCTACTACCTCACCGGCGAACGCCTCGACGCGCGGGAAGCGGCCCGCATCGGCCTGCTGACCGCGGCGGGCGACGACGTCGACGCGACGCTCGCTCCCGTCCTGGACGGCCTGCGCCGGGCCGCGCCCCGGGCCCTGGCCGAGACGAAGGCGCTGCTCACGGCTAAGGTGCTGGAAACCTTCGACCGGGACGCGGCCGACCTGAGCGCGCTCTCGGCCCGGTTGTTCTCCTCAGCGCAGGCCCGCGAGGGGATGACGGCCTTCCTCGAAAGACGGGATCCGGAATGGGTGGTGTGAACACGGTCGGCGACCGCGCGGAGCGTACGGACCGCGTGCCCAAGCAGGACCGCAGCCGGGCCACCCGGCAACGGCTCCTGGAAGCCGCCGTGGCCTGCCTCGCCGAGCACGGCTGGGCGGGCTCCACGGTGTCCGTCGTCGCCGAACGCGCCGGTGTCTCCCGCGGCGCGGCGCAGCACCACTTCCCGACCCGCGAGGACCTCTTCACGGCGGCGGTCGAGTACGTGGCCGAGGAGCGCTCGACGGCCCTGCGCGCCCTGTTCCCCGAGGGCGTGGCCGAAGACCGCCGGGCGGTGGTGTCGGCGCTGGTCGACCTCTACACCGGCCCGCTGTTCCGCGCAGCCCTGCACCTGTGGGTGGCCGCCTCGAACGAGGAGCAGCTGGGGCCGAGGGTCACCGAGCTGGAGGCCCGCGTGGGCCGCGAGACCCACCGCATCGCCGTCGACCTCCTCGGCGCGGACGAGTCCCGGCCCGGCGTACGGGAGACGGTCCAGGGCCTGCTGGACATGGCCCGCGGCCTCGGCCTGGCCAACCTCCTCACCGACGACACGGCCCGCCGTGAGCGGGTGGTGACGCAGTGGGCGGTGCTGCTGGAGGAGGCGCTGGGCTGAGCCCGGTGTCGACGCGAGCGCGCAGGAAGGCACCGCGCCTCGCGGAGCGTGTCGTGGCCCGGCTGGTCGCGGAGGGCATCGTGCGCGCCGAGCTCCTGGACGGTCACCGCACGGTCTGCATGGGCGGCAAGCTCTGAAGCTCCGACCCGCGCACGGCCGACGGTCAGTCGTCCTCTTCGCCGTCGTCGTCCCGCCAGGTCTCGCGCTGCCGCTCCTGCTCCCGCAGCCGTTCGCGGTCCCGCTCCCCGGACCGCTGGTCGTCCTGCGGGGTGCTCGTCGCGGCGGCCGGGACCGGGGGCGTCGTCGGGGGCGGACCGGACGGCCGTGCGGAGGCGGAGGCGCTCGGACCGGGCGGGGCCTCGGACTTCGTGCCCTGTGACCCGGAGGTGTCGGGGGTGAACCACAGCATGCCGAGGATCATCGCGCTCACGAAGAGCAGCGCTCCGGCGGCCGTGACGAGGGTGCGCCGGGCCACGGGTACGGACCGGCCGCGGGATCGGGACCGGGCCCGGCCGGTGGCGGTCGCGCCCCGGCCGGACGGCAGCATGTAGGTGGTCGGGTTGCTGGTCTCCCCGACCTGCCGCGACCCGGGCGCGGACGCCATGGCGGCCGTTCTCCGCGGGGCCGTCGCGTTCGCGTCCGGCAGCGGCTCGGGACGGCCCCGCCAGGCGCCGCCGGCGAACCAGTCGGCCGCCTGCTGGGCGCCGGGCCTGTGCTCGGGCTCCTTGGCGAGCAGGCCGAGCAGGTAGTTCTCGAAGGCGGGCGGCAAGCCGGGCACGCCCAGCTCGCGGGGCGGCACGGGTACGGCGTCCAGGTGCTGGTGCAGGATGGCGACCGCGCTGTCGGCCTGGAACGGCGGGCGGCCCGTCAGCAGCTGGTAGAGGACGCAGCCCAGGGCGTACACGTCGGAGGCCGGGCCCGCCTGCTTGCCCAGCGCACGCTCGGGGGCCAGATACAGGCTGGTGCCGACGATCTGTCCGGTCGCGGTCAGCGCGGCACCGGGATCGTCCAGGAAGCGGGCGATCCCGAAGTCACCGATCTTGAGGGTGCCGTCCGCGTCCAGCAGCAGGTTCCCGGGCTTGATGTCCCGGTGGACGATCCCCTCCCGGTGCGCGGCGGCCAGTCCCGCGGCGGCCTGCGCGGCGACACGGGCCACGCGCTCCGCGGGCAGTGCCCCCGACTGCGCCAGCACCCGGGCGAGGCTGTCGCCGTCGACCAGCTCCATCACCAGAAACAGCCGGTTGTCGAACTCACCGAAGTCCCGGACGCCGACCACGTTCGGATGGTCGATGCGCGCCGCGGTCTGCGCCTCCATCCGGAACCGGGACGTGGCGGTGGGGTCGGAGTCCTGGGGCAGCAGGAGCTTGACGGCCACCTGCCGCGCGAGCGTCTCGTCGTACGCCCGCCAGACCTCCCCCATCCCACCGCGCCCGATCGACTCGTGCAGCCGGTAGCGACCCGCTATCAGCACCTGTTCTCATCCTCATGCCGTGGGACGTGACGATCGCCGCAGGCCGTAACTCGCCCCGTGGGCACGGGTGATGGCGGGATGCCGCAGCCGCCCCAGCATACGTGCGGAGCGGATCAGTCACGTTCCGTGTGCCGCTTCCGCGCGGTCACGGGCACCGGCTGGAGCTTGCGGCCGGGAACGGTGGCGGCCCGGCCGCCGCGGGGCGGCATCACGCGGAGCCGGTCGGCCCCGCGTGATGACCGGCCCGCCACAGCGCCGGGGGTCAGCGCGCGATGTCGGCGTAGCCCTCGACCTCGCGCGGGTCGCGCGGGCCGGGACCGATGTAGCGCGCGGACGGGCGGACGAGGCGGCCGGTGCGCTTCTGCTCCAGGACGTGGGCCGACCAGCCCGCCGTACGGGCACAGGTGAACATGGACGTGAACATGTGCGCCGGGACCTCGGCGAAGTCCAGGACGATGGCCGCCCAGAACTCCACGTTCGTGGCCAGGACCCGGTCGGGGCGGCGGGCGTGCAGCTCCGCCAGGGCGGCCTTCTCCAGGGCCTCGGCGACCTCGAAGCGCGGGGCGCCGAGCTCGCGGGCGGTGCGCCGCAGGACGCGGGCGCGCGGGTCCTCGGCGCGGTAGACGCGGTGTCCGAAGCCCATCAGGCGCTCGCCCTTGTCGAGGGTCCGCTTCACGTACGCCTCGGCGTCGCCGGTGCGTTCGATCTCCTCGATCATGTGCAGGACGCGGGACGGGGCGCCGCCGTGCAGCGGGCCGGACATGGCCCCCACGGCGCCGGAGAGGGCGGCGGCCACGTCGGCGCCGGTGGAGGCTATGACGCGGGCGGTGAAGGTGGAGGCGTTCATGCCGTGCTCGGCGGCGGACGTCCAGTAGGCGTCGACCGCGGCCACGTGCTTGGGGTCGGGCTCGCCGCGCCAGCGGATCATGAACCGCTCGACGACGGACTGGGCCTTGTCGATCTCGCGCTGCGGAACCATGGGCAGACCCTGGCCGCGCGCGGACTGGGCGACGTAGGACAGGGCCATCACCGCGGCGCGGGCGAGGTCCTCGCGGGCCTGCTCCTCGTCGATGTCCAGGAGCGGTTTCAGACCCCACACCGGTGCCAGCATGGCGAGGGCGGACTGCACGTCCACGCGGATGTCACCGGAGTGCACGGGGATCGGGAACGGCTCGGCGGGCGGCAGACCGGGACGGAAGGCCCCGTCGACGAGCAGCCCCCAGACGTTGCCGAACGAGACGTGACCGACCAGGTCCTCGATGTCGACGCCTCGGTACCGGAGCGCGCCGCCCTCCTTGTCCGGTTCGGCGATCTCCGTCTCGAACGCGACGACTCCTTCGAGTCCGGGTACGAAGTCGGACATCAGGCGGCTCCTCGTGAGGTGGGCGACAGATGGTCGTGGGGTGTGACGACCACATGTCGGTCGGCGGAGATGGCACGTGCCCCTGGTGGATCCACGGTCACGGACTCGGCGTCCGGGCTGGTCGGACACCGGGCCTCGACGGACTCGCGGTCCGGGGCGTATCCCTGTGATGCCCCGTGCGGCTGGCGGTCATCCAACCGCACCGGCACCAGCACGATAACCCCGAGTGTCATATTTGGGGAGACCTTGCGGCACTCAGTGCCAGCCAGTGACGAAGGACACCGCTCCGTGCGACGCCGGCCGCATACGGCAAGATGACCGGGTGACCGACCGAGACGCCGTCCCCCTCGACCCCGCCGCGATGCGCAAGCAGTACCGGGCCGAGGGCCTCGCCGAGAACGACCTCGCCGCCACCCCGGTGCAGCAGTTCGCGCGCTGGTTCAAGCAGGCCGCCTCGGAGGCGCACCTCTTCGAGCCGAACGCGATGATCGTCTCCACTGCCGACGCCGAGGGGCGTCCGAGCTCGCGCACGGTGCTGCTGAAGCAGTTCGACGAGCAGGGCTTCGTCTTCTACACCAACTACGACTCCCGCAAGGCCCGCGACCTCGCCGAGAACCCGTACGTCTCCCTGCTCTTCCCCTGGCACCCCATGGCCCGCCAGGTCATCGTCACGGGCGTGGCGCGGCGGACCGGCCGTGACGAGACGGCCGCCTACTTCCGCACCCGCCCGCACGGCTCCCAGCTCGGCGCCTGGGCCAGTCCGCAGTCCACCGTCATCCCGTCCCGGGCCGAACTGGACGCCTCCTACGCGGAGTTGGCCGCCCGCTATCCCGAGGGCGAGCAGGTGCCGGTGCCGCCGCACTGGGGCGGTTTCCGGGTGGCACCCCAGGAGGTGGAGTTCTGGCAGGGCCGCGAGAACCGGCTGCACGACCGGCTTCGGTACGTGGCGGAGCAGGACGGGAGCTGGCGGGTGGAGCGGCTCAGCCCCTGAGGCGCTCGGTCCTGGGGCGCTCAGCCCCTGGGGCGCTCGGTCCCTGAGGGGGCGTGCACGCAGACGACCCGCGAGCTCGGGTCCCTCCGTCGGTGACGGGGGAGCCGGCCGGACGTGCCGGCGAACTCGCGGGTCGGGTGACTGCTTGGGATTGGGCCGGCTGCACGTATCTGTCACGTGCTGGTCCGGCACCGCACTGGGTGGGGTGACGGGCCGCTAGCCCGCAGCCACCTCACGCGTCCGGTTTTCATACATCTGCCGAACCACCTCCCTTCTCGTGTGCTCCACACACTAGGAAGCGGTCGGCCCCCGATCAACCACTTTTTTTCCCCGCACCTGTCCGCGCAGGTCACCCGGCGTCCCGGGGAGGGCGGCGCGAGGTGTACACCCGCGCGGGACGTGGTACGTGGCGGGCGGTACAACGATTCCTTCAATCTTGGGGAACTTGGTGTGCGCTGCGTCACGTTCCAGTTAGATGATTGCTGGTGGGCGAACGGACGCGTCGTACGTGCGGACGCAGCTGGCAGGGGGTCCAGGTGAGTGCTTCCCGGCGTAGTGGGACCACCGACGAGCTGGGACCGGACGAACCCGAACGGGACGGTCCGGACGGTTCGGCGGCTGATACGGAGGGTTCGGCAGGCGGTTCGGATCTGCTGGCCGCGCTGCTGGACGGCATGGACGCGGCCTTGTGCGCCTTCGACGCGGACGGCGTCGTCACGCACTGGAACCGCGAGGCGGAGCGGATCCTCGGCTGGAGCGCGGCCGAGGCCGTGGGCCGGCACGGGTTCGCCGGGTGGGCGGTGCGCGAGGCCGACGCCGAGGAGGTCGAGGCCCGGCTGATGTCCGCCATGCAGGCCCCCGGGCGGCAGGTGCACGAGTTCGCCCTGCTGACCAAGGACGGCGGGCGGGTGCTCGTACGGACGCAGTCGGCGGCGGTACGGGGGCCGGAGGGCAAGCCCGCCGGGGTGTACTGCGCCTTCAGCGAGGTGCACGCGCAGATCGACCTGGAGCGGTCCATCGCGCTGAGCGAGGCGTTGTTCGAGGACGCGTCGTGGGCCGTGGTGCTCGTCGACGCTGACCTGCGGCCCGCCGTGGTGAACGCCCATGCGGCCCGGGCCCTGGGCATCGGGCGTACCTCCGTGCTCGGGCGGCCCCTCGGGGATCTGCTCGCCCAGGGGGTCGAGGAGCTGGAGAGCGCGCTCACGCACGTCCTCGCCGAGGGCGCCCCGCCCGCGCCCGCCGAGATCTGGGTCAGCGTGCGGACGCCGGAGGGCGAGCGGCGCCGGTGCTGGCGCTGCGGATTCGTACGGCTGGCCTCGCCGCTCGCGGAGGAGCCGGTACCGCTGGGGGTCGGCTGGCTCTTCCAGGACGTGACGGCGGCCAAGCAGGGCGAGCAGGAGGCGGCGCTGCTGCGGTTCCGGTCCAATCAGCTGCACCGGGCCGCGCGGGCCGCCGCCGAGTGCGAGGACCCCACGGAGGCGGCGACCGTCCATCTCGACTTCGCGCTGGCCGGGTTCGCCGATCACGCCCTCATCGACCGGGTCGTGGGGGGTGCCGTGACGGACCCGGACGCCGGCTCGGGTCCGGTACGGCTGGTGCGTGTCGCCGGGACGCCCTCCGGGGCACCCGGGCCGAGCCTCCCCGGCGGGGAGTCCGGGCTCCCGGTGCGGTACGCCGAGGGGCACCCGGCGCTGCAGTGCGTGACCCGGAGCGGGTCGGTACGGGCCGACGCGGGGGACGTTCCCGCGGAGCTGGCCCGCGAGTGGGCGGTGAGCCGGCAGTGGCCCGCGGACACGGTCCACGCGCTGTGCGCGGTGCTGCGCAGCCGGGGCCGGACGCTGGGGGTCGTCACGTTTCTGCGGGGGGCCGGACGGAGCGCGTTCGAGCGGGCCGACGCGGTGTACGCGGAGGACGTGGCGGTACGGATCGCCTCAGCACTGGATCTGGCGGGGACGCTGGGCGCGCAGTAGCGCATCGGGCAGCCGCGCCGTCGCCCCGCCGCCCGTGGTCACTGCCGGTAGTAGATGCGGTCGCCGTACTGCTCGAACACCCGGCGGTTCCAGTCGTGGCCGCCGTCGACGTTGCCCGAGCGCAGCAGCGGTGGCTCGATGCCGCGCCCGGCGAGGGAGCTCGCCGCCGTGGCCATCACCGCCTGGAGCAGGGCCGTGGTGACGACCGTGGACGCCGGGGCGAAGGGGGCGGGGATCGTGTCGAGGGTGAGTTCCGCGTCGCCGATCGCGATCTTCGAGTCGAGGACGACGTCGCAGTGGTCCTTGAGGTAGGTGCCCGAGACATGGCGGGAGGACGTCTCGGCGGCGTACGCCACCGAGGTCACGCCGATGACCCTGACGCCGAGGGCACGGGCGCGCATGGCCATCTCCACGGGGAGGGCGTTGCGGCCCGACAGGGAGATGACCACGAGGGCGTCGCCGTCCCGCAGGGGTGAGGTGTCCAGCACCGCGCTCGCGAGGCCGTCCACGCGTTCGAGGGCGGAGCCGAGGGTGGCGGGCATGACGTCGACGCCCACGACACCGGGGACGGCGAGCAGGTTCATCAGGGCGAGGCCGCCGGCCCGGTAGACGATGTCCTGGGCGGCGAGGGAGGAGTGACCGGCGCCGAAGGCGAAGAGCCGGCCTCCGGCGGCCACGGTGTCGGCGAGCAGGGTGCCGGCCGCCTCGATGTTCTCGGCCTCGTCGGCTCGGACCCGCTGGAGGAGGTCGATCGCGGCGTCGAAGAACTGGTCGGCCGGCGTGCTGTCGCTCATGCGGTGTCCTCCGGGGTGGCGGCGGTCGGTGGAGGTGCGTCGTGGATCACCGTGCGGTCTGGACCAGTGCGGTGTCAATACGGCCGGTACCGCGCCCCGGCGTGCCCTCCCGGACGATCCGCGGACCCCCGTACAACCCGCTGGTTGCGACGGCACGGCACGGTTGTCAGTGGTATCCGGCAGAATTGGGTCCAGGGCCAGCGCACGCGCCGTGGAGCTGTCTCGCTTCCGGCTGAGCTAATCGCAGAGCTAATCGAGGGGCACGTATGTCCGGACTGATCGACACCACGGAGATGTATCTCCGCACCATCCTCGAGCTTGAGGAGGAAGGTGTGGTCCCCATGCGCGCCCGGATCGCCGAGCGACTGGACCAGAGCGGGCCGACCGTGAGCCAGACGGTGGCGCGGATGGAGCGTGACGGGCTGGTCTCGGTGGCGTCCGACCGGCATCTGGAGCTCACCGACGAGGGACGGCGCCTGGCCACCCGCGTCATGCGCAAGCACCGCCTCGCCGAATGCCTGCTCGTCGATGTGATCGGGCTGGAGTGGGAGCAGGTCCACGCCGAGGCGTGCCGCTGGGAGCACGTGATGAGCGAGGCCGTGGAGCGGCGCGTGCTGGAGCTGCTGCGGCACCCGACCGAGTCGCCGTACGGCAACCCCATCCCCGGTCTTGAGGAGCTCGGTGAGAAGGACGGCGCCGACCCGTTCCTCGACGAGGGCATGGTCTCGCTGGCCGACCTGGACCCGGGTACCGAGGGCAAGACCGTCGTGGTGCGTCGTATCGGCGAGCCGATCCAGACCGACGCGCAACTGATGTACACGCTGCGCCGGGCGGGCGTGCAGCCGGGCTCGGTGGTGAGTGTCACCGAGTCGGCGGGCGGTGTCCTGGTGGGCAGCGGCGGCGAGGCGGCCGAGCTGGAGGCGGACGTCGCCTCCCATGTGTTCGTCGCCAAGCGCTGAGCCCACTGCCCCAACCGTGCCCCTGCTCCGCCCCCGCTGTCTCCTCGGCCGGCCCCTCTCGCTGGTAACTCCCGGTGGCGGAAAGGGAGTTGTGGCGCTGCGTCGAAGGCGTCGAATCCAAGATCCAGTGTGGTAAATCGCAGCGCTCGGACACTTCGCGTGCGAGGCTGTCGCGTGAGGCATATGACCTGAGGGCTCTTGGCGTGGTCGACGGTGATCGACCGGCCGGTGAGGGGGCGGGCGGATGTGCCGCGATCGTGGAGAGGGCCCCGGCGCCGTGTGGCGCCGGGGCCTGTCCTCCCCTGTGCTGACCCGGAGCCCCGAGCTCCCAGGGTCATTCCCCTCGGACCGTTTTCCCCGAGCGGTCCGCCTCCCGCTGAAGATCTCCCCTCGGCTGCGCCGATCAATCCTTGAGTGGGGTCACTCGAATGAGGGGTGTTGTCCGCCGAGACCCGATATTCGAATGAGAGTTCGATAGTCTGCGGGGGTGACGGGTCAGGCGGAACATGCGCTTCTGGAATGTGCGCATAAGATCACGTCGGACACACAGGACATGCACATCGCACGCGAGGGCATCCACAAGGCGAGCCGTGCAGGCGGCGCGCGGTGCCCCCGCGGGCGACGGCGGATATGGCAGGCAAGGCAGGCAGGACGCTGTCCACGGGACCGGCCGGCTCGATCCGGAGCGGTCGGTCCGAGCGGAGCTAGGGGGGTGCCAGGACGAATGGCGCGACGCATCGACGTGACGGGCACAGGCGGCGTACGTCTCGCGGCCTGGGAGTTCGGCGACCCTCCCAAGACGGACCCGGCCAAGGAGCCCCAAGGCACGCCGGGTGTCCTGTTACTGCACGGCTTGATGGGCCGCGCCTCGCACTGGACCTCCACCGCCCGCTGGCTCTCCGAGCGGCACCGTGCCGTGGCGCTCGACCAGCGGGGCCACGGCCGCAGCGACAAGCCGCCGCAGGCCGCCTTCACACGTGAGGCGTACGTCGAGGACGCCGAAGCCGCCCTGGAACAGCTCGGCCTCGCCCCGGCCGTGCTCATCGGCCACGCCATGGGCGCGCTGACCGCATGGCAGCTCGCCGCCAAGCGCCCCGACCTGGTGCGCGGCTTGATCATCTGCGACATGCGGGCCTCCGCGCTCGGTTCGGCCTCGCAGCGGGAGTGGGAGGACTGGTTCAAGGCCTGGCCGGTCCCCTTCGCCACGCTGGCCGACGTACGCAAGTGGTTCGGTGAGGACGACCCGTGGGTCGAGCGGCCGAATCCCGCGCGCGGTGAGTTCTACGCCGAGGTGATGCACGGGTGCGAGGACGGGTGGCGGCCGGTTTTCGAACCGGAGCAGATGCTCGCCTCCCGTGAGACATGGGTGTATGACGCGCACTGGGACGACCTGACGCAGGTCCAGTGCCCCGCACTCGTGGTGCGAGGACTGGACGGGGAGCTGGGGCGGGCCGAAGCCCAGGAGATGGTGCGGGTGCTGCCTCGGGGGGAGTACGCGGAGGTGGCCGACGCCGGTCATCTGGTGCACTACGACCAGCCGGAGAGGTGGCGGGCGGCGATCGAGCCGTTCCTGGACGCGGTACTGGGCGATCCCGCGCAGCTGTGAGCCGGGGCGCCGCCTGCCTGACGGCGCCGCCGGGACGCGCACCGCCTATCCCTTGCTCACCGCCGTCAGGATCTCCGGCAGCCGGGCCGCCGTCCGCGGAGCCGCCAGCCGGAGCCCCAGGACGGTGAGCGCCGCCCCGTACCCCGTTCCGCCCGGCAGCAGCAGCCATGTCCAGGCGTCCCCGCCGTCGCTGACGTGCAGCCAGATCGTCACCGCGATGACAGGGGCGCACAGCAGCGCGGCCGCGATCATGCCGCCGAAGATGGAGAGCCAGGCCAGCCCGGTCTGGCCGGGCGCGACGTTCTTGTAGCCCTCCTGCGGGATGGAGTACGGGAACCGGGCCGACGTCCAGGCGCCGGTCGCCAGCATCGCGCCGAGCAGGGCGAAGGACAGGCCCAGTGCCTCGGGGAGCGCGCCCCAGTCGTCGAGGAACGCCGTCGTCAGGACGGTGACCAGGGTGGCGTAGGGGAGGGTGAGCAGCAGCAGCGCCAGCGCCCGCCCGCGCAGCTCGACGTAGGCGTCCCGGCGGGACGAGATGGTCATCGCGACCATCCAGAACGCGGAGGTGTCCTGCCCGAACTGGTTGTACATCAGGATGCCGAGCATCCCGGCGGCGAAACAGGCGAAGTAGACCGAGCCGGTTCCCTGCAGGGCGTTGAACAGCGGCACGATCAGGCCGATCGCGAGCGAGGTCACCCAGGCCGCCTTGGTCTTCGGGTCGCGCCAGACGTAGCGCAGGCTGCGCTCCATGACGGTTCCCGTGCGGCCGGCCGGCAGGAAACGGGCCGGCCCCGTCGAGGTCCGCTCCCGTACGGCGGATTCGGTGACCACCTGGAGCGTGGAGCCGTCGGGCGAGGTCATCAGCCGGGTCAGGTGCCGCGACCACACGGCGATCAGCGCGGCCAACGCCACTGCGGTCAAGCCTAGTTGGAGGGCACCTGCGCCGTACGCGCCCTGGCTCACCGACTCCACCGCCGCGATCGCGGACGCGGGTGGCACCCAGCGCAGCACGTCCGCCGCCGGGTCGAGCTGGGCCAGCCCCGACGAACCGAGCCGCTGGGCACCGAAGTTGACGACCTGCGCCCCGATCGCGATGACCAGCCCGCTCAGCACCGCCAGGTCGCGCCCCTTCCGGCTGGTCAGTAACCGGAGGTTGGCCGCGGCGACGGCCCGCGCGAGCGCCACGCACACCAGCAGCGCCAGGGCCACACCGAGGACGGCGGTGACGTAGGCCGGACCACCGTGTGCGAGCGCGATCACCGAGCCCGCGAGCAGGCAGAGCGTGAACAGCGGGCCGATGCCCACCAGCGAGGCCACGAGCAGGGCACGCACCAGGGGCCGCGGCCGCAGCGGCAGCATCACCAGCCGCGTCGGATCGAGGGTCTCGTCCCCGCCGGGGAAGAACAGGGGCATCACGGCCCAGCCGAGTGCGAGCACCGCCACCAGCAGGACGACCAGCGAGTCGGCGTGCGCGGTGCCGCGCAGCATGATCAGCCCGAGGAGCTGGAGCGCGGCGAAGAGCAGGACGACGACGGCCGAGGCGACGTAGGCGGCCCGCCGGCCCGCGGACTGCCGCAGCCCGTTCCGGAGCAGCGACAGCTTCAGCCGTACGACGACCGCGGTGATGTCGGTGCTCATCGCGCCCCGCCGCCCAGCCAGTCGAGGTCGGTTCCGGCGACGCGTCCGTTCGCGCCGACCAGGGCGAGAAAGGCCTCCTGCAGGGTGGCCGCGTCACCACGCACCTCGGCGAGCGGCCCGTGGGCGCGGATGCGTCCGGCGGCCATCACGGCGACCCAGTCGCACAGCGACTCCACCAGTTCCATGACGTGGGAGGAGAAGACGACGGTCGCGCCCGAGGCCGTGTAGCGCTCCAGGACGCCCCGGATGGTCTGGGCGGAGACCGGGTCGACGCCCTCGAACGGCTCGTCCAGGAACAGCACTTCTGGATTGTGCAGCAGCGCGGACGCGAGCCCGATCTTCTTGCGCATACCGGTCGAGTAGTCGACGACGAGCTTGTGCTGGGCCCCCGCCAGGTCGAGCACGTCGAGCAGCTGGGTGGCCCGTTTGTCGACCTCGGCACCGGGAAGCCCGCGCAGTCGTCCCGAGTACGCGAGCAGTTCCCGCCCGGAGAGCCGCTCGAAGAGCCGAAGCCCCTCGGGCAGCACCCCGATGCGTGCCTTGACTTCGACGGGGTCCCGCCAGACGTCGTGCCCGACGACTTCGACGGTTCCCTGATCGGGCCGCAACAGCCCGGTCACCATGGAGAGAGTGGTGGTCTTCCCGGCTCCGTTGGGTCCTACGAGCCCGATGAACTTCCCGGCGGGCAGCTCCAGATCGATCCCGGCGACAGCAACCTGCTGCCCGAACCGCTTCCAGAGCCCACGCACGCTTACGGCCGACGTCATGGATGCCAACCTAGAGGGGCGGGGAACCGCCCGACCAGCCGCATGCGGCCCGCGGCCGCCGCCGATGATCAGCCGGGCGGGGAAGAGAACACGTTCGGCGAGGCGTTCCTAACGGTCCCTGCCGCAGGCGTACGCCAACGGCGAGATCAGCTCCTCCGCGTCCGGCAGCCACCGATTCGCCGGCGTCGGCCGACAGGCCCACTGCACGGCCCCCCGCGATCCGAACCGCGTGGGCGGCGCGGCCACATACGTCCCCTCGCCCAGGGTGACCAGGTCCAGCGAGGTCACCGACCAGCCGAGCTTGCGCACCAGTTCCGGCACCTTCACCGAGGCCCCCGGCAACACGAAGAAGTGCATCCGGCCGTCCGGCGTCAGCGTCACCGGCCCCAGCGTCAGCTCCATCCGCTCCATCCGGGCCAGGGCGAGGAACCCGGCCGTCTCCGGCACGGAGATCGCGTCGAAGGTCCGTCCCGTCGGCAGCAGGATCGAGGCGTTCGGCTGCTTCTGCCACATCCGCCGTGCGACCGTCGCGCTCCCCGTCGCCTGGGTCGCCCAGTCGGGGCGCGTGGGGTGCGCACCGGGCGCGGGGCACGTGATGTCGCCGCAGGAGCAGTGCTGCACCCCGTCGACGGCTTCCAGCCAGGTACCCGGGAACACGTCCCAGTGGCGCTCCTCGGCATAGCGAACGGCGGTCTCCAGCAGCGTTTCCCCGCGCTGCTTCGGAATCTGTGCGGCTTCGGTGGCCGGGATCGTCTCTTCCACGCTCAACACAACTCCCGCGCCCACCTGGAGTTACGGGCCCGTCGCGCGCGGGGGAGGAGCATGGGTTCCTCTCCTGGGGCGCATGGGTGCATGTGTGGGGGCGCGCGGGAGGATCCCCGGCCGCGGCTGGGTAACCCCATGTGGGGTCGGCTTCCGCCGTTACCCCGGCAATCCTCGCAAGCCTCGCATTTTCGGTATGCCGACGGGGCATTGATCTTCACGGCCGGTTCCTTTCGGTGCACCGCCGGTGCCCCGTTCTCGAATCCGGCACGTGGAAGAGACGACAACTCGGTGCGTGGGCAGGCACCGCAGCCACAGGGGGTACGCCATGGCCGCAAGGCCTCTCGTCGCGCGACAGCCGAACGAACGGCTGCAGGCGCTCATTCAGGAAGCGGGCTGCTCCAACGCAGGACTGGCCCGCCGGGTCAACATGTGCGGCGCGGAGCACGGCCTCGATCTGCGCTACGACAAGACCTCGGTCGCCCGTTGGCTGCGCGGACAGCAGCCGCGGGGGCGGGCGCCCGCGATCATCGCGGAGGCGCTCGGCCGCAAGCTCGGCCGTACGGTCACGATCGACGAGATCGGCATGGCCAACGGCAAGAACCTCGCGTCCGGCGTCGGTCTCCAGTTCTCGCCGACGGTACTGGGGGCCATCGAGCAGGTCTGCGAGCTGTGGCGCAGCGACGTCGGGCGCCGGGACTTCCTGTCCGGCTCGTCCGTCGCCGCGTCCGCGCTGGTGGAGCCGAGCCGCGACTGGCTGATCTCGTCGCCCGACTCGCAGGTGGCGCGCTCGGCGGGGCCGCGGGTGGGGCAGTCCGACGTGGCGGCGGTGCGGGCGATGACCCAGGCGCTCGTGGACCTGGACCACCAGTACGGCAGCGGGCATGTGCGGCCGGTCGTCGTGCACTACCTCAACAGTGTCGTCTCCGGGCTGCTGGCCGGGTCGTACCGGGAGGCGGTCGGCCGGGAACTCTTCGCCGCCGTGGCGCGGTTGACCGAACTCGCCGGGTACATGGCCGTCGACACCGGGCAGCCGGGTCTCGCGCAGCGGTACTACATCCAGGCGCTGCGGCTGGCGCAGGCGGCGGGCGACCGCGGATACGGCGGGTACGTGCTGGCCGCGTCCATGAGCCATCTCGCCGCGCAGCTCGGAAACCCGCGTGAGATCGCGCAGTTGGCAAGGGCGGCGCAGGAGGGGGCGCGGGGGCGCGTGACCCCGCGCGCGGAGTCGATGTTCCATGCGGCCGAGGCCCGCGGTCATGCCTTGATGGGCGACGTGCGGGCCACTCAGGTGGCGTCCGGGCGTGCGGTGAGTGCCCTGGAGGCGGCCGAGCCGGAGTCCGGGGACGACCCGGCGTGGATCGGGCACTTCGACGAGGCGTATCTCGCGGACGAGTTGGCGCACTGCCACCGCGATCTCGGCCAGGCCGAGGCGGCGGCGCGGTGCGCGCAGGAGTCGCTGGCCGGGCTTCCGCGGACGAAGGCACGACGCCGGGCCATCGGGTATGTGCTGCTCGCCACGGCGCAGGTGCAGCAGCGTGACATCGAACAGGCCTGCCACACCGGGTTGCAGGCCGTGGAGCTGCTGGAGACGCTGCGTTCCAATCGGGGCGCCGAGTACCTGGAGGACTTCCAGCAGCGGCTGGAGCCGTACCGGGACGAGCCGGTGGTAAGGGAGTTCGGGGCGCGCCTGGACCTCCAGGCCGCCGCGTGAAATCAGGGGGCACGGGGGCGTGAACGACAGGAAAACGAAGGCTCCGGCGTGAGGGGAGGGCGCACATAGCGAGTGGGGGACCTGGCTGTTACGCAGGTCACAGGGGCGCGGGTCAGGTCATCGGTCGCGTGGCACCCGGAACTCAGGACCCGGTAGCGTGAGCCGACGATTCCGAAGGTCCCCCATTCGTAGGAGTCCCGGTGACGCAGAGTGGACAGGGCGAGGAGCCCTCGGCGCGACCCGCGCGCGAAGGCATCGTGCTGCCCTCCGACGGTGGTGAGCCGCTGCTCCCGGGCGTGACGGGCGGGCAGCCCGGCCGGCCCGCACCGGGACAGGCCGCGCCGCCGACGGCGCCTCAGCCGGCGGCACCGCCCGGCGGCCAGGCCTGGGGCACCCCGTGGGGACCCGACCAGAACCAGAACCCGCCCGCCCCCGGCCAGGCCTGGGGGACGCCGCCCGGCCACGGCTGGGGCGGGCAGGAACAGCCTCACCAGCCGCAGTCGCAGCAGCAGGCCCCGTGGAACGCGGCGCCGGAGGCCCACACGGGCGCACCGGCGCATCCGCTGCCCTCTCAAAGCCCGTCGTACGGCGGGGGTCCGCAGGGTGCGCCGCCCAGCGCGCCTTCGTACGGCGCGGGTCCGCAGGGTGCGCCGTCGTACGGGCAGGGTGCCCCGGCCGGTTCGCCGATGCCCGCGCCGCAGCCGCCGTACGGGCAGGGCGGCCCGTCGGCGCCGTTGCCGCCCGCGGGTGGGCAGGGCTCCGGCGCTCCCGGCTACGGTGGCGCCAGCGCTCCGCTGCCGCCCGCCGCGGGAGGTTTCGACGAGGGCGCGACCCAGTACATACCGCCGGTCGGCGCCGCCCCCGCGGGTACGGACGACCAGGTCACGCGCTACATACCGCCCGTCGCCGCGTCCCCCGCGCCCGCCGCGGACGAGGGCGCCACGCAGTACCTCCCGCCGGTGGGGCCGGGGGCGCTGCCGCCCGAGGCGTCCGCGGAGAGCACGCAGGTCCTGCGGCGCGCCCGGCAAGGCGGCGGTGCCGCACCGCAGGGCGCTGCCGGGCCGATGCCGCCCGCGGGGTCCGACGCGGAGGCCACGCAGTACATCCCGCCCGTCCCCGGCGGGCCCGCGGGCGTCTCGCAGCGGCAGCCGCTCTCCGACTTCGACGGTCTCTTCCGCAGCGAGCCGGGCGGTGAGCCCCCGGCCGCGGCCACCCAGCAGCTGCCGAGCATCCAGCAGCCACCGCCGCACCGGCAGGGCCCGCCCGGCGCGGGGTACTTCCCGCCCGGCGCGCAGGGCGGGTACGGCCACGACGACGACCATGACGGCCGGGCCGGCCGCGGCGGCGGTCGCAAGGGATCCAAGGTGCCGCTCCTCGCCGGCGTCGGTGTGGGCATCGTGGCCCTCGGCATCGGCGCGGGCGCGCTGCTCGCAGGTGGGGACGGGGACGGCGGCAAGAGCGACAACCAACCCGTCTCCGCCACGGCGCCGACGACCGGCAGCGGCTCCTCCTCGCCGTCCGCCGACCCGGCCGAGGAGCAGGCGGTCGCCCTGGACAAGCTGCTGGCGGTCAGCGGCGACAGCCGTACCACGGTGATCAACGCGGTGGCCGCCGTGAAGTCCTGCCAGAACCTCCCGAAGGCCGCCAAGGACCTGCGGGACGCGGCCGGGCAGCGCAACAAGCTGGTCACCGACCTGGCCGCGCTCAAGGTCGACCAGCTCCCCGGCCACACCGAGCTGACCACCGCGCTGAACAAGGCGTGGCGGGCGTCGGCGTCCGCCGACAACCACTACGCGGCCTGGGCCGACCAGGTCGCCGGCAACAAGAAGCTGTGCCGCAGGGGCCAGGCCCGGGCCACCGACCAGACCCAGGCCGGCAACCGCGACAGCGGCACGGCCAGCCGGGAGAAGAAGACGGCCGCGCAGCTGTGGAACACGATCGCGAAGAAGTACGGCCTGACGGAGCGCCAGCCGACCCAGCTGTGAGCCCCGGCCGGGCGGTCAGCCCAGGTCGGCGTTCTGCAGGGTCTTCGTGACGTCGATGAAGTTCTTGCGGGCCGCCACCAGCCGGCCGTCCCGTACGACCTGGAGGGTCACCTCGCGGTTGACCAGACGGGGGTAGCCGACCGCGGCCAGGACGTCCTGGAACTTCCACTGCAGGGTCGGGGTGAGGCCTCCCGTGGAGACCTTCAGGCCGCCGTCCAGCGACCTTCGTACGGCGTCCGCGGTCACCTCGCCGTCGCCCAGCGACTCGACCGCCTTGCGGAACACGGTGTACGCGATCCACGTGGTCTGCACCCCGGCGTCCGCGGGGTCGATGCGGTTGTCGCCGAATGCCTCCCGGCTGATCACCTTCTTCATGGCGTCCCAGCGCGGGTCGCTCGCGACCGGGTACCAGCCGGTGATGTACGACCCCTCGTACGGGCCGGTCGCGCCGCCGTTGGCGTTGATCACGGTCTGGTCGACGCTGCCGAGGACGGTGGCGGTGCGCACGTCGGGGTGGTCCGCGCGGGCGCGCCGGAAGGAGTCCATGAAGGTGGTGGTGCGGTCGCCGAGGGCGGGCACCACGCAGCCCCGCCTGGTCGCGTCGGTGGCGGAGAAGTTCAGCGCCCGCGCCGCCTGGCTGCCGTACTCCGTGGCGTCCTCGTCGGCCAGCTGGTCGCTCGACCTGGTGTGGCCGCCCGCCCGCAGACCCGAGTCGAGCAGGGGCGGCAGCTCGTCGCCCGCGATGGTGTCGGGGCGCACCAGCATGACCGGGCCGCAGCTGCGGGCCAGTTCCCGGCCGAGGCCCGCCAGGAGGCTGGGCTGGCCGCCGTTGACGGGATAGGAGAGCGGGCTGGTGAACTCGGCGTTGGTGATGCCGTAGCCGCCTATGTAGGGGATGCCGGCGCCCTCCAGGGAGGGCAGGAAGGTGTCGGCGTACTGGCTGTAGGAGCCGACGACCGCGACGACGTTCTCCTTGACCGCGCGGTCCGCGCACTTCGCCGCGCCCAAGCTGTCGTTGTGCTCGTTGCAGGTGAGGACCCTCAGCTTGCGGCCGCCGATGCCGCCTCGGGCGTTGACCCAGCGGGCGTACGCCTGGGCGAAGGCGGGCATGCCGGGCTTGTTGGTGGCCTTGGTCTCCTGCGGGGCCCAGGTCATAACGGTGATCGGAGTGTCCCCGGCGCCCCCCGTGGCACCGGGGACGACCCCGCATCCGACCGTCAGCGACGCACAGGCCACCAGTGTCGCCGCCGAGCGGGTCACCGCTCTGCGGGTCTTGGTGATCACGGGAAGGTAGGGGCTGCGGGTGCGTCGCCTGCCGGTCATGGACACGCACGATTCCGCCACACAACGAACCCTGGCGTGACCCATGGTGAGCGGACGGTGACCGGAAGGTGAATTGCGGGGGCCGGTGACGGTCGTGTGAAGAGGATCGTACGATCGATGACTGTGCAAGGTTCGGATAGCTCTTCCCGTCGCAGCCGTCGCTCATCCACCATGGGCGGCATGCCACTCAACGACATGCCGTGGTGGCGCTGGCGCAGCAATGTGCGCTCCGCGCTGCACATGCTCTCCGACCCGATGTTCCAGCGGGACGTCTGGCTGGCCGGTGTCGACGGGTACGGCGACGTCACCGACGCCGTGTACCGCCTGGTCGAGGACACCTGGCTGGACAACTGGTCCGCCGAGAAGTACGTCGGCACGATCTTCCGGGACTCGCAGGAGGCGGCGCTCGTGGACACGGCCGTGCTGCGGGTGCTGCGGATCATGCACCAGGTCGGCCCGGACGCGCCGGTCTCGGCGTACCTGGAGCACCAGGGGTGGCCGGAGGCGGTGCGGGCGGCACGGGACGCGCATGTCCGGATGGCCATGGCCGACGGCGAGGACCCGGAGGCCCCGCCGCGCACCCTTGAGGTGCTGCGGATCATGACGCGGTCCGCGTAGCGGCTCCGGAGGTCCGGATCGCGCGGTCCGCGTGCCGGGACGCCTGCCCACCGGGGGCCTCGGATATGGGACCCTGTGCTGCATGAACGAGCAGTCCACCCGAGCCGCGGTCCCCGCCGACCAGTACGTCCTCACCCTGTCCTGCCCCGACAAGCAGGGCATCGTGCACGCCGTGTCGAGCTACCTCTTCATGACCGGCTGCAACATCGAGGACAGTCAGCAGTTCGGCGACCACGACACGGGACTGTTCTTCATGCGCGTCCACTTCTCGGCGGATGCGCCGGTGACGGTGGACAAGCTGCGGGCGAGCTTCACGGCGATCGGTGACTCCTTCCACATGGACTGGCAGATCAACCGGGCCGAGGACAAGATGCGGGTCCTGCTGATGGTCAGCAGGTTCGGGCACTGCCTGAACGACCTGCTGTTCCGCGCGCGGATCGGCGCGCTGCCGGTGGAGATCGCCGCCGTGGTGTCCAACCACACCGACTTCGCCGAGCTCGTGGGGTCGTACGACATCCCCTTCCACCACATTCCGGTGACCAAGGACAACAAGCCCGAGGCCGAGGCGCAGCTGCTGGAGATCGTGCGCGAGGAGGGCGTGGAGCTGGTCGTGCTGGCCCGCTACATGCAGGTCCTCTCGGACGACCTGTGCAAGCAGCTGAGCGGGCGGATCATCAACATCCACCACTCCTTCCTGCCGAGCTTCAAGGGCGCGAAGCCGTATCACCAGGCGCATGCGCGGGGTGTGAAGCTGATCGGGGCGACCGCGCACTATGTGACGGCCGACCTCGACGAGGGCCCGATCATCGAGCAGGAGGTCGAGCGGGTCGGGCACGGCGTCACACCGGACCAACTGGTCGCGATCGGGCGCGACGTGGAGTGCCAGGCGCTGGCGCGGGCGGTGAAGTGGCATGCCGAGCGGAGGATCCTGCTGAACGGCCGGCGGACGGTCGTCTTCGCCTGAGGCTCGGGTCCACCTGGCGTCGGGCGGCTGCGGGTACCGGGGCGCGGGAATCCCGCGACCGGCCACCACCCCCTCAGCCGCCCACGAACCCGCCGGCCCGTCTACATCCGGCTCAGGCTCGCCGCGGCGAGCAGCACATCCCGGATGGCCTCACGATCCCCCACCTGCCCGGCCGCGGCCTCCGCGGGAGACACATGGCCCGCGGCCAGGCGGCAGAACTCACCGCCGTCCAGGGCGATATGGGCCACCTCGTGCTCCGCTGAGCCGACCGCCGCCGGGGAGTCCAGGGGGATCAGCCACTCTCCGCCGCCCGAGCCCTCGATCTCCAGGCGCAGGCTGCGGCCCGGTTCGCCGGCCGGCACGAGACGGCGGTGCGGGCCGGGCGGCGGCGGTGCCGCGAGGCCCGCGCGGCGGCGGGCCGCGAGCACCGTGGGGAGCATGCGGGCCGCCAGGTCCACCAGGGAGTGCAGGTCGCGGCCGGACGGCGGCTCGTACGGGTAGTCCACCGCCTCGGCGATGTCCTCCGCGTGCACCCAGCACTCGAAGGCCCGGTCCAGCATCGCGTCCCGCAGCGGCAGTTCGAAGTCGCCGTAGGACACGGACAGTCCGCCCGCGCCGCCGCCCGTGAAGGACGCCGTGCGGACCAGGGCGTGGGACTGCTCGCGCCACGGCGCCCGGACGGCGCGGGTCGGCGGGTAGTGCGAGGCCCGCCAGTACGCCTCCGTGCGCCCGGCCGGCGTCGGCCGGTCGGCGGCCAGTTCACCCAGCGGGTCGTCCAGGCCCAGCGCGACCGCCACCAGCCCGTCGACCGTCAGCAGATGCGCGATGACGCCGGCGACGGTCGTACGACGGCTCGTCGGCTCGTCACCCCGGAACCACCGCAGCCGCACCGGCGCGTGCCACTCGGCGTCCCCGAAGTCCTGCAGCAGGGCGTCGAGGCGGGCCGTCTCGGCGTCGTACGGCGTCGCCCACTCCGGCACCGGGATGCGGGGCGGGCGCCGCTCCAGGCAGCCCTGCAGGACGCGGGTGCGCAAGGCGGGGTCCAGGTCGAGGCTCTCGGCGGGGTGCAGCAGCCCGACGGCCTCGCGCAGCCGACGCGCCTCGTCGGCGCAGAGACCGCAGGTGCCGAGGTGCTCTTCCACGGCCGCCGTCTCCTGCGGTGAGCAGGCGGCCAGCGCCCACGCGCCGAGCAGCGACTTCAGGACCCGGTGCTCCAGGACGGGCGGCGTCGGTCCGCCGACGCCGGCCGGGTCGGTCAGGGGGTGCCCGGTGTCCTCGACGGAGGCCCGCGGGAGCGGTGTGCGGGGCGGCCGCTCCGGGTCCGGCCCGGGAGCGGGGTGCCGGTCGTCGCCGTCGCCGCTGTTCGTGCCGTCCGTTCCCGCGGCGTCCGCGCAGCCCTGCTCCTCCTCGTCCTCGGCCGGGGAGGAGCAGGTCGGTGACGGGCCGGGGAAGGAGTCCTCGCGCGGCTGGGGGCCGGCCTCCTCCTCCGGGCCCTCGTGCTCGTCGTACGCCTCGAAGCGCCTCGCCTCGTTCACACCGCACCCCCGTATCCCGGCGGTACCCCGGGTGGCGCCCCGGCGTCGTGGGCCGTGGAGAGCAGTTGCAGGCCCAGGCGCAGACGCCGGCGGGCCTCGTCCTCGGTGACGCCGAGGTCGGCCGCGGTCTGGCGGTAGTCACGGCGCTGGAAGTAGGCCAGCTCCAGGGCGGCGCGCAGCGGGACGGGCATGGACTGGACGATGTAGTCGGCGCGGGCGGCCACCGAGGCGTGCCGCACCTTGCGCTCCAGTTCCTCGGGGGAGCCGTGGCCGGCCCTGGCCAGGGCGGCGGTCTCGGTGGCGCGCAGCCGCTGCACGGCGAGGCGGTGGGTCAGCGCCGCGACCCAGCTGCGCAGCGGGCCCTGCTTGGGGTCGTAGCTGTCCGGGTGCTCCCAGACATGGGCGAAGACGTCGCGGGTGAGGTGGTCGGCGGCACGCTCGTCGCCCAGCACGGTGTGGGCGAGGCCGTGGACGAGGGAGGCGAACCGGTCGTACAGCTCGCCGAGGGCGGCCGCCTCGCCGCGGGCGAGTCGCTGCTGCATCTTGCGGTCCCAGCGGGGCGGTGCGTCCTTCTTCGCCATACGGCCCCCCTCCAGAGCCTGGGAACAGGCTCTCACCGGTCCGTTCCTGTCCAGCGTGCGTCCACCGTCTTCCCGAATGTAGTCGGCACGTCCGACAGCGCACGCCCCTTTGTGGCAATGTGCGCCCCTTGAAGGCTCATCGCTGGTGACGCACCTCGCACTCGTGATAGAGGGGCCCGCGCAGGCGTGAGGCAAGACCTCGCACCTCGCCCGGTTACCCGTGCACCGTCCGATCAGACTCGATCGAACAGGATCGAATGCGATTGAAACAAGCCTCTTCTGATCGGTGACCGTTTTCTGGGTGGTGTTTCAGGGAACAGCCGCTGGGCAGCCGCGCTGCAAGGAAGCGTAGGAGTCGCTTCCGGTTCGGCGGGTCCGGCGAGCGAGGGGCGTGGTGGTGACGGTGAAAGTGACCGGCGGTGAGCGGGGCGACTGGGCCGTGCTCCAGGTGTCGGGCGAGCTGGACCTGGTGACGTCACCGGCGTTGCGTCAGCACATCCATGACGCGGTGGCCGAGGGACGGCACAGCCTCGTCCTCGACCTGTCCGAGGTCATGTTCTGCGACTCCAGCGGCGTCGGCGTGCTGATCGCCGCCCGCCGCCTCATCCGCTCCTGTCAGGGCAGCCTGCGGCTGATACTCCCGGCGCAGGGCGCGGTGGACGGGTCGCACGTCAACCGGGTGCTGGGGGCGCTGGGAGTACGCCGGCTGTTCGACGTGTACCCGGACGTCACGGCGGCGGTCGCGGACGACGCCGGGCCGCTGTCGGCCTGAACAGCCGGGACTTCCCCCGAAGTACCACATCGTTGTCGCAAAATTCCCTCGGTCTTGGCACAACCGTCGCTTTCCCGCGCCCGGACGGCTCCCGGCGTCGTACGCTCCGTGCCGGAAGCACCCCACGTGACGTAAGGCGGCCCGATAAGACATGGTCAGCAGCGAGTACGAGCGCAGGATCGCCGCCCGGTTCGCCACCTTCGACCAGGACGGCAACGGTTCCATCGACCGGGAGGACTTCAGTGCGGCGGCCAAGGCGCTGCTCGCGGAGTTCGGCATCGCCGCCCGGTCCGACAAGGGTCAGGCGCTGTACGGCGGCGCCGAGGCGTTCTGGCAGGGCATGGCCGGGATCGCGGACCGCGACGGCGATCAGCGCATCACCCGCGAGGAGTTCGTCAACAGCGCGGTCAAGCGGCTGCGTGACAACCCCGACCGGTTCGCCGAGATCGCCCGCCCCTTCCTGCACGCCGCCCTCGACCTGGCCGACTCCGATGGCGACGGGGCCGCCACCGTGACCGACACCGCGCGCGTGCTCGTCTGCCTCGGCGTGCCGCGGGAGGCCGCCGAGGCGGCCGCCGCCACGCTCGACGCGGACGGCGACGGCAGGGTGGCCGAGAGCGAGATCGTGACCGCGTTCGCCCGCTACTTCACGGTCCCCGAGTAGCGTTCCCTGAGCTGGTACTTGAGGACCTTGCGCAGGGTCTCGTTGCGCGGAAGGGCGTCCACCACCTCCAGCTGTTCCGGCAGCTTGTGCGTGGACAGCCCTTCCGCGCGCAGATACGACGTCAGCGCCTGCAGGGTCAGCTGCGGAGCGCCCGCCGGCTGCTCCACGACCGCGCAGACCCGCTCCCCGCGCTCCGCGTCCGGCAGCCCGACGACGGCGACGTCCCCCACCGCGGGATGCCGGTGCAGCAGGTCCTCGATCTCCTTGGCCGAGATGTTCTCGCCCTTGCGGATGATCACGTCCTTGAGCCGTCCGGTCAGCACCAGATGCCCATCGTCCGTGAGGTGGCCGAGGTCGCCGGTGCGCAGGAACCCCTCCTCGTCGAAGGCGGCCGCCGTCTGCGCCGGGTCCAGATAGCCCTGGCACACCGCCTCCCCGCGCAGCCGCACCTCCCCGTCCACGATCCGGATCTCCATCTTCGGCGGCGGCCGTCCCTCGGTCGTCGCCAGGTTCTCCGCCGTGTCGTCCGGGTCCCCCATCGTGATCATGGGCACCTCGGTCATGCCGTACCCGTGGGTGAGCCGCACCCCCATCTCGCGGACCACGGCATGGTAGAGCTCCGGCGGCTTGGGCGCGCCGCCGCCCGCCAGCAGCCGCAGCGACGGGACGACCTTGCCGCCCGACGGCTGCCTGCGCTGCTCGTTCAGGAACATCGAGTAGAACGCCGTCGACCCGCCGGCGATCGTCACGCCGTGCCTGCGGTACTCCACGAGCGCCTCCGGCAGCGCGAACTGCTCGAACATCACCGCCGGGAAGCCGTACAGCAGGAGCATCACCATGTAGTCCGGGCCGCCTATGTGCGCGTAGGGGAAGGCGATCGACCCGATGTCGTCGGCCGTGGGACGCAGGGCGTGCGCCAGGCAGGAGCCGCCCGCGATCAGGGACCGGTCGGTGTGCAGCACGCCCTTGGGGTCGGACGTCGTCCCCGAGGTCCAGTAGATCCAGCGGACGCAGGTGCCGTCGGCGGGTGGCGCGGGCAGGGCGGACGGGTCGCCGTCGGGCAGGGCGTCGTATGCCTCGAAGATCCCCTTGGCGCCCAGCCGCCGCGCCATCTCCACGTGGTCGAAGCCCCGCCACTCGCCGGGTACCGCGAAGAACTCCGCCTTCGACTCGCGCAGTGCGAAGCCGACTTCGCGGTCCCGGTAGAACGGGATGACCGGTGACTGCACGGCGCCCAGGCGGGCGAGTGCGAAGGAGAGCAGGGCCGTCTCGATGCGGGTGGGCAGCTGCCAGGCGACCACCGTGCCGGGGCGTACGCCCATGTCGTACAGGCCGGCCGCCACGCGCTCGGCACGCGCGCGCAGCTCGCCGAACGACAGCGAGCGGGTGTCCTGGAGGAGGACCGGGCGGTCGGGGGTGCGGTCGGCGCGGCGGACCAGAAGCTCCCAGAGGGTGCGCGAGGAACTCAGTGCGTGAGCGGTGTCGTTCATGACGGCCCCCTGGCTCAGCTGACGGTCAGTCAGATCGTGGGCAGAGCGTAGGGCTCGCCGCCTTGCCGGTCCAGGGGTACGGGACTTAGCCTTCCCGCAGGAGTCAGACCTGACGGTCCATCAGATAGGGGGGTCGTGTGGACCTCGCCTGCACCTCGGAGGAGGAGGAGTTCCGGGCCCGGCTGCGGGAGTGGCTGAGCCGGGTCCTGCCCACCCTCCCGCCGAAGCCCTCCCCGGACGACTGGCCGGGGCGCCGCGCCTACGACCTCGGCTGGCAGCGCAGGCTGTACGACGCCGGGTACGCCGACGTCCACTGGGACGCCTCCCCGACCGTGCGGCTGATCTTCCTGGAGGAGACCGAGAAGGCGGGCGCGCCCTATGTGGGGGCGGGCTTCGTCGGGCTGCTGCACGCGGGGCCGACCATCGCCGCCGAGGGCACCGCGCAGCAGCGGGCGCGCTGGCTGCCGCCGATCCTGCGCGGGGACGAGGTCTGGTGCCAGGGCTTCAGCGAACCGGACGCCGGAAGCGACCTGGCGGCGCTGCGCACACGCGCGCGCAGGGACGGCGACCACTATGTGGTCAGCGGATCCAAGATCTGGACCTCGCACGCCGAAGTGGCCGACTGGTGCGAGCTGCTGGTGCGTACCGACCCCGACGCGCCCAAGCACCGCGGGATCAGCTGGCTGGCCATGCCCATGGACGCGCCGGGCGTCACCGTACGGCCGCTGCGGACCCTCGCCGGGTCCGCCGAGTTCGCCGAGGTGTTCCTCGACGAGGTGCGGGTGCCGGTCGCCAACCGGGTCGGGGACGAGAACGACGGCTGGCGCGTGACGATGGTGACCCTGTCCTTCGAGCGTGGCACGGCCTTCGTGGGCGAGGTCGTCGCCTGCCGCCGGGTGCTGCGCGAACTCGCCGTCGAGGCGCGCAAGAGCGGGCGCTGGGACGATCCCGGGCTGCGCTTGAGGCTCGGACGGTTGAACGCCGAGTTCCGGGCGCTGTGGCGGCTGACGCAGTGGAACGTGAGCGAGGCCGAGCTGACGGGCGGAGTGCCGGGCGTCGGGGGTTCGGTTTTCAAACTGAGGTATTCGCACGCCCGCCAGGAGCTCTACGACGCCGCGGCCGACGTTCTGGGACCGGACTGCCTGGACCTCGACCGGCCGTGGACGCTCGACCGGCTGTCCTCGCTCTCGTACACCATCGCCGCCGGGACCTCGCAGATCCAGCGGAACATCGTGGCCGAGCGGATCCTCAAGCTGCCGAAAGGAAGGTGACGCATGCGTTTCCAGCCGACCGACGACCAGCGGGCTCTGCGGGACGCGGTCCGGGGGCTGCTGGCGCGGCGCTTCGGCGGGGAGGCGCTGCGGGCCGCCGTCGACGAGCCCGGCCGCCTGGACCGGGCGCTGTGGCGGGAGCTCGGCGCCGCGGGCTTCTTCGCGCTGCGGCGGCCCGAGTCCGAGGGCGGGGTGGGACTCGGGCTGCCCGAGGCCGTGTTGGTGTTCGAGGAGGCGGGGCGGACACTGCTGCCCGGCCCCCTGGTGGCCACGCACCTCGCCGCGGGCGAGGTGCCCGGGGCGGCCCGCGGGGAGGCGGTCGTGACGGCGGCCGGCGGCGGTCTGGTGGAGTGGCTCGCCGAGGCGGACGTCGTGCGCGGGGACGTGAGGGGAGCCGTACCGCTGCGGTCGGTCGACCCGCTGACCCCCCTGCATCGCGTTCCCGCGGCCTGCGGCGTGGATCCCTTGGCCGTCCTGCTCACCGCGGCCGAACAACTGGGCAGCGCCACACGCGCGTGCGAGCTGGCCGTGCAACACGCCCGGGTGCGTGAGCAGTTCGGGCGGCCGATCGGCGCCTTCCAGGCGGTGCAGCACCTGTGCGCCGAGATGCTCGTGCGGACGGAGACGGCCCGCGCGGCCGTCTACGCGGCGGCGGTCACCGCCCACCCGGCCGACATCGACACCGCCCGGCTGCTCGCCGACGAGGCCGCCGTGCGCGGCGCCCGCGACTGCCTCCAGGTCCACGGCGGCATGGGATTCACCTGGGAGTTCGAGGTCCATCTGCATCTCAAGCGGGCATGGGTGCGCACCCGTCGTGCGGGGAGTGTCACGGAGAGTGAGGAGCGGCTGGCCGCTGAACTTCTCGCCGAATCGCCCTGACGCTTCCTGGTCTGCGCTCTCGCCGGTCCCGCCGATGTGGATGTCGCGGATTGTGGCATACCGGAATTACAGAGCGTTGATATCGGGTTGTGTCCTACGCGTGACTCGTCACGGCCTGGAGTCGGCCGTCCGCTCCGGTACCTTGTGTGAGATGCGAGTGGTTCCGAGCGCGAGCCGTGCCGGTGTCGCCCTTGAGGTGGCTCCGGATCCGGCGGTGCGCGCCGTCACTCACGGGGCGAGAGGGCTTTCTGTCTCCGCCTGTTCGACTCCCCGCAGCGAGCGTCGCACAGTATGGCGCACGGGTAATCCTTCGCGCTGGAATATGCCCGAAGCGCTTGTTGGGGTGACTGTACGTCAACCATGCTGTCAGCCAAGGGATTCACTTTCCGTGACCCTGGCTTTGGCCATTGTTCTGGCCATGAAAAGAATGGCTAGGATCGTGGCCCTCGTGAGGCGCGGGGCTATGTGTCCGCCGGTTCGGATGGTGTGAGCGGTGCAGGTGCTTCAAGTGCAGCTGGAGATCCGGCCCGACCCCGCTGAGGTCGGGCGAGCCCGGCGGTGGGCCCGCTCGCGGCTCGCCGGGTCCGGGATAGGGGTCGACGAGCCGCTCGCCGAGACCCTCATCCTGCTCGTCTCCGAACTCGTCACCAACGCCGTGGTGCACACCGGTTGCCCGGCCGTGCTGCGGCTGTCCCTGTCGGGCGCCACCCAGGAGTCGGCCACCGTACGGCTTGAGGTCGCCGACCGCAGCGACCGTGCGCCGGTGCCCCGGTGTGTCGACAGCGACGCGACGGGCGGCCGGGGCCTCGCGCTCGTCGACGGCCTCGCGGACCGGTGGGGCTGGTGCACCGAGGGTGCCGGCAAGCGGATCTGGTGCGAACTGGACCGGGCCGCCGAGGTGAACGGCTCCGCCTGCGGCGGCGGCGTGTCCGCCTGTGAGGGGCTCGCGTACGAGGCGGTCTGACGGGCGCACGGGCGTGCGGAATCCGTCGGGCCCGGATGCACGGATGCAGAAGGCGTTGCCCTGTCAGCTCGGGCTGGCATGGGTGCGCCCGGGCATGCTTCCGTGCGCGGCGAGGGAAACCGGGACGTAAGCGGCAAATCCCCGAGTGGGTGTTGACGTCGAGTGTCCGGTTGATCACGCTTGTGGTCAGCGATTCGCCGCGAGGGGACGACGAGGGCTTCGGTGACGGAGGCCCTTGTCGAGTGTGGGTCGTGATTCGGCGTCGGTCTTCTGGGGGGCAGAGGGGCCGGGGCGGGTACGCCGGAGTCGGATGGCGGCGCGCGGTGCCGTGCTCGGGGCGGATGGGGCACCTCCCGGCTCGGGTGAAGCCGAGTGGGAAGCCGCGCCGCCAGCCGACCTCTTCATGACGTCATGGTGCGCCCCTGGGCGCGAGACCGGGTGCGCCGGGATCGGATGCGCGTCAGAGCACGGCCACGGGGGCCACGGGGGTCCCGGTCGCGCCGACGAACGGTTCGGGCATCGCCGACAGCAGGAACGTGTAGCGACCCTCTTGTCCACAGGCTGTGGACAACTCTTCGAGGTTCCAGTTCTGGCCCTGGAGCATTCCCATCTCCACCAGGTCGAGGGCGTGCACGGCAAGCCACAGATCCTCGGTCTCGGGCGGAAAGATCTCGAACGTGAGCGTGTCGTTCGCCACCGCCGCCACGTCGCGCGCGTGGAACCACTCCGGCGTACGGACCGACAGTCCGGGTGAGGGGTAGCCGTACGCGTGCCGGTCGCCGGCGAGGTAGACCTGGATCTGCCCCGTCCGCACGAGCACGATGTCACCGGCTCGCACACGCGTCCCCGCGAGTTCCTCGGCCGCCTCCAGGTCCTGCGGTGTGACCGCGTACCCCCCGTCGAGACGCGGGACGCCGCGCGCGCGTGCCACGTCCAGCAGTACCCCGCGCGAGACGATGTGCCGTGCCTTGTCGATGCCGCTGAACTCGGCGCCGCCGTGCGCCGTGACGGTGTTCGCGGGGCGGCCGTTGTAGAGCCGGCCCGAGTGCGAGACATGGGTGAGCGCGTCCCAGTGGGTGGCGGCCTGCAGCCCCATGGTCACGATGTCGTCGCTGCACGCGACGGTCCCCGGACCGAAGAGCTCCTGGTTGATCTGCACCATGGAGTGCAGCGGGTTGACGCGCCCCGGGATCACACCGGTCTGGACGCCGTCCTGGCGCAGGGGGAGGGCGAGGGGGACGCGGCGGCCGGTGCGGACGCAGGCCGCCGCCTCGCGGACGACCTCCTCGGTGATCAGGTTGAGCGTGCCGATCTCGTCGTCCGCCCCCCAACGGCCCCAGTTGTTCACGCGCTTGGCGATCTCGTGGAACGCGTCCGGCAGTGACATGAGTCCTCCCCGGGGCTTGTCTCCGCGTATCTGACGGGTCGTAGAATCGAATCGAATCTAACGGACCGTCAGAAACCGCGGGAAGGGGCCGGAGCGTGGGGAACCTCTTGGCAGGCAAGGTCGTCGCCGTGACCGGCGCCGGGCGGGGGATCGGACGGGCGGTGGCGCTGGCGGCCGCCGCCGCGGGAGCGCGCGTCGTCGTCAACGACTACGGAGTGTCCGTGGACGGGGCCGCGCCCACCAGCGAGGTCGCCCAAGGCGTGGCCAAGGAGATCGAGGCCGCGGGCGGGGAGGCGGTCGCCGTGGCCGACGACGTGTCCACGATGGCGGGCGGGCAGCGGGTCGTGGACGCGGCACTGACGTCGTACGGGCGGATCGACGGGGTCGTGTGCGTCGCCGGGATCCTGCGCGAGCGGATGCTGTTCAACATGACCGAGGAGGAATGGGACCCGGTCGTGGCCACCCATCTGAAAGGCACCTTCACGGTCTTCAGGGCCGCCTCCTCGGTGATGCGTGAGCAGCGGGCCGGGACGTTGATCGGATTCACCAGCGGCAACCACCAGGGGTCGGTGTCGCAGGCCAACTACAGCGCGGCGAAGGGCGGGGTCATCTCGCTGGTGCGCAGCGCCGCGCTGGGCCTGAACAAGTACGGGGTGACCGCGAACGCGGTCGCGCCGGTGGCCCGTACGCGGATGTCGGCGAACGTGCCGATGGAGCTGACCGAGATGGGCGAGCCGGAGGACGTGGCCGCCCTCGTGGTCTACCTGCTCTCGGACGCCGCTCGGGAGCACGGCGTGACGGGCCAGGTGTACACGGTCGCCGGACCGAAGATCGCGGTGTGGGCGCAACCGAGGGAGCTGCGGGCCGCCTACGCCTTCGGCGGGTGGACCCCGCAGAAGGTCGCGGAGTTGCTGCCGGGGTCCGTGGGCGTGGACCCGATGCCGATGCTGGAGCGGGTGGAGGCGATGGAGAAGGCGGCGCGGGAGGGGGCGCGGCCCAACGCCTGAGATTCCGGGGGGTGTCCGGCGGCCGCGGAGGCGCCCGCCCACGCGGTGGAGCCGCACCCTGTCACGGCCCCGCGCCCCGGGAGAGGCGAAGCACCCGGCGCCTGGAAGGAGACGTCAGTGGACTTTGGACTTGCCGTCGAGGACGAGGACTTCCGCTTCGAGGCGCGGGAGTGGCTCTCCGCGCACATCGGGGGCGCGCAGGACCGTCGTACCTGGGAACGGACCCTCGGGAAAGCAGGCTGGATCGGGCTCGGCTGGGGCGAGGGCGGGTACGGAAACCGCACCGCCACCCTGACCCAGCAGGTCGCCTGGGCCGAGGAGTACGCACGGTCGGGCGCTCCGCCGCGCTCCGGGCACATCGGGGAGAAGCTGCTGGCCCCGACGCTGCTCGCCCATGGGACGGACGAGCAGAAGACCCGGTTCCTGCCGCCGGTCGCGGGCGGCGAGGAGCTGTGGTGCCAGGGGTACAGCGAGCCCGGGGCGGGTTCGGACCTCGCCGGGATCCGTACGAAGGCCGAACGGGCCTCGGACGGGACGTACCGGGTCAGTGGGCAGAAGATCTGGACCTCCCTGGCCCACGAGGCGGACTGGTGCTTCGTGCTGGCCCGCACGGATCCGGACTCCCGGCGCCATCACGGCCTCAGCTTCCTGCTCGTCCCCATGGACCAGCCGGGGCGTGTCGAGGTGCGGCCCATCCGGCAGATGACCGGTACCAGTGACTTCAACGAGGTCTTCTTCGACGGGGCGCACGCGCGCGCGGAGCACGTCGTCGGGGGTGAGGGCGCCGGGTGGAAGGTCGCGATGAGTCTGCTCGGATTCGAGCGGGGGGTGTCGACGCTGGCGCAGCAGGTGGGGTTCGCCCAGGAGCTGGCGCGGATCGTGCGGGCCGCCGTCGAGTCGGGCGCGGCCGGGGATCCCGTCGTGCGGGCGCGGCTGGTGCGGCAGTGGGCCGAACTGCGGGTGATGCGGTGGAACGCGCTGCGGACGCTGGGCAGTCCGGGTGACCTGGGTGCGCCCAGTGCGGCCAAGCTGCTGTGGGGCGGCTGGCATCAGCGGCTCGGGGAGCTGGCGCTGCTGGTGCGGGGCGCGGCGGGCTCGGTCGGGCCGGTGGAGTGGTCGCCCTCGGCGCCGTACGAACTCGACGAGGCGCAGCACCTGTTCCTGTTCTCCCGGGCCGACACCATCTACGGCGGCTCGGACCAGGTTCAGCGCACGATCATCGCCGAGCGGGTGCTCGGACTGCCGAGGGAACCCAAGGGAGTGGTGTGATGCGCGGCGTGGTGTTCGACGGGACGCGGGTCGAGGTTGTCTCCGACCTGGAGGTGCGGGATCCGGGGCCGGGTGAGGTGCTGGTCGCGATCTCGGCCGCGGGGCTCTGCCACAGCGACCTGTCCGTGGTGGACGGCACCATACCCTTCCCGGTTCCTGTGGTGCTGGGACATGAGGGTGCCGGGGTGGTGGAGGCCGTGGGTGTGGGCGTCACCCATGTGGTGCCCGGCGACCATGTGGCCCTGTCCACGCTCGCCAACTGCGGTACCTGCGCGGAGTGCGACAGGGGCCGGCCGACCATGTGCCGGCAGGCGATCGGGCGGCCCGGGCAGCCGTTCACCCGAGGAGGGCGGCCCCTCTTCCAGTTCGCCTCCAACTCCGCGTTCGCCGAGCGGACCGTGGTCAGGGCGGTGCAGGTGGTGCGCATCCCCAAGGACATCCCCCTGCCGTCCGCCGCGCTCATCGGGTGCGGGGTGCTGACCGGGGTGGGCGCCGTGCTGAACCGGGCGAAGGTGGACCGGGGCGACAGCGTGCTCGTGATCGGGACCGGCGGTATCGGCCTCAACGTCCTGCAGGGCGCGCGGATCGCGGGGGCGCTGCGGATCGTCGCCGTCGACGCGAACCCGGCCAAGGAGGCGGTGGCGCGGCAGTTCGGGGCGACCGACTTCCTGACCTCGACGGAGGGGGTGCGGGAACTGCTGCCGACGGGGGCGGACCATGCCTTCGAGTGCGTGGGGCGCGTGGAACTGGTCCGGCGGGCGGTCGAGCTGCTCGACCGGCACGGGCAGGCGGTTCTGCTCGGGGTGCCGCCGGCCGGGGCCGAGGCGTCCTTCGCGGTGTCGTCGATGTACCTGGACAAGTCGATCCTGGGCTGCCGGTACGGCTCGTCGCGGCCGCAGCGGGACATCGCGCTGTATGCCGAGCTGTACCGGGCGGGGCGGCTGATGCTGGACGAACTGGTGACGCAGACCTACCCGGTTGAGGAATTCGAGCGGGCGGCGGCGGACGCGGAGGCGGGGAAGGTGGCGCGCGGGGTGCTCACCTTCTGAGCCCGGGATCCCGCTCGGCCCGGGATCCCGCTCGGCCCGGGATCCCGCTCGGCCCGGGATCCCGCTCGGCCCGGTGCCCGGCTGCGGTGGCGCTCTCCGGGCCTCTCCACGCGGTTTTCCACAGGCCCGGAAAACCGCTGCCGTGTTGTCGGTGGCGACGCCTACCGTCGTTCCATGACCTACCGAGACGTCGCCTCCAAGCAGGTCCTGATCTGGGCCTGCACCGCCGTCGCCTCGCGCGTGCCGGTCGCCATGACGCCGTTGGCCCTGGTGTTCCTCGTGCGCGAGCGGCCCGGCGGCTACACGCTGGGGGCCGCTCTCGCGGCGGCTTATGTGCTCGGTGAGATCATCTGCGCCCCGGTCCTCGGGATGCGGACGGACCCGGCTCGTGGCCGGCGCCATCTGACCCTCGGACTCGCGGGCGGGACGGCGGGCTTCGCCGGGCTGGGGGCGCTGGCCGGTGCCCACCCTCTCGTCCTGGGCGCGCTGGCGTTCCTGGCCGGTGCGGCACCGGCCGGAGTCGCCGGAGGACAGCGGGCGTTGCTGACCTCGCTGGTCCCGGAGCGGGCCGTGGCACAGGCGCTGTCCGTCGAGTCGATGCTGATGTCGGGTGTGTGGGCCGTCTCCCCGGTCGCGGTCGCCGGCCTCGCCCTCGGGGTGGCTCCCCGGGCGCCGCTGTTCCTCGTGGCCGTTTCCATGGCGCTGGGGATCGCGGGCCACTGGCTGCTGCCCGCCGGCTGGTCGACGGGCGAGCGGGAACAGGCGGGACGAGCCAGGCTCCGCGTTCTGCTTCGCGCCTGGCCGGTGTACGTCACGGGGGCGGCCGGTCTCACCCTGCTCGGTTTGGCCGAACTCACCCTGCCCGCCCTGCTGGAACAGCGCGGCATCGGCGTGGTGTGGTCCGGCCCGATGCTGGCCGGCATGGCCACGGGCGCGGCACTCGGCGCGTTCCTGTACGGCCTGCGGGCGTGGCCTGGGCGGCTGCGGGTGCGCAGTGCGGTGCTGATCTGCGGTATGTCGGTCTTCGTGGTGCTGGCCGCGCTGATACCGGGGGCGGCGGGGATCGCGGTCGCCCTCGTCGTGGCGGGACTGCTCCAGTCGGGCGCGCTGATCACCCGCAACCTGTCCCTGCGCGAGGCCCTGCCGCCGGGGGCACTGGCCGCCGGCTACTCCGTGATGTACGCGGCCGCGGGCGCCGGTTATGCGGCGACGGGTTCCCTCGCCGGCGGGCTGCTCCAGGTGGTGGCGCCGTCCACGGCCATCCAGGCCGGTGTGGTGCTGACCCTGCTGCTGACGGCGCTCGGCTGGTGGGGCGAGGCCCGCCGGGAGGACTCACATGCGGCCGGTGACCTGGTTGTCGGGCTCGCCGGCGCGGAAGGTGCGCCGGTAGCTGGTGGGGGTGACACCGAGAGCCGTCTGTAGGTGCTGGCGCATCGACTGAGCGGTGCCGAAGCCGGCGTCCCGGGCGACCTGGTCCACGGACAGGTCGGTGGACTCCAGCAGGTACCGGGCCCGCTCCACCCGCTGCTGGGTGAGCCACTGGCCGGGGCTGACGCCGACCTCCTCGCGGAAGCGGCGGGTGAAGGTGCGTACGGACATGGCCTCCTGCTCGGCCATGTCGCGCAACTGGATCGGTTCGTGCAGGCGGCCGAGGGCCCAGGCGCGTGCCGTGGTCGTGGACGCCTGCTGCGGGTCGGGTACCGGTCGGTGGATGTACTGGGCCTGGCCGCCGTCCCGGTGCGGCGGTACGACCGTGCGGCGGGCGACGTCGTTGGCGATCGCCGTGCCGTGGTCACGGCGCACCATGTGCAGGCACAGGTCGATCCCGGCGGCGACACCGGCCGAGGTCAGCACGTCACCGTCGTCGATGAACAGGACGTCCGCGTCGACCTCGATCGTCGGGAACAGTCGCTGGAAGCGCTCGGCGTCCGCCCAGTGCGTGGTGGCCGGGCGGCCGGCGAGGAGGCCCGCGGCGGCGAGTACGTACACGCCGGTGCAGATGGAGGCGAGGCGGGTGCCGGGGCGGATGTGGGCGAGCGCGGCGGCCAGTTCGTCGGTGAGCACGCCCTCCTCGAAGACCGGGCCGAGTTCGTACGACGCCGGGACGATCACGGTGTCGGCGGTGGCGAGGGCCTCCGGGCCGTTGGCGACGTCGATGGCGAAGTCGGCGTCCGTGCGGACCGGGCCGGGCGGTCGGACCGAGCAGGTGACGACCTCGTACAGATGCCGTCCCGCGGCGTCCTTGGGGCGGCCGAAGATCCGGTGCGGGATGCCCAGCTCGAAGGGGAGCAGGCCGTCCAGCGCGAGGACGGCCACGCGGTGCGGGCGGAACTCCGGTTCACGGCGACGCATGGCCCGATCCTAACGAATGCTGTCCTTCGGGCCAATGGATCGAGGGGAGCGCAGGCCCGAAGCTCGTTGTCGTGACGCAGACAACCGAAGCCACCGCCGTCGACCCGTCCCCGCCGAGCCCACGGCGCGGCCGCATCCACCGCGCCTGGTTCGTCGCCGCCGTCGCCTTCGTGACGATCCTCGGCGCCGCCGCCTTCCGCTCCCTGCCGGGGCTGCTGATCGATCCGCTGCATGGGGAGTTCGGCTGGTCGCGTGGCACGATCGCCGCCGCGGTCTCCGTCAACCTCGCCCTGTACGGCCTCACCGCCCCGTTCGCCGCCGCGTTGATGGACCGCTTCGGCATCCGCCGGGTGGTCGCGGTCGCGCTGGTGCTGATCGCGCTCGGCTCGGGTCTGACGGTGTGGATGACGGCCGCCTGGCAACTGCTGCTGTGCTGGGGCCTGCTGGTGGGTCTCGGCACCGGTTCGATGGCGCTGGCCTTCGCGGCCACGGTCACCAACCGCTGGTTCACCGAACGGCGCGGCCTGGTCACCGGCATCCTCACCGCCGCCTCGGCCTCCGGGCAGTTGGTCTTCCTGCCCGTGATGGCCCTCATGGTCGACGCGGGTGACTGGCGGCCGGCCGCGGTCACGGTCGCGCTCGCCGCCCTGGCCGTCGTCCCCTTCGTCTGGCTGCTGCTGCGCGACCACCCGGCCGACGTGGGTCTGCGGCCGTACGGCGCGACGGAGTTCGTGCCCAAGCCGGCGCCGGTACCGGGGGCCGCCCGCAGGGCGGTGAGGGTGCTCTTCTCGGCGGCCCGTACCGGTCCCTTCTGGCTGCTCGCCGGCACCTTCGCCATCTGCGGGGCCTCCACCAACGGCCTCATCCAGACGCACTTCGTGCCCGCCGCCCACGACCACGGCATGCCGGTCCCGGCCGCCGCCTCGCTGCTCGCCGTCATCGGCGTGTTCGACGTCCTCGGCACCATCGCCTCCGGCTGGCTCACCGACCGCTTCGAGCCGCGCCGCCTGCTCGCGGTCTACTACGCCCTGCGCGGGATCTCGCTGCTCTTCCTGCCGATGCTGCTCTTCCCGACGATCCACCTGCCGATGATCTTCTTCATCGTCTTCTACGGCCTCGACTGGGTCGCCACCGTCCCGCCCACCATCGCCCTGTGCCGGGAGCAGTACGGCGACGACAGCGCGATCGTCTTCGGCTGGGTCCTCGCCTCCCACCAGGTCGGCGCCGCGCTGGTGGCCTTCCTCGGCGGGGTCGCGCGGGACGTCTTCGGGTCGTACGACATCGTGTGGTGGGCGTCGGGGGCGCTGTGCGCGGCGGCCGCGCTGATGGCACTGGTGATCCGCCGGCCGGCGGCCCGGGCGGCGCGGTCGGTCCAAGGGGCGTAGCGCTGCTCGGGGACCGAGGGCTGCCGGTCGGCGCCCCGTGGGCTCAGAGGAACCGCCCCTTGTGGAACAGCAGCGGCGCCTCGTCCCCGTCGCTCGCCCCCAGGGCGTCCACCCGGCCCACCACGATCAGATGGTCGCCGCCGGTGTGCACGGCGTGGATCGCGCAGTCGATCCACGCGAGTGCGCCCGCCAGGCGCGGCGCGCCGGACACCGGAGCCGTGTCGTGGGCGACGCCCGCGAACTTGTCCGCTCCGCTCACCGCGAAGGCGCGGCACAGTTCGGCCTGGCCGGCGCTCAGGACGTTCACGCAGAAGCCGCCCGCGCGCGCGATGCGCGGCCACGTCGTCGACGTACGGCCGACCATGAAGGCGACCAGGGGCGGGTCGAGGGAGAGGGAGGAGAAGGACTGGCAGGCGAAACCGGCGGGGGAGCCGGTGTCATCGGCCGAGCGTGCCGTGATCACCGTGACGCCGGTCGCGAAGTGCCCCAGCACGCGCCGGAACTCGGTTCGGTCCAGCGGCTCGCGTTCGTCGTCGCGCACGCACCGCAGATCGGGCCGCGGCAGCGCCTCGACGGGGCCGCGGCGAGGGCCGGACCTGAGGTAGCGGACGGCGGCTTCGGCCGTGCCTGCTTGTCCCATCACATCGTCCATTGAATCTGACGTGCAGTCAGATGTGAAGGCCCGCGGCGTCATCGGGGCACCGTCCGGCGGTCCTCCGCCGTACGCCCGCCGCCCCTCAGACGCTGGAAGGCGCCTCGTGCCTGCGCCAGGCCCGCGAGGACGTATCCGGCCGCGACCACCCAGCCCAGCGGCCCGAGGCCGGCGAAGGCGACCCAGCTCGCGAGGCCGGTGAGGGCGAGGGCCGACGCGGCGAGGCAGGAGGCGCAGACGCGGGCGGGGACCGCGCCCCGTGACGCGGTCTTGAGGGCGGTGCCGTAGGAGATCCAGCCGCTCAGGGCGAACAGGGCGGCCACCGCGTACGCCAGCAGCTCCGGCAGGCCCCGGGAGCCGGGAGCCCGCGCGGCGACGACCAGTGCGGCCGTGGCGAGCAGTTGCACCGCACCGTTGAGGGAGCAGATGATCCGCCCGGCCACGGGCGGGCGCGGCAACGACTGGCCGAACCACACCGCCAGGGTCAGGAAACCGCACGTGAACGCCACCGTGTTCAGCAGTCCGGACCAGGTGGCCGCGGGCAGGGACAGCGCGGTGGCGACGGCCGCCACCAGGGACAGGGACGCGAACGCACCGTACGGCCGGGCGACCGCGCCGGCCGGGAAGCTCCGCACCCCGCGGGCGGTGAAGACGGCCCAGCCGGCCAGGGCGGCGAGCGCCGGGGCGGCCTGCAGGGGCAGGGTGGTCCCGAGGGTCGCGTGCCCGATTCCCAGGGCGCAGGCCAGCAGGTACACGGCGGCTCCGAGCGCCCTCGTCGTACGCGGGCCCCGCTCCGAGAAGCGGGCCTGGGAAGGGGTGTCGAGGCTGACGCGGTCCGCGGCCCAGCGGTCGTCCGTGTCCCCTTTGTCGAAGGCCGTGGACGCCTCCTTGCGCCGCGCGGCCAGGGCTTTGAGCCGCTCCTCCTTCTCCGCCTCCTTGCGGTGGGTCTGCGTGGGGACCGATCCGCCCCAGGTGTTCGAAGCGGGCCGCGAGCCCGCGCTCTGCCGTTCCGGCGCGGTCGTCGCCGGCGTACCGGTGTCGAAGAGGTGGGTGAGGTACCCCAGGGCGACGAACGCCACCGCGAGCGCGGTCAGCCACGCCGAGTACGACACGTCGGGCAGCTCCGTGAGGATCATGCCGCCGATGCCCACGGGTACGGGCGACGCCGCGTTGGCGCGCGACTGGAGCCACCACACGAGGGCCGCCACCCCGAGCAGCGGCACCACCGCGGCCAGGGTGAACACCCAGGCGCTGGTCCGTGCCCGCAGACGCCCGCCGGACCCGAACGCGCAGGCGCCGAAGAGGACCAGCGCGGCGCCGATCCCGCCCTCGACCTCCGCCCAGGCCCACGCCTCGGCCTTCGCGTCCCGCTCGTTGTCGGCGACGATCTCCTCGTACGTGCCGGACTCGCCGGCCCCGTTGCCGAACACCATGCAGGAGTCGCCGGGGCGCATGAACTGGCCGTCACAGACGGGTGTGCCGGTGTACTCGGCGTCCGCGGCCTCATGTCCCGCCTGGAGGGCCAGGACGACGAACAGCCAGCCCACGGCCCACAGGAGGGCCCCGGCGGCGATGGCGACGCCTCGGTTGACCGGGGCGCGCCGCTTGACGGGCAGGGGCCGGGTCGCGGGCCCGGGCCGGGTCATGACGGGACCTCCGCCCTGTCGCCGCGGCTCGACGGACGTCGAGCACAGGGCTGAGCGATGCTCGAAGGGGTGCGCTTCATGGCGTCCTCGGCCTTTCGGAGGGGGATCCCGCGTCGCGCGCCCAGCGTGGCATGCCGTGCTCCCGGCATCCTTGCGCAATCCCCGACCCTTCACGCGAACTCCATGTGTAGGCAGGGGAGTTCGGCGGTCAGCGGCCCCGGTACCGTGGCGCGCGGCGCTCCACGAAGCTCCGTACGCCTTCCCTCGCGTCCTGCGTCGTCATGTTGATCTCCTGCGCGGCGGCCTCCGCGGCGAAGGCGGCGGCGCGGTCGGTGTCGAGCGAGGCGTTGACGAGCTGCTTGGTCAGGGCGAGGGCGCGGGTCGGGCCGGTGGCGAGGCGTGCGGCCCAGGCGCGGGCCGTCCTGTCCAGGTCCGCGTCCGGCAGGACCCGGTTGACCAGGCCCAGCCGCTCGGCGTCGGACGCGGCGAGGGCGTCGCCGAAGAACATCAGCTCCTTCGCGCGCTGCGGGCCTATGAGGCGGGGCAGGAGGTGGGCGCCGCCGCCGTCGGGGACGAGGCCGCGGCGTGCGAACACCTCGATGAACGTGGCCGATTCGGCGGCCAGTACGAGGTCGCAGGCGAACGCGAGATGCGCGCCGAGCCCCGCCGCGGTGCCGTTCACCGCCGCGATCACCGGCTTCTCGCAGTCCAGGACGGCGGCGACGAGCCGCTGGGCGCCCAGGCGGATCGTACGGGCGACGTCGCCGGGGACCCGTTCCCCGGTGGCCGCCCCGCCGCGCAGATCGGCTCCGGCGCAGAAACCGCGGCCCGTCCCGGTCAGTACGACGGCCCGCACGTCCGGGTCGGCGGAGGCGTCGGCGAGCAGCCGGATGACGCGCTCGCGCTGGTCGGGGGTGAGGGCGTTGAGGGCTTCGGGGCGGTTGAGCGTGATCCGGCAGACCTGGTCGTCCACGGCGTGCAGCACCCAGGACGTGTCGGGGTCGTCGGGCACGCGCGCGGGACGGGGCAGGCCCCTGTCGTCGTCGGCACTCATGTCAGCGGCACACCACCAACGCGTCGAGCGCCACCGCGCCCTGCCCCCGAGGCAGCACCATCAGCGGATTGATGTCGAGTTCCGCGAGGTCGCCCTCCAGTTCCAGAGCCATGCGCTGCACCCGCAGGACGACTTCGACGAGCGCGTCCAGATCCGCCGGGGGGCGCCCCCGGACCCCGTCGAGCAGGGCCCGCCCGCGCAGCTCGGCGAGCATGTCCCGCGCCTGCTCCTCGCCGAAGGGCGGTACCCGTACGGCGGTGTCGCGCAGTACCTCGACCAGGACCCCGCCGAGCCCGACCGTCACCGTCGGCCCGAAGAGGGCGTCGTGTGTGGCGCCGACGACCATCTCGACGCCCCGCTCGACCATCTGGCAGACCAGCACACCGTCCAGGGCGAGGTCCTCGTAGCGGGCGATGTCGGTCAACTCCCGGTAGGTGTCCCGGACCTGGCTGGCGGAGGTCAGCCCGATCCTGACCAGGCCGAGTTCGGTCTTGTGGGCGATCGCGCCGGACGCCTTCATCACCACGGGGTAGCCGATCAGGGCCGCCGCCCGTACGGCCGCCGCCGCGCTGGTCACCAGTTGCTCGCGCGGGACCCTGATGCCGTACGCCCTCAGCAGCTGCTTGGCCGCGTGCTCGCTCAGCTGCTGTCCCGGCCGCATCAGCTCGCGCGTCTTGCGGAAGGAGGGGGACGGGGTGCGGGGTGCCCGGTCGAAGGGGGAGCGGTAGCCGGAGACGAAACGGTGGTGGTCGAGGTAGGCGCGCACCGCGGTGATGCAGTTCGCCACCGTGCGGAAGGTCGCCACGCGCGAGGAGCCGAGCAGGACCTCGCGGTAGGCCGGTTCGGTGCCGACCGGCGACCCCCACACCACGCACACCAGCTTCTCCGTCCGCTCCGCCGCGTCCACCAGGTCCTGGACGAGCCGGTCGCTGAGCGGCGGGAAGGGGCCGGTCACCGGGCAGATCAGCACCCCGACCTCGGGGTCGTCGAGAATCGCGTCGATGATCTTCCGGCCACGCCGGTCGCCGACCGGATGGCCGCCGTTGTCGACGGGGTTGGCCACGCTCAGGTACTCGGGTATCCACTGGTGCAGCTCGGCCTGCCTGGCCTCGGACAGCACCGGCAGCCGCAGCCCCGCCTCGCTCGCCAGGTCGGCGAAGTGGGCGCCCGTGCCGCCCGAGATCGAGTAGACGACGACGCCGTCGGCGCGGGGCGGCCGTGCGCGGGCCAACAGGGTCGCCGTGTCCTGGAGTTCGTCCAGGCCGTCGACCCGGATCACCCCGTACTGCCGCATCGCGGCGTCGACGACCGCGTCGGCGCCGGTCAGCTTGCCGGTGTGCGAGGCGGCCGTGCGGGCGCCGGTCTCGGTGCGGCCCACCTTGACCGCGACGACGGGCACCTTGCGGCGGGCGGCGCGGTCGGCGGCCAGCAGGAAGGAGCGGCCGTCCTTGAGGCCCTCGACGTAGCAGGCGATCGCGCCGACCTCGGGCCGCTCGGCGAAGTAGGAGACGAAGTCCGCCGTCTCCAGGTCGGCCTCGTTGCCGGTGGGCGCCCAGTGGGTCAGCCGGACGCCGAGCTCCTGGAGGGCGAAGACGGGACGTCCCTGGTGCCCGGACTGGGTGATCAGGGCGATCCCTGGGCCGTCCAGGTCGTCGCGGAACCGCTCGAAGGCGTTGAGGTTGGTGTTGGGGCCCAGCAGCCGCATCCGGGAGCGTGCGACGGCGGCGGTGAGCCGCTCCTGGGCGGCGGCGCCCTCCTCGCCGGTCTCCGCGAACCCGGAGGCGAAGACGACCGCGAACTTCACCTTGGTCTTGGCCAGTTGCTCGATCACCGGCAGGGGGTCGGCGACCAGCAGCACGGCGAGGTCGACGTCCTCGGGCAGGTCGGCGACACAGGGGGAGCAGGGAAGGCCGAAGACGGACGGGCGGCTGGGGTGCACCGGGTGGAGCCGGGCGCCGACCCGCTCGGACCAGGCGAGCAGCTGCCGGGTGATCACGGTGTTGGGCCGGCCCTCGGCGTCGGAGGCGCCGATCACGGCGACCGACTCCGGCCGGAAGAAACGGTCCAGGTCGGGCACGTCGGAGTACAGCGGACGGCCGCTGACGTCGAGATCGTCGACCTCGGCGGGCCGGCCGTGGACGGCGGGCCCGGGCTGCTCGCCGCAGGCGATGACCCGGGTCCGGCGGGAGTCGGTGGTGAGGGTGCCGTGGGTTGATCCAAGCATCGGTCCGCCCGCTCCTGTGTGACAGTGATTAACTGACGCAGTGTCAGATTAAATGAACTGACGCCTAGTCAGGAACGGCTGTGCACGCAAAGTTGGCCGGGCCCTGCGCCGCGGTGCCGCTCAGAGCACCGCCAGCACCTCCTTCGCCACCCGCTCGCCCGAGCGCACCGCCCCGTCCATGAAGCCCATCCAGTAGGTGGAGGTCTCCGTCCCGGCCCAGTGGATGCCGCCGACGGGCGCGCGCAGGGCGGGGCCGTACCGGGTCAGGACGCCGGGCGCGGCGATGGAGACGGGGCCGCCGCGGGTGTAGGGCTCGTTGTTCCAGCGTTGCAGGACGAAGGAGGTGGGGGAGGCCGCTTTCTCGCCGAAGTACGTCGTGTAGTCCTTCAGCACGGCCGCCCTGACCTCCGCCTCGCTCGCCGCGTCGAGCTTGCGCGCCTCGTCGGCCTCGATGAAGCCCATCAGGGCACCGAAGGAGGCGTCGGGCGGGGAGTTGTCGAAAGTGGAGCTGATCACGCCGGTGTCGCTGACCACCTGGCCGTTGAGGCCGTCGGCCCGCCAGAAGGGGGTGTCGTAGATCGCGATCGCCTTGCCGACCGAGGCCATCGGCAGGCGTTGGGTGAGCTGGTCGCGGGCGGCCGGAAGGACGGGGTCGTAGGTGATGCGGGCGGCGATCGGCGGGGGCACGGCGACGACGACCCGCCGGGCGGTGACGGTGATGCCGTCGGCCCTCACCGCGTACGTGGAGCCGGACCGGGTGATCGTGCGGACCGGGGCGTTCAGCACCACCCGGTCGCCGAGCCGGGCGGCGAGCCTGGCCGGCACCAGCTGGGAACCGCCGACGAAGCGCAGTTCCTGGGCGCCGTTGGCGGTCTCGGTGAGGCGTTCCAGGGTGCCGGGGTGGGAGGCGTCGCCGGCGGCGGCGATGTAGAAGAGGACGAACAGGAAGGACAGTTCCCGGGGCTCGGCCGAGAAGATCGACGTGCAGGCCACGTCGAAGAGGAACTTGGCCGACGGGACGACGGCGTTGGCGCGCAGCCAGGTCTCGAAGGTCTGCCGGTCCCATTCGTCGGCCTTCGCCGCGGTCCAGGGCGCGTCGACCGGGATCTGCTTGGCCAGGTCGTTCAGCTTGGCCTGCACGATCGCGGCGTTCGCGAGCCCGGCGGCGTCGACGGGCGGGACGGCGCCGAGCAGGCCGTCGGTGGCGTAAGGGGTCTTCCTGCCGTCCTTGTGGAGGAGGTTGTGGCCCGTGTTGTACGTCGTGAACGTCTGCACGCCGAGTGAGTCGGCGAGCGCCTTGACGCGGTCCTGGGTGGGGCCGATGAACTCGCCGCCGCCCTCGGTGACACCGCCGTTCGCCAGGTTCAGCCCCACGACCCGGCCGCCCACGCGGTCGCGGGCCTCCAGGACGGTGACCGACCTGCCGGCGGCCACCAGGTCGCGGGCCGCGGTGAGGCCGGCCAGCCCGGCGCCGACGATCGCGACGTCCACGTCGCGCGACACGGCCGCCGAGGCCGCACCGGCGGCGGTCGTGGTGAGGGCCGAGGCGCCCGCTGCCGCCGCGGCGCCCCCGAGCAGGGAGCGCCGGGAGAGGCGGGGGGCTCGGGAGAGCCGGGGGGTCCGAGGGGCCGGGCTTTCGGATTGCTGTCCTTCACGTGCCACGTACGTCCTCCGTCGTGCGAGAGGGGAGTGGAGCCGAAAAGTTGAACAGGGCTCACATTCTGGCTCCGTACCGGGGCGCGGTACAGCCCTCCCGCCACTTCTGACGCGGAAGTAACGACGGGACCACGTAGGGGAGTTGAGCGGCTCTACGTCACCGGCAGCCGCGAGACGCGCAGGGCGGTGTCCCGGGAGACGGACTTGGCGATCTTCGTCGCGTCGATCGCCATCTCCCTGAGGTTGCCGCTGATCGGGTTGGTGAAGCCGGTGAAGTAGAGGCCGGGCGCGTTCGCCGGGGTGCGGCCGCCCCGGGCGGTCGGCCTGCCGCGCGGGTCGAGGACGCCGAGGTGCCCGACGAGGTTCTCCAGGGCCCGGACGTACCCGGTGGCGGCGATGACGGCGTCCGGCGAGACACGGCTGCCGTCGGCGAGGACCACCTTGTCGCCCTCGAAGCCGTCGACGGCGGCCACGATCTCCACCCGGCCCTTGCGCACCGCGTCGACGAGACCGACGTCCAGGACCGGGACGGCGCCTTCCTCGACCCGGCTGTACAGGCCGGTGTCGGGGCGCGGCAGCCCCTGAGCCGACAGGTCGGGCACACTGAGCCTGGCCAGGGGCCTGGCGAGCCGGTCCACGAGCCCGACCGGCAGCCGCCGTACGAGGATGCTGGTGAACTGGGCGGCCCACCCGGCGGTGGAGCGGCGCACGATGTGCGGAGTGGTGCGCACCGCCAGCCGTACCCGCGAGGCCCCGCCCTCCACCAGGTCCACGGCGATCTCGGCGCCGGTGTTGCCGACGCCGACGACCAGGACGTCGCGGCCGGTGTAGGGCGCCGGGTTGCGGTACGCGCGGGCATGCAGGAACTCGCCGCTGTAGGTGTCCCGTCCGGGCCAGTCCGGGATGCGCGGCGTGTGGTTGTGGCCGGTGGCCACGACGACCGCGGCGCCGGTCAGTTCGCGGCCGCCGGTGGCGCGCAGCAGCCAGCCGGAGCCGTCCGGGGCGGGCTCGACGCGGGAGACCTCGACGCCGGTGACGATCTCCAGGTCGTGGTGCTCGGCGTACTTCTCCAGGTAGCGCACGACGTCGTCCCGGGACACCCAGCGTCCGAAGCGGCGCGGTATCGGAAGCCCCGGCAGGCCCGACAGCCGGCGGGTGGTGTGCAGGTGCAGCCGGTCGTAGTGGCCCCGCCAGGAGGCGCCTATGCGGTCCGACTTCTCCAGCACGACGGCACGCAGCCCCTGGGCGCGCAGGGTGTGTGCGACGGAGAGTCCGCCTGGGCCGCCGCCGATGACGTAGACGGGATGGTCCGTGTGGTTCGGGGACGCTGTGGAGTCGGCCATGGTCGGGAGCGTAATCACACTGCCGGTTGATGGGTCTCGGTCAAGACCGGAATTGGTTGCGGATCGATCACGGTCGTAGGAGTTGCGGGTGGGGCCTGTGACGTAGGTCGCCTGGTTGTGGCGCGACGGTGGATGTGGCGCGGGTCCCGGCAGGACGTGACGAGGGGGGAAGCGGAGCGGGAAGCGGAGGGCTCGTCCTCAGTCTCCGGGGGCGCAGGCCCGGGCGATCGAGAGGCTGTTCTCGAAGAGGTGGTGGCGCGTGATCCGGCCGTCCTCGACGGTGAGGCGCAGTGCGAACGGCCCTTCGAAGGACTTCCCCGTCGCGCGCACGGTCCCCGAGAGGTATCCCGTCAGAACGGCGTCGGTGCCGTCGACGAGGAAGGCGTCCACGCGGGCCCGGGCGTCCTCGGGGACCGTGTACCGCATCAGATCGGTGAACTGGGCGGCGCATTCGGCGCCGGTGGAGCGCGGGCGGATCCAGGGCACCCCGGGATTCTCCGCCAGCACCCAGTCCACCTCCTCGGCGAAGAGCTCGACCAGCCGCCCGGTGTCCCCGGCCAGCCGGGCGGCCAGGAACTCCAGTACGACGGCTCGGGTGGCCTCGGTGACCGGGCAGGCGGCGGTGTCCGGACGTTCGCGCACGGCTGCGGACTCGGCGGTCATGGCTCTCTCCTCGCGACTGGGGACGGGCTGCGGCGGGAGGTCCCGCCGGTGTTCCCGATCCTGCCGGGGGAGGGCGTGGCGGTCGATTACGCCGGAGGTAAGGAGCGGCGCACCAGGCCGTCCCCCTGGCATCCTCTGCCTTGAGGAGGGGGTATGGCACTGGGTCGCGGGGGCGCACGGCGCATCGTCGTCGACGGCACGGTCTGCCGCTGGCGCGTGCGACGCCGGCCGACCTGCTCCCAGGGGCTGTGCTGGGCCCCGTGCAGCTTCGCGGTGGAGCGCGCGGATGCCGCCGGTGCGGTCCTCGTGGTCCTCACCGATCGGCCCCGTGCCGACAACTGGATCGGACGGGAGGCGCGGCCCGTGGTGCCGTCCGATGTGGCCCGTGCGGTCGAGCGGGCCCTGCGGGAGGGCTGGGCCCCGACGGCACCGGGCTCCCCGTTCCTCCTCGATCTGTCCGGCGGCTTCGAGGCGTCGCCCTGAGGGAGTACGGGCGGCGCCCCGCTTCCGGAGGCCGGGCGGGGCCGCCTTCGCCCGCCGGGCCGCGCCGTTCGGGCCTGCGCCGCGCGGGCGTTGTCGGGCACCCGGATCTGACGTACCGTCAGATCCATGGACGCGATCTGGCTCACGGGTGCGCAATGGCTGGCCGTGCTCCGCATAGGCCTCGGGCTGTGGTGGCTGGAGAGCTGGCGGCACAAGGACAAGAAGAGCTGGTTCGAGGGCGGCGGGATCAGGTGGGCGGCGGACGTGGCGGCCAAGCACCGCTGGAACGCCGTACGTTCAGGCTTCCAGGCCGTCGTGGCGCCCCGGCCGCGGACCATGGCGTACATCGTCCTGTACGCGGAACTCGCCCTCGGGCTCGGGCTCGTCCTCGGGTTCCTGACCCCGCTCGCCCTCGTCGGCGCCCTGCTGCTCAACGGCCTCTACTTCGCCCTGATGATCCACGACTGGGCCGAGCAGGGCCAGAACTCGATGATGGCGCTGATCTCACTGGTCGCGCTGTTCGGGATGTCGTGGCAGTCGTGGTCGGTGGACAGTGCGCTGGGGCTGTTCTGATGCGCCACGACGTCCCCGAACCCGACGCGTTCACGCGGCCGTACTGGGACGCGGCGGCGGACGGGCGGCTGCTGGTGCGGGCCTGCCGGGCGTGCGGACGCTGCCACCACTACCCGCGCGAGTTCTGCCCCCACTGCTGGAGCGAGGACGTGAGCTGGCGGCCCGCGAGCGGCCGGGCCACCCTCTACACCTGGTCCGTCGTCCACCGCAACGACCTGCCGCCGTTCGGGGAGCGGACGCCGTACGTCGCCGCGGTCGTCGACCTCGCCGAGGGGCCACGGATGATGACGGAGGTGGTGGAGTGCGCTGACCCCGGGCGGCTGTACGCCGGGATGGACCTTCAGGTCGCCTTCCGGGGCGGGGCCCCGGTGTTCCGCCCCGCGAAGTGACCCGCACGGGCTCGAAGCCGCCCTCGCGGGTGCACCGCCTCGAACACGACCACGCCGTCGGCCACGACTCCTCGCGTACCGGGACATGCGTCCGCACCCGCGACCGGCGACGGCCCCGGACGTCAACCCGCGGGCCCACGCGGCGTGAACACGGCGCCCCTCGACGCCCGCCTGGGAGTGGGCTCTTGTGTCGGGTTCGTATCCACGGCGGAAAACCGTGCACAACTGCCCCCCGAGCGCGGGATCATGAGCTATGCGCCCGGACCACTGGTACTGCACCGAGGACCTCACCGGCTTTCTCGCCCACGCCGGTGGCTTCCTGCGCTCACGCCCCGATCTGCACACAGTCGCCCTGACGGTCACCGAGTCACTGCGCACGAACGGGCTTCGCGCGTACGGCGACGAGGCACCCGTCTTCGGTGTGCTGGAGCTGGACGGGCAGGTGCGGGCCGCCTACTTCCGCACCCCGCCCTACCGGCTGAACGTCACCCCCCTCACCCCCGAGGAAGCCGACGCCCTGGCCGCCCACCTGGTCGCCCTGGGCCACTCGGTGCCCGGTGTCATCGCCGCGCACGAGACCGCCGAGGCCTTCGTCGCCGCCTGGCGGCGGCACGCGGGCGTACGGGCCGCGGTCAGCCAGCGTCAACGCCTGTACCGGCTGGGCAACCTGACCCTTCCGCGGCCCGCCCCGGCGGGCCGGGCACGGGTCGCCGGCCCGCACGACCGGGAGCTGCTGGCGCGCTGGTACGCCGAGTTCGTCGAGGAGGCGGGGCACCACGCCGCCCGTGACGCCGAGGCGTGGGCCGACTCACGGATCGCCTACGGAGGCGTCACCCTCTGGGAGGCCGAGGACGGCACCCCCCTCTCCATGGCCGGCGTGACCCCGGTCGTCGCCGGCCAGGTCCGCGTCGCCCCGGTCTACACCCCGGCCCCACTGCGCGGGCGCGGGTACGCGGGCGCGGTCACCGCGCAGGTCAGCCGGGCCGTGCTCGCCTCCGGGGCGCGTGAGGTGCTGCTCTTCACGGACCTGGCCAACCGCACGAGCAACGGCCTCTACCAGCGCATCGGGTACCGGGCGGTGGTCGACTTCGCGGCGTACGACTTCCGGCGGAACCGCACCTGCTGACGGGCGCGGGCCCTCAGGGCCAGAGCAGTTCCCTGGCCCAGCCGTCCGGCGTACGGCGATAGACGAGCCGTACGTGGCGGCGCTGCGCGTCGCCCTGGAAGAACTCCACCTCCTCGGGCCGCAGGCGGTAGAGGGTCCAGGACGGGACCGGGGCGTCCGGTTCTTGCCGGGCCCGTTCCCAGGCCGCCTGAGACTCCCGCGCCAGCTCCTCCAGCGAGGACAGGACCTCGCTCTGGCGGCCGGTCAGGGCCGCCGCCAGCGCCCCGGTCGAGCGGGCGTGCAGGTCGGCCTGGGACTCGGTGGACGGGGCGGCCGTCACCGCGCCCCGCACCCGCACCTGGCGGCCCTGCGCCGCCCAGTAGAAGCCGAGGGCCGCGTGCGGACGGGCGGCGAGCTGACGGCCCTTGCGGCTGCCCGCATGGGTCGCGAAGGACCAGCCGGACGCGTCGGCGCCGTGCAGCATCACGGTCCGTACGTCCGGCAGGCCCTCCTCGTCCACCGTGGCGAGGGACATCGTGTGGGGCTCCACCTGGCCCGCCTCGACCGCCTGCGCGAACCAGTCCGTGAAGAGGGCGAGCGGGTCGGCGGGCGCGGCGCCCGGGTCGAAGGAGGGCAGGTCGACGTCCCAGACCCGCAGCGACCTCAGCAGCTCATGAAGATCCGTTGCCATGCCCCGATTGTGGCCTGCGGCTCCGGCTCACACCTGACCGAGGTCGGACGACACCCAGCGTTCGGGCCGCATGTGCAGGACGACCTGCTCGCCGTGGTCCTTCCAGGCGGACTCGACATAGCCGTCGACCTTCTCGGCCGGAAGGTAGCGGGCCGAGATCTCCCGGAGCTGGTCGAGGGTGGCGGGTGCCGTCTTCACGACCGGCCCCTCCACCGACACGTACCGGATGGTGGGTTCCAGCCGGTCGGCCATCAGGGAGAAGCGGCCGGCCTCCTGGATCAGCCGGTTCTTGCGCGAGTCGAGGCCGGTCATGATCCACACGTCGCCGCCGGGGGCGTACTGGTACCAGATCGGCACGGTCAGCGGGGCGCGCCCCGCGCCCGAGTGGACCGCCAGCGCGGCGACATGCGGTTCGGCGAGGAACTGTTCACGCTCTTCCCGGGTCAGGGCCATTGCTGAATCCTCTCGGTCGTCGTCTCACTCCCTGCCCAGTACCAACGTCCCCGACGAGCAGAACCATCCCCCGGTCGCCGAAGCGACTGCGAGTCGCGGCAGACTCCCTCCGCCGCGCCGGACTTGACGCTCACCGCACTCACCCCGCAGCTGCCGCACCGCCTCCACCACGAGGAACAGCCCCCGCATCCCCGGGTGTTGGGCGGACAGCCCGCCGCCGTCCGTGTTCACCGGCAGCTCCCCGCCTCGCACCAGCAGCCGTCCCTTCTCCACGAAGGCCCCGCCCTCGCCCTTCCCGCAGAAGCCGAGGTCCTCCAACGTCACCAGGGTCATGTAGGTGAAGGCGTCGTAGATCTCCGCGAAGTCGATCTCCTGGGGCCGCACGCCGGCGCGTTCGAAGGCGAGCCGTCCGCTCACCGCCGCCGGGCCCGTCGTGAAGTCGGGCCACTCGGACATGGCGGAGTGTGAGACGTGCTCGCCCGTGCCGAGGATCCACACCGGTGCCGTACGGCAGTCCCGTACGACATCCTCGGCGGCCAGCAGCACCGCCGCCCCGCCGTCGGAGCGGAGGCAGCAGTGCAGCTTGGTGAAGGGGTCCGCGATCACCGGACCCGACAGCACGTCGTCCACGGTGATCGGGTCACGGAACATGGCCTGCGGGTTCAGGGCCGCGTTCGCCCTGGCCTGGACGGCGACCTGCGCCAACTGCTCGATCGTGGTGCCGTGTTCGATCATGTGGCGGCGGGCGGCCATGGCGTACTTGGCGATCAGGGTGTGGCCGTAGGGGGCCTCGAACTGCGCGGGGCCCCGGGAGCCGAAGGAGAGGTTCCCCGTGCGCCGGCCGGCCCTGACGTCCGCGCGGGCCGTCGAGCCGTAGACCAGGAGCACGGCCCGCGCGTGCCCGCCCGCTATCGCGTCCGCCGCGTGGGCCGCCATCACCTCCCAGGTGGAGCCGCCGACGGAGGTGGAGTCGACCCAGGTGGGGCGCAGGCCCAGGTACTCGGCCACCTCGACGGGGGCGAGGGCGCCCAGGCCGGCGGAGGCGAAGCCGTCCACCACCGCGCGGTCCAGCCCGGCGTCGGCGAGGGCGCGGCGGGCCGCCTGGGCGTGCAGGGCGTACGGGGTCGTCTCGTCCAGGCGGCCGCAGTCGGAGAGGGACACCCCGACGACGGCGACTTTCCGGCTCCGGGCGGTCATACGAGGCCTCCAACCCCTGGGCATCTCGCTGCGGCCCTCCTAATATGACGGCCCGTCAGATACGGAGGGAAGAGCCATGGACGCCCGCTTCACCCCCGAACAGGACGAGATCCGCCGTACCCTCCGCGAGCTGCTGCACAGCCGCTGCGGCCCCCGCGAGCTGCGCGCGGCCCTCGGCACCCCGGCCGGGCACGACCCCGCCCTGTGGGCGGACCTCGCCGGCCGGCTCTGCCTGCCCGGACTCGCCCTCCCCGAGGCGTACGGCGGTGTCGGCTGCTCGGCGACCGAACTCGCCCTCGCCTGCGAGGAGACGGGGCGCGTCCTGGCACCCTCCCCGCTGCTGGCCACCGCCGCGCTCGTCGCGCCGCTGATCGCCGCCCTCGGCACCGAGGCCCAGCGCGCCCGGCTGCTGCCCCGCCTCTGCGGCGGCTCGCTCACGGCTGCCCTCGCCGTCCCCGGCACCGCGCTCGCCACCGCCCTCGCCCTCACCGGCGCCAACGGCGGCGACTGGGCCGGTGGCGGGCGCGCCGGAGGCGTGCAGGCACGCCGGACGGAGGGCGGCTGGCGGCTGTACGGGCAGGTCGACCAGGTGCTGGACGGGCACAGCGCCGGGCTGCTGGTGGTCGCCGCGCACGCCGGGGGGTTCGTCCGCTCCCGCACCCTGCTGTTCCTGGTGCCGGGGGACGCGGCCGGCGTCGTGCGGATGCGGCAGACCGCGCTGGACGCGACGCGACCGCAAGGGCGGCTGCAACTGCGGGACGTGCAGGCGGAACCGCTGGGGGAGGAGAGCGCGGAGGTGCTGGGCGCCCTCGCCGGCACCGGGGAGCGGGCCGCCGCCGTCCTGGCCTGTGAAGCCGTGGGGGCCGCCGACCGGGCGCTGGAGCGGACCGTGGAGTACGTCGGGCAGCGGGAGCAGTTCGGCCGGCTGATCGGGTCCTTCCAGGCGGTGAAGCACCGGCTCGCGGACGTGTACGTGGCGGTCCAGGCGGCGCGCTCGGCCGCGTACTACGCGGCGTGGGCGACGGCCCACGGGGAGCGGGTCGGCGCCCTCGCCCTCGCACAGGCCCTGGAGGCACTGCGGATCGCCTCCGCCGAGGGGATCCAGTTGCACGGCGGCATCGGTTTCACCTGGGAGCACGAGGCGCACCTGTACTTCAAGCGGGCCGCGGGCGACGAGCTCCTCTTCGGGCCGGTGCACCGGCTGCGGGCGCACGCCGCCGAGACGGCCCGGCTCTTCACGGTCTCCGAGGCGCGGGAGGTGGCGGTGTGATCGGCGTGCGCCTGGTGCAGAAGGTGTCCTCGACGCGGGGCTTCGCCAAGGTCGCCCCGCATGTCGTCCCCGCGCTCGACCGTGCCGTGCACCGGCTCACCCGCGGCAAGGTGCTGCTCAGCGCTCAGCTGCTGCCCGGGGTGATCCTCACCTCGACCGGCGCCCGCAGCGGTCTGCCCCGCCGTACGCCGCTCGCCTGCATGCCCGAGGACGACGGCCGCTCCTGGATCCTCGTCGGCTCCAACTTCGGCCGCCCCGGCCACCCGGCCTGGACCCACAACCTCCTGGCCCACCCCGAGGCCGAGGTCAGCTGGAAGGGCCGGGACGTCCCGGTCACGGCCCGGCTGCTGGAGGGGGACGAGCGGGCGGCGGCGTGGCGGGCGGTGCTGGGGTTCTGGCCGCCGTACGCCTCGTACCAGGCGCGGGTGGAACGGGAGATACGGCTGTTCAGGATCGTCCGTCGTGCTCGGTGACCGGGATCACAGCGTCGCCAGGCGCTGCACGAGCAGGAAAGCGCCGATCCCCAGCATCGCCGCCCCCGACGTGCGGGTGACCGCCCGCGCCGCCGCCGGGCGGGCGCCGAGGACCGCGCGGGCCCCGAGGCCCACGGCCAGGTAGACGGCGGCGCAGCACACCATGTGGAGCAGGCCGAGTACGGCGGTCTGGGCGGGGACCGGCAGGTGGTCGCCCTTCGTCACCAGGAACTGCGGCAGCACCGAGAGGTAGAGCAGCAGCCCCTTGGGGTTCAGGCCGCTGATCGTCGCACCCCGCAGAAAGGCGCGGGCCGGGCTCGCGGCGACCGGCTCCTCGGCGGCCCCCGGCGTGCCCGGTCGGCGCAGTACGCCCCATCCCAGCCACACCAGGTAGCCGGCGCCGGCCGCCGTCAGCGCGGTCAGCAGCCCCGGCTCGCCCGCCACCAGCACCGCCAGGCCGGCCGCGGCGAGGGCCGTGTGCAGCGCGTACCCCGTGACCAGGCCCGCCACCGCCGTCGACGGCGAGCGGTCGCGCAGTCCTGCGGAGATCGCGTACGCCCAGTCGGCGCCCGGAACGCAGACGAGCAGCAGGTCGATGGCGAGGAAGGAGAGGAGCAGTCCGGAGTCCATGGTGGCGACATTAGGCGTGAATGGCTCGAAAGTGTTGTCGAAGTTTGCGGGTAGCGGGCCTCTTCGGGGGAAGATCTGCCCTATGGACGACGTGGACAGAAAGATTCTTGCCGAGCTCCAGCAGGATGGGCGGCTGACCGTGACCGAGCTGGCCGCGCGGGTGCGGCTCAGCGTCTCGCCGTGCCACCGGCGGCTGCGGGAGCTGGAGCGGGCCGGCGCCATCAGCGGATACCGGGCCGTGGTGGACCCGGCCGCCATCGGCCTGAACTTCGAGGCGCTGGTCTTCGTCTCCATGCGGCAGGAGGACCGGGACACCGTGGCCGAGTTCGAGCGGGCGCTCGGCGATGTGCAGGAGGTGCTGGAGGCGCAGCGGTTGTTCGGCGAGCCGGACTACCTGCTGCGGGTCGTCGCCGCCGACCTCGCCTCCTACCAGCGGCTGTACGACGAGCGGTTGGCCACGCTGCCGGGGGTGCAGCGGCTGACGTCGACGCTGGTGATGAAGCACGTGGTCAAGGACCGGCCGCTGCCCGGCTGAGCGGCCGGTCCCCGAAAGCGCGGCGGGCGGTGGTCCACCTGTGTGTGAACCACCGCCCGCGAGACAGGACTTCGTGATCCGGGGAGCGGCTGCCGGCCTCCCGGTGCTACTTGGTCGGCTTCTTGCCGGTCACGCCCAGATGCACCAGGAGCGCCAGGTTGGGCTTGAGTTCAGCCTGCTTGACGCCCCACGTCTGGAAGCCCTTCTGGTGCGAGGCCACCGCCGCGAGCATCGCGACGATCGACCCGGCGACCGCGGCCGGGTTGACGTCCTTGTCGACCCTGCCCTTGGCCTGCAACTGCGCGACGGCGTCCGCGAGGGAGTTGTTGACGGAGTTCAGGATCTTCATGCGGATCTTGTAGAAACGCTTGTCGCCCTCGGACGCGCCGAGGTCGACGACCCTGAGGATCGCGTCGTTCTTGCGCCAGAACTCCAGGAAGCCGTCCACGAGTTCCTGCGCGGTCTGCCAGCCGGCCTTGCCGACCCAGCTGCGGCCCTCCACGAGCTCGGTCAACCCGGCTCCCTCGGCGGCCATTTGCTCGGCGATCTCCAGGACGGCGCCCTCGACGTCCGGGAAGTACTGGTAGAAGGTCGCGGGCGAAGTGCCCGCCTTCCGGGCGACATCGATGACTTTGACGTCCCGGTACGGGGAGGAGCTGAGCATCTCGCTGAGGCAGTCGAGCAGCTTCTGCCGGGTCGCCTGCCCACGTCGGCCGGCCACGCGGCCGTCGACGGTACGCACTTGTCCTGTCATGTCGTCAGCTTACCGAGGCGTGATCGGGGCGCGATTCGGCCGACTGCAAATGGGGTGCGCGGGGACGTGGAGGCTGGTGTGCCTGGTCTGCGCGTTGCGCGAGGGGCCGTTACTTTGGCGGCATGGCCGAAAACAGGGCATCCGCGAACGGAACGGGATATCGGGAGGGCGTCCCGTGCTGGGTGGACGCGCAGCTCGCCGACGTGGAGGCGGGCAAGCGCTTCTACGGTGAGCTCTTCGGATGGGTCTTCGAGGAGGCTTTCGACTCCACCGTGCTCGCCCGGCTGGACGACGAGCCCGTCGCCTCCCTCTCGCGCAAGTCGGACGGGCGCATGCCCACCGTGTGGACGGTGTACTTCGCCACCCCGGACGCGGGAGCGCTGGCCAGGCGGGTGCGCGAGGCCGGGGGGCAGGTGGTCACCGCGCCCGTGGAGGTGGGGGACGCGCTGGGCAGGGTCGCCCTGGTCACCGACCCCGAGGGGGCGGTCTTCGGGCTCTGGGAGGCGGGCGAGCACAAGGGCTTTGGGCGCCGGCACGAGATCGGCACCTTCGGCTGGGCCGAGCTGTACGCCCGGGACACCGAGGTCGCCAACGCCTTCTACGGCGAGCTCTTCCACGACGCCCTGTTCGGCCCGGACGCCGAGCCGGACTTCGGGCGCGCGGCCGTCGGGGAGGTCTTCCCGGCGATGATGCCGCCCCACTTCGTCGTCCACTTCCGGGTGGCCGACTGCCAGGAGGTCCTCGCTACGGTGAACCGGCTCGGCGGGCGGGTCCAGGTTGCGCCCTTCGAAACGTCGTACGGGACGGTGGCGGTGGTCAGCGACGATCAGGGGGCGTCCTTCGCGCTCCTGGAGCGCCGGACCGCGCCGTAGGCCTGACCTGGTCCACCTGCGGCCGTCCCACCATGCGAGCCGGAGCTTCCGGCGGGGTCCCGGCTGTGGTTTTGTCCCAAGACACCCCGTTCCGCCCTCGGGTTCGCAACCACGCCCTCGGACAGGAAGAATCGGGGTGCGTGCCGCCAAGGCGGTGCGGTGGTGAGACGCTGCACGGGGTCGCGTACATATGTGGTGACGCGGCTCGTACGGGGAGGTGGCAGGCAGAGTGGTGGATCAGCTGACGCAGCACGATCCGCGCAGGATCGGGCCGTTCGAGGTGCTCGGACGGCTGGGTGCCGGCGGCATGGGGCTGGTCTATCTCGCGCGCTCGGCGTCCGGGCGACGCGTGGCGATCAAGACAGTGCGTACGGAACTCGCCGAGGACCAGCTGTTCCGGGTCCGCTTCACCCGTGAGGTGGAAGCGGCCCGGGCGGTCTCCGGCTTCTACACGGCGGCCGTCGTCGACGCCGACCCGCGCGCGGCCGTGCCGTGGCTGGCCACCGCGTACGTCCCCGCGCCCTCCCTCGAGGAGATAGTGAACGAGTGCGGGCCGCTCCCGGCCCAGGCGGTGCGCTGGCTGGCGGCGGGTGTGGCGGAGGCCCTCCAGTCGATCCACGGCGCCGGTCTCGTCCACCGGGACCTCAAGCCGTCCAACGTGCTCGTCGTCGAGGACGGCCCCCGCGTCATCGACTTCGGTATCGCGTCCGGCGTGTCGAACACGCGTTTGACGATGACCAACGTCGCCGTCGGTACGCCCGCCTACATGTCGCCGGAGCAGGCGAAGGACTCGCGGAGCGTGACCGGCGCGAGCGACGTCTTCTCGCTCGGCTCGATGCTGGTCTTCGCCGCCACCGGCCACCCGCCCTTCCACGGCGCCAACCCGGTCGAGACCGTCTTCATGCTGCTGCGCGAGGGCCCGGACCTGGAGGGCCTCCCGGACGAGCTGCGTCCGCTGATCGAGTCCTGTATGCAGATGGACCCGACGGCCCGCCCGAACCCCGCCGACCTCCAGGCCCAGCTGGCCCCCCACCTGTTCGGCTCCGGCTCCGACGACAGCGGTACGGCCTCGGCCTGGCTGCCCGAGCGGGCGGTCGGCCTGATCGAGTCCCGAAGAGGCGGCCGCCCGGCGGCGAAGCCCTCGACCGGCGGTCGCAGCGGAGGCCGGATCGCGGCCCCGGTGCCGCCGCCGCCCTCGCGCGACCCGGTGGTGCCCGGCCCGCAGCCCGCCCCGGTCGGCGCCCCCGACACCGGCCCGGTACGGCTGGCCGGCGCGGCGGTGCCCATCGGTCCCGGCCCCCGTGTGGCCGATGTCCGCGCCGTCGCGATGCAGGCCCCGCCCCCGGAGGCCGGCCTGGTCGCCTCCTGGACCAAGCCCCGCCCCGGCGTCAACGGCGCGGACCCCGCCGTGGGCCCCGCCGTACCGTCGCCTCCGCCGCTGCCCCCGGAGACGGCGGCCGGCTGGCGCCCCTGGCGTTTCCGCATGTCGAACGACGTCTGGGGCACCCCCTCGGTCGCCGACGACCTCGTCTACGTCACCTCCTTCGAGGTGCACGCCCTGGACGTGGCGACCGGCCGGCGCCGCTTCAAGACGCGGGACGTGGCCTGGTCGATGGCGGTGGCGGACGGCCGTATCCACGCCTCCGACGGACCGACCCTGTTCGCCCTGGACTGCCGCGAGGGCGCAGACCTCTGGCGCCTGCAGACGGACGCCTGGGTGTACTCCCTCAAGGCCGAGCGGGGCACCGTCGTCACCGGCACCCGCGGTGGCGGGGTCCAGGGCTGGGAGGCGTCGAACGGGCAGAAGCTGTGGGAGATCACCGGGGCGCAGACCGACTTCGAGTCGCCCGAGGCCGGGCCGGCGCTGTACGACGGCACGGTGTACGTCTGGCAGGACGCCAGACTGCGCGCCCTGGACGCCCGTACGGGTGACGAGCGCTGGTCGTACCCCATCGGCGACGCCGCCTCCTGCGGCGGGGTTCCGGTGCGGGTGGCGCAGGCGCCGGACGGTTTCGTGTACGTCTCGGCCGGGACGCGGGTCCTCGCGCTGGACGTGGCGAGCGGCCATGTCCGCTGGCACTTCGAGGCCCCGGCGGTCTTCCTGTGCCCGCCCGCCTTCGTACCGGGTCCGGCGGTGACCGGCGGCGGCGTGTACCTCGCCGACTACCTCGGCACCGTCTACGCCCTGGACGCCACCGACGGCCGCGACCGCTGGCGTATCGCGACCGAGTCCCGTTCCTCCACCGAGCCGGTGCTGGTGGCGGCGGGCCATGTGCACGTCGGCAGCGGCAAGGGCCTGTACACGCTGGACGCGGTCACCGGGACGCCGAAGTGGCGCTTCCAGGCGGGCGGCGACATCGTGGGCGCCCCGGCGGTCGCCGAGGGCCGGATCCACTTCGGCTCCACCGACCATCTGCTCTACACCCTGAAGGCCGACGACGGGCGGCTGCGCTGGAAGCTGGCGACCGGCGGCGAGATCACCGGGTCCCCGGTGGTGAAGGACGGGGTCGTGTACGCGTGCAGCAAGGACCGCTGCGTGTACGCGCTGGACGCGGAGAAGGGCACGGGCACGGCCCGCAGCGCCTAGGTGCGCTGTCCGGAGACGTTCGTGACGGCCGTCGTACCGGCACACGGAAGGGATCCGGACGGCGGCCGTCCCGCACGGAGGCGGTCATCTTCACCGCTCCTGCACGAGACGCTACGCCGGGTAAGCGCTGTCCGCCACGTGGCCGCTGCTAGCGTGACGTGCTCACGTTCAGAACACCAACGGGGTGGCACGACAAATCGGGGGTTGTACCAAGTGAAGCTTCGCCATGTCCGCGCTGTGGCCGTGTTCGTCGGTGTGGTCGTCGCCCTGACGGGGGCGCGGCACTCCAGCGGCGGCGGCTGCGACAGCGGCTCGAACTCCAGCAGCTCGTCGAGCAGTTCGGGCGGTACGTCGGGGGGCAGCACCCACTACGACGACGACGACGGCAACGGCTCCTCCGGCGGCCCGGGCGGCGGCACCGAAAGCGCGTCCGCCGAGCCCACCGCCGACGTGCGGCTGGAGAGCTGCACGTACGACGCGAGCCGGGGCATCGTCGCCCGCGTCAAGGCCACCAACAGCAGCACGGTCACCACGTACACCTACGCGTTCGGCGTCACGTTCAAGGACCCCGACGGCGCGGTCGTGCGCACCAGTTCGTCCACCATGCCGTTCGTGGGCCCGAACTCCTCCGACACCCTGGACGTGGCCGCCGTCTACGTCCCGCCGGCCGGCGAGAGCACGACCGGTGTCGTCACCTGCGTACTGGACGACGTCACGCGCACCGCTCACTAGGTGATCAATGCACCAGGCTCATCGCAGCCGGTGCTCGCGGCGCCGTGCCCGGAACAGCTCGCCCTGCCGCTCGGCCGGCAGGTTGCCCAGCGAGATCAGGTGCGGCGCCTGCGCGAACGCCTGGGCGAGGGCGGCCTCCCTGGCCGCCCACAGCGCCCGCACGGTGCCCTGCACGGCCGCGGCCGGATACCCGGCGATGACGGTCGCGCAGTCCACGGCGGCCGCCAACGCCCCGCCCGGCGCGGTCACTTCGCAGACCAGTCCGATCTCGTGGGCCCGGCGCGCCGACAGCCGCTCCGCGCTGCCCATCAGCGCCATGCGCGCGGCCTCCCCGTACGGCATGCGCAGCGCCATGAGCATCGACTCGTAGGCGCTGACCATGCCGTAGGTGGTGTGCGGGTCGAAGAAGGTGGCGCCGGGCTCGGCGATGACGAAGTCCGCCTCCCCGAGCAGGTAGAAGGCGCCCCCGCAGGCCATGCCCCGGACGGCGGCGACCACCGGTTTCCACAGGTCGTTGGACTTGGGCCCGACCCGCAGCAGCGGATCGTCCGTCATGTACGGCGAAGGGGGCTGCGGTACGACGGCGTCCCGGTCCAGCCCCGTGCAGAACGCCTGCTCCCCGGCTCCGGTCAGTACGACGGCCCGTACGGTGTCGTCGAACCGCAACCCCCGCCAGGCAGCCACGAGTTCGTCCCGCAGCGCGAGGTCCAGGGCGTTGAGCCGCTCGGGCCGGTCGAGGGTGACGACGGCGACCGCCGTGGCCGCGTCGATGCTGACGTCCAGGCTCACGGGCGCTCCAGGACCCACCGGACCAGCCCGGTGGTGTCGAAGACGGCCTGGACCTTGGCGCCGATCCGGATCCGGTCCGGCGCGAGGGAGTCCAGGGGCGCGTCCGGGCCGGTGACCAGGTTGCCGACCAGCCGGATGCGGGGCGCGTCGGTGAGTTCGACGACGACCACGTTGTACGGCGCCCGCTCGGCGTATCTGGGCAGCAGGGGAGGGTGCGGGACGACGTACGACCAGACGCGGCCCTGTCCGGACGTGCGGCGCCAGGCGCCGGCGAAGGACTGGCAGTGCGGGCAGCAGGGGCGGGGCGGGAAGCGGGGTTCGCCGCAGTCGGCGCAGGTCTGGACGCGCAGCTCGCCCTGGGCGGCGTACCGCCAGAAGGGGGCGCCGTCGGGATCGGTGACGGGGGAGAGCACCGTGGATCAACTCCTCAGGAGCAGCGCGGAGGTGGGGACGCCCTCACCGGCGGTGACGAGGCAGGTGGCGGCGCCGGGCACCTGGGCGGTGCTGGTGCCGCGGAGCTGTTTGACGCCCTCGGTGACGAGGTTGAACCCGTGGACGTAGGCCTCGCTGAGGCCGCCGCCCCCGGTGTTCAGGGGCAGCAGTCCGCCGATCTCCAGTGCGCCCCCTTCCGTGAACGCCCCGCCCTCCCCTCTCCCGCAGAAGCCGTAGCCCTCCAGGGACAGCGGTATCAGGGCCGTGAACGCGTCGTAGATCTGGGCGACGTCCACATCCTGGGGAGTGAGATCGGCGTGCTTCCACAGATGCCGGGCGGCGGTCCAGGCGGGGCCGGTGAGCGGGTCGTCGCTCCAGTAGTTGACCATGCCGTGGTGCTGGGCGGGCAGGCCCTGGGCGGCGGAGTGGACGTACACGGGGGTGTGCGGGCAGTCGCGGGCCCGCTCGCGGCTGACGACCACGCAGGCCAGAGCCCCGTCGGTCTCCAGGCAGTTGTCGAAGAGGCACAGGGGTTCGCTGATCCACCGGGAGGTCATGTACATCTCGCGGGTCAGCGGCCGTTCGTACATCACGGCGGCCGGGTTCTGGTTGGCCCGGTTCCGGCAGGCGAGCGCGACGTTGAAGAGGTGGTCCCGGGTCGCCCCGTACTCGTGCATGTAGCGGCGGGCGAGCATGGCGATCTCGTCGACGGGCCGCAGGAGCCCGTACGGCCGTGTCCACTGGGCGGGTGTGGGCAGTTGGGCGGTGGTGTTCCGCCAGGGCCGCGGCCCGCTGCCCCGTTTCCGCGACCGCCACGCCACCCCCACGGTCGCCTGGCCGGTGGCGATCGCGGCGGCCAGATGCGCGACCGTCGCGCACGAACCGCCGCCCCCGTAGCCGACCTTGCTGAAGAAGGTCAGGTCGCCGAAGCCGACGGCCTTCGCCAGCTCCACCTCGTCCGTCTCCTCCATGGTGTACGAGGCGAGCGCGTCGACCTCGCCGGGCGCGATCCCGGCGTCGTCGAGGGCGGCGAGGACGGCACGGCAGGCGAGGGTCCGCTCGTCCTCCGGGAGGTGCTTGGCGAACGGCGTCTGACCTATGCCGACGATGGCGGTCGCGTCCTTGAGTCCGGCCATGTGCACACCTCCGCGCCGCGGACGAGTTTGCTGACAGACCGTCAGGTTACCGTTAATCTGACGGACAGTCAGCTACCGAGTTCGGGGAGGCCGATCGTGCAGTGGCAGAGCATCCCGGAGCTGGTCCGCGGGGCGGCCGAGCGGTACGCGGACACCGAGGCGGTGGTGGAGGGCCGGACCCGCATCTCGTACGGCGAACTCGGCGCCCGTGTCGAACGGTCGGCGGCGGCCTGCCTCGCGAACGGCGTCGCGCCGGGTGACCGGGTCGCCGTCTGGGCCCCCAACTCACTGGACTGGATCGTGGCGGCGCTGGGCGCGGTGTCGGCGGGCGCGGTGCTCGTACCGGTGAACACCCGGTTCAAGGGCACGGAGGCGGCGGACGTACTGCGCCGCAGCGGGGCCCGGCTGCTCTTCGTGACCGGCACCTTCCTGGGCACCTCGTACGTGGCGTCGCTGCGCAGGGCCGTCGCTCAGGGGCCGGGGCTGCCGGAGCTGCGGCACGTGGTCGTGCTGTCGGACGACGCCCCCGCGGACTTCCGCACCTGGAAGGACTTCCTGGCGAGCGGGGACGGGGTGGGCCAGGCGCAGGTGCGGGCGCGCGCGGCGGCCGTGGCCGGCTCCTGGCCCTCGGACATCGTCTTCACGTCCGGGACGACGGGCCGCCCGAAGGGCGCGGTGATCACCCATGCGCAGACCCTGCGCGCCTACGAGGTGTGGAGCGACCTGGCGGGACTGCGCCACGGCGACCGCTACCTCATCGTGAACCCCTTCTTCCACACCTTCGGCTACAAGGCGGGGGTGATCGCCTGCCTGATGCGGGGCGCGACGATGATCCCCCAGCCGGTGTTCGACATCGACACGGCACTCGCGAACATCGCGGCGGAACGGGTGTCGGTGCTGCCGGGGCCGCCCACGCTGCACCAGTCGCTGCTGGACCACCCGGCCCGCGCCGCGCACGACCTCTCGGCGCTGCGGCTGGTGGTGACCGGCGCGGCGGTGGTGCCCCTGCGGCTGGTGGACCGCCTGCGCGGGGAACTGGGTGTGGAGACGGTGCTGACGGCGTACGGCCTGTCGGAGGCCAGCGGCATCGTGACGATGTGCCGGCGCGGTGACGACCCGTCGGTGGTCGCGTCCACGTCGGGGCGCGCGATACCGGGCACACAGGTCCGTGTCGAGGCGCCGGTCGGCGAGCCCGGCGAGGTGCTGGTGCGGGGCTTCAACGTCATGCGGGGCTACTACGAGGACCCGGCGGCGACGGCGGAGGTGCTGACGGCGGACGGCTGGCTGCGCACGGGCGATGTGGGTGTCCTGGACGAGTCGGGCAATCTGCGGATCACCGACCGCATCAAGGACATGTTCATCGTCGGCGGCTTCAACGCCTACCCCGCGGAGATCGAGCAGACCCTGGGCCTGCATCCCGCGGTCGCGGACGTCGCGGTGATCGGCGTACCCGACGCGCGGCTGGGCGAGGTGGGCAAGGCGTTCGTGGTGCGCCGGCCGGGCGCGGTGCTGACCGGGGACGACCTGATGGCGTGGGCGCGGCGGGAGATGGCCAACTACAAGGTGCCGCGAGTGGTGGAGTTCGTGGCGGAGCTGCCGCGCAACGCGAGCGGGAAGGTGCTCAAGGGGGAGCTGCGGGGACGAGGCGCCGCGCCCGCATGACACCCCTCGGCCGCGGCGGCTCCCCTCCGTGCCGCCGCGGCCGATCCCCGTGGGGTGTGGTCCTCAGGCCTCGTCGCTCGTGATGTGGGTGTCGCCGAGCGGCTTGACCGTGCCCGCGTCGGCGTCGGTGATGTGGGTGTCCCCGAGCGGCTTGACCGTGCCCGCGTCGGCGTCGGTGATGTGCGTGTCGCCGAGCGGCTTGACGGTGCCGTCGGTCTTCTTCTCTTCGGCCATGCTGTTCAACTCCTGTGGCTGGGTGACGAGGCCCGCCCGGCGACTCCCCCGAGGGCCGCCGGACGGGCTGGTCAGGGCCGTTCACCTTAACGGTGGGCCTTCTTGACGTACCGTCTGCCCCCCGACGCGACGGTTCGACGGCACTCAGCATGCCGGGGGGCGATAAACGAACGATGAACGCGGGCCGTGGCCGGCTACACGGCGGCCATGGGGAGGAGCAGGCCCCGCACCTCCGCGGCCTCCGGGGAGCCCAGGCCCTCGTAGATGGACAGGGCCTCACGCCAGCAGGCCTGCGCACGGTCGAGCTGCCCGATGCCGTACAGGGCACGCCCCAGGACGGTGAGCACGTTCCCCCGCCGCCAGTCCCCGCCGATGCCGCGGAGCACCGCGAGTGACTGCTCCGCGAGCGTGGCGGCCTGGGCCGGCCTGCCCTCGGTGAGCAGTATCTCGGCGATCCGGAAGATCGTCATGCCCTCCCAGAGGCGCTGGCGACTGTCCCGGAAGACCTCAAGCGCTTCATTCAGCTGTTCGACGGCATGGGTGAGCTCCCTGGCCTGCGCGAGGGCCAGCCCCAGCGCGTAGCGGCCGTTGGCGCCGCGCAGGGTGTGGCCCAGACGGTCGTAGATGCTGACGCCCTCGCGCGCGAGCTCGATCGCGCTCGTGGTCCGCCCCATGGCCAGGTGGGCACGGGAGAGGTTGCACAGCGCGCTGGCCTCACCCGCCAGGTTGCCGTCCGACCGGAAGCTGGTGATGGCCTCCTGCAGGTAACCGGCCCCTTCGGCGTGCCGGCCGCCGTAGACCGCGATCACCCCGCGATGGTTCGGCACCCAGCTGTTGAGGGCCGGATCGCTGACCTCCCGTGCCAGAGTCGCCGCCCGGCCGACTTCCTCGTCGGCCTGGGTGAAGCGGCCCGCCGCCAGATGGGCGTCGGTCAGCGTCGTGCGGGCCCGGCCTTCCGCCTGCGCGTCGCCCGCCGCCTGAGCGGCGTCGCGTGCGGCCGTCGCCGCTGCCTCGTAGTCACGGGAGTTGGCGCCGGACTCGGCCAGGTCCTTGGCCGCCCAGAGGAGGTCGACGGCCCTGCGCAGCTCGCCGGTGCGCACGGCCTGACTCGCGCAGGCCAGCAGGCAGTTCGCCTCGGAGTACAGCCAGTCCTGCGCCTCGTGGCGATCGCCGAAGCGCAGGCCCGGGAACTGCCCGTGCTCCAGGTGGTCCACCAGCCGGTCGCCGGGCCGCTCGATCGCGTACACCTGCGCGGTCGTGGCCAGGTAGAAGTCCAGCAACCGCGACAGCGCCGCGTCCCGCTCGCTCGGCGGCTGCTCGTCCCGTTCCGCGCAGGCACGCGCGTAGAGCCGGACCAGATCGTGGTACCGGTACCGGCCGGGCGCCGCCGACTCCAGCAGCGACGTGTCCACGAGGGACTCCAGCAGGTCCTCGGCCGCCTCCACCGGCAGGTCCAGCACAGCCGCCGCGGCGGCGAGCGAGATGTCCGGGCCGTCGGCCAGCCCCAGCAGCCGGAAGGCGCGGGCCTGGGCGGGCTCCAGGGCGCCGTAGCCGAGCTCGAAGGTCGCCTTCACCGCGAGGTCACCGGCCTGCAGCTCGTCCAGGCGGCGGCGTTCGTCCGCGAGCTTGGCGGCGAGCACCGACACCGTCCATGTGCGCCGCGATGCCAGGCGGGACGCGGCGATACGGATCGCCAGCGGCAGGAAGCCGCACGCCGCGACCACGTCCAGGGCCGCCTCGCGCTCCGAGGCGACCCGCTCCTCGCCCACGATCTTCGTGAACAGGGACAGCGCCTCGTCCGGGGACATCACGTCCAGGTCGACCAGATGGGCACCCGCCAGGTCCACCATGCGCACCCGGGACGTCACCAGCGCCGCGCAGCCCTCCATGCCCGGCAGCAGGGGCCGCACCTGGGCGGCGTCCTTGGCGTTGTCCAGGAGCACGAGCACCCGCCGGCCGTCCAGCACCGACCGGTACAGCGCCGCCCGCTCCTCCAGCGAGTCCGGGATCGCCGAGTCGGCCGTGCCCAGCGCCCGCAGGAAGGAACCCAGGACCGTCTCCGGATCCGCCGCCCGCGGGCCGGCGCCCTGGAGGTCGACGTAGAGCTGACCGTCGGGGAAGGCCGTGCGGGCCTGGTGCGCCACATGCACCGCCAACGTCGTCTTGCCCACTCCGCCGATGCCGGCCAGGGCGGACACGGCCATCACCCGGCCGTCCGCGGAGGCGAGGACCTCGCCCAGCTCCGCGACGAAGGCGGCACGCCCCGTGAAGTCCTGGACCGTGGCGGGCAGTTGTGCCGGGCGCACCGGGACCACCGCCGGTTCCGCCACCGGTGCCGACGGCTCCGCCAGTGCCGGGTCCGCCTGCAGGATGCGCTGTTGCAGCTCCTTCAGGCCCGGACGGGGGTCCACGCCCAGCTCGTCCGCCAGCAGTCGGCGCGTGTCCGCGTACACCGCCAGCGCCTCCGCCTGCCGCCCACTGCGGTACAGGGCGAGCATCAGCAGCTCCCGCAGCCGCTCCCGCAGGGGATGCGCCGCCGTCAGCGCCGTCAGCTCCGAGACCGCCTCCGCGTGGCAGCCCTGCTCCAGGTCCATGTCGAGGCGGGACTCCAGCAGTTGGAGCCGCCACTCCTCCAGGCGGACCCGCTGCGCCTCCGCGTAGGGCCCGGGGACCGAGGCGAGCACCTCGCCGTCCCACAGGGCCAGCGCCCGGCCCAGGACCTCCCGGGCGTGACTCAGGTCCCCGGCGCCGCGCGCCTTCTCCGCCTCCGCCGCCAGGTCCTGTGCCCGCGCGAGGTCCAGCGCGCCCTCGGCCAGGCCCCGCACCGCGTAGCCGCCGGACTCGCTCACCAGGACTCCGGGGTCCAGCACCTTGCGCAGCCGGGAGGCGTACGTCCGTACCGCGGCCAGCGCCTGCGACGGCGGTTCCTCGCCCCACAGGGCGTCGATCAGCTCCGCCGCGGTGGCCGTACGGCCCTCGCGCAGCAGCAGGGCCGCGAGCAGGGCGCGCTGCTGCGGGGAACCGGTGGGCAACTGCTCCTCGCCGCGCCACGCGCGCACCGGGCCGAGCACAGCGAAGCGCAGCGCCGCCACCGGCTCCGCCGCTTCTGCCGAGGCGCCGGGACGCCTCTGCTCCGGCACTCGCGGTACCCCGTCCATCGCAGTCCCCCTAGGACCCGTTTACATCTCCGCCAGTTTGCCTTGTTCCGGCAGTCGCGTCAGCTGGGGAGGGACCGATCCGGCACTGGCGCGCGGGATATCACAGGGCCCTCACACGCCCTTCGCAAGGAGGCCCCGACCGACATAGCTGACGGTCCGTCAGATCGGCGCTACCGTGAACGCCATGGACGACACCGAGACGACGTTTCCGCTGATCATCTCCGTCGACGACCACACCGTGGAGCCGCCCAACGTGTGGCAGGACCGGCTGCCGAAGAAGTACCTCGACACCGGCCCCCGCACGGTCCGTGCCCCGCTGCGGGAGATGACCTTCCTCGGCGGCCGGTTCAAGCCCGTCATGGGCCGCCAGGGCGAGGACGGCCCGATCGGCGACTGGTGGGTCTACGAGGACCTGCACCGGCCCTTGACCCGCCTGGACACGGCCGTCGGCTACGGCAGGGACGAGATCAAGCTCGAAGTCATCACCTACGAGCAGATGCGCCCGGGTTCCTACGACGTGCCCGCCCGCCTCGCCGACATGGACGTCAACCACGTCCAGTCCGCGCTGTGCTTCCCGACCTTCCCCCGCTTCTGCGGCCAGACCTTCACCGAGGCCGCGGACCACGAGCTGGGCATGCTGTGCATCCGGGCCTACAACGACTGGATGGTGGAGGAGTGGTGCGGCCCCGAGGCGCACGGCCGTCTCATACCGCTCACTCTCATCCCGCTCTGGGACGCCGAACTGGCGGCGGCGGAGGTCCGGCGCAACGCGGCGCGCGGTGTGCGTGCCGTCGCCTTCTCGGAGATACCCCCGCATCTCGGCCTGCCCTCCGTCCACACCGACGCCTGGGACCCCTTCCTCGCCGCCTGCGACGAGACCGGCACGGTGGTCGCCATGCACATCGGCTCCTCCAGCCGGATGCCCTCCACCTCCGCCGACGCACCGCCCGCGGTCGGGTCCACGATCACTTTCGCCAACTGCTGCTTCTCGATGGTCGACTGGCTGATGAGCGGCAAGTTCGAGCGTTTCCCGAACCTCAAGGTCATGTACGCCGAGGGGCAGATCGGCTGGATCCCCTACATCCTGGAGCGCGCCGACGTGGTGTGGGAGGAGAACCGCGGCTGGGGCGGGGTCGCCGACAAGGTGCACCGGCCGCCGTCCGAGCTGTTCGCCGACCACGTCTACGGCTGCTTCTTCGACGACGCCTTCGGTCTGCGCAACCTGGACGCGATCGGGCTGAACAACGTCCTGTACGAGACCGACTACCCGCACTCCGACTCCACGTGGCCCGAGTCCCGCCAGGTCGGTGAGGCGCAGATGGGGCACCTGGACCCCGAGGTCGTCGAGCGGATCGTGCGGCGCAACGCGATCGAGCTGCTGGGGCTGACCGACGACGGGCTCTGGGAGGGCTCGCGATGAGCCTGTCGTACGGGATCCAGCTCCCCGTCCAGTCCCAGAGCACGATCTACGCCGAGCCCTGGGAGGCCGCGGCCGGTCCCGCCGACCTGGTCGCCGTCGCCCGCGCCGCCGACCGCGCGGGCTTCGCCTACCTCGCGTGCTGCGACCACGTCGCCGTCCCGCGCCGCCTGGCGCCCGCGATGAGCACGGTCTGGTACGACCCCGTCGCCACCCTCGCCCATCTCGCGGCGGTCACCGAGCGCGTCCGGCTGCTCAGCCACGTCGCCGTCGTGGGACTGCGGCATCCGCTGCTCAGCGCGAAGCAGTACGCCACCCTCGACCACTTGTCGGGCGGCCGGCTGATCCTCGGCGTCGGGGCCGGCCATGTGCGCGAGGAGTTCGAGGCGCTGGGGGTCGACTTCGAGCGGCGCGGACTCGTCCTCGACGAGACGATCGACGCCCTGCGGGCCGCCCTCGGGCCCGAGGAGTTCCCCGAACACCACGGCAAGCTCTACGACTTCGAGGGCCTGGGGCAGCTGCCGCGGCCCACCCAGGAGCGCGTCCCGGTGTGGGTCGGCGGCTCCTCCCCGGCCGCCGTGCGCAGGGCCGCGCTCAAGGGGGACGGCTGGCTGCCGCAGGGGGACCCGCGTGACCGGCTGCCGGCGCAGATCGCGCGGATCCGGCAGCTGCGCGAACAGGCCGGCCGCGACGCGCCGTTCGTCGTCGGAGCCATCGCCGAGCCGCTGTACGTCGGCAGCCCCGGCTGGGACGTCGGACGCCGCACGCTCACCGGCGGCGGCGAGGAGCTCGCCGAGTCGCTGCGGGCCTACCGTGCCATGGGTGTGCACCAGGTCCAGGTGCGCTTCCGGTGCCGCGGCCGCTCCGAACTCACCGACCAGATCGAGGCGTTCGGGGCGGAGGTGGCACCGCTGATGTAGCCGGGCCGTCGCTGCGCGCATCCAGCATCTGACGCATCGTCAGATATGGCGCTACGATGCGGGCTCCACCGTGTCCACCGCGTGAAGGGGGCCGTAATGGGCAAGCTCGACGGGCGGGTCGTCATCGTCACCGGGGCGGCACGCGGGCAGGGGGAACAGGAGGCGCGCCTCTTCGCCGCGGAGGGCGCGAAGGTCGTCGTGGCGGACGTCCTCGACGAACAGGGAGCGGCGCTGGCCGAGGAGATGGGCGCGCTCTACGTCCACCTGGACGTGGGCCGTGAGGCCGACTGGAAGGCCGCGGTCACCGCCGCGCGTGCGGCGTACGGCCATGTCGACGGCCTCGTCAACAACGCCGGCATCCTGCGCTTCAACTCGCTCGTCGACACGCCCCTGGACGAGTTCATGCAGGTCGTGCGGGTCAACCAGGTCGGCTGCTTCCTCGGGGTCAAAACGGTGGCGCCCGAGATGGCCGACGGCGGCACGATCGTGAACACCGCCTCGTACACGGGGGTGACGGGCATGGCGGCCGTGGGTGCGTACGCGGCCACCAAGCACGCCGTCCTCGGTCTCACCCGCGTCGCCGCCCTGGAGCTCGCGCCCCGTGGGATCCGGGTCAACGCCGTGTGTCCCGGCGCCATCGACACCGCGATGTCCAACCCCGCCCACCTGGACCCGGCGGCGGACGCCGAGGAGACCTCCAGGGCCCTGGACGGGCTGTACCGCAAGCTCGTGCCGCTCGGCCGGATCGGCCGGCCGCAGGAGGTGGCGCGCCTCGCGCTGTTCCTGACCTCGGAGGACTCCTCGTACATCACGGGGCAGCCGTTCGTCATCGACGGCGGCTGGCTGGCCGGGGTGTCCGTCATCTGACTGACCGTCAGCTATTGACGGTGTCCGCGGGCGGTGCGACAGTCGGGCGGCAAAGGATCTGACGGTTCGTCAGGAACTAGGGATGGTGACCCGCCGTGGAATTCGGGCTCTTTGTACAGGGGTACGTGGGCAAGCGCGCCGAGACCGACCCACTCGCCGAGCACAAGGCGCTGATGGAGGAGACCGAGTACGTCATCCAGGCGGACAAGTCCGGCTTCAAGTACGCGTGGGCATCGGAGCACCACTTCCTGGAGGAGTACTCGCACCTCTCCGCGAACGACGTGTTCCTCGGCTACCTGGCGCACGCGACCGAGCGGATCCACCTCGGCTCCGGGATCTTCAACCCGCTCGCCCAGGTCAACCACCCGGTCAAGGTGGCCGAGAAGGTCGCCATGCTCGACCATCTCTCGCAGAACCGCTTCGAGTTCGGCTCCGGCCGCGGCGCCGGCTCCCACGAGATCCTCGGGTTCCTGCCGGGCATCACCGACATGAACCACACCAAGGAGATCTGGGAGGAGACGATCGCCGAGTTCCCGAAGATGTGGCTCCAGGACGAGTACGCCGGCTTCCAGGGCAAGCACTGGTCCCTGCCGCCGCGCAAGGTGCTGCCCAAGCCGTACGGGAAGTCGCATCCGGCGATGTGGTACGCGGCCGGATCGCCCCCGTCGTACGCGATGGCGGCGAGGAAGGGCCTGGGCGTGCTCGGGTTCAGTGTGCAGAAGGTCTCCGACATGGAGTGGGTGCTGGAGCAGTACAAGACGGCTGTCGTGAACGCCGAACCCGTCGGGGACTTCGTCAACGACAACGTGATGGTGACGACGACGGCGATCTGCGCGCCGACGCACGCCGAGGCGATCGAGATCGCGGTCAACGGCGGGCTGCACTATCTGCCGTCGCTGGTGTTCCGGTACCACGACACGTTCCCCCGCCCCGAGGGCTTCCCGGTGTGGCCGCAGACGCTGCCGGAGTACACCGCGGAGTTCGTGGAGCTGCTGATCGAGGAGGAACTGCTGATCTGCGGTGACCCCGACGAGGTGCTCACGCAGTGCAAGCGGTGGGAGCAGGCGGGCGCCGACCAGTTGAGCTTCGGGCTGCCGGTGGGCGTGCCGAAGGAGGAGACGCTGCAGACGATCCGGCTGATCGGGGAGCACGTGATTCCGAAGATCGACACGGATCCGGTGCATCGGACGTCGCGGTTCCGCAGGGGTGCTTGAGCGTCGTCGGCGGGGGCGGGTGCGTTGTGGCTGGTCGCCCCTGGGTGGGCTGGCGGGCCCGGAGTTGAAGGAGGCAACGTAATGCTCGATCACGTCATCAAGGGCGCGTCCGTTGTCGACGGGACCGGCGCGCCCGCGTACACCGCCGACGTCGGCATACGCGACGGCCGTATCGCCGTCGTCGGGGCCGTCACCGGACAGGCCCGGACCACCGAGGACGCCTCCGGGCTCGTCCTCGCGCCCGGCTTCGTCGACCCCCACACCCACTACGACGCCCAGCTCTTCTGGGACCCCTACGCCACACCCTCCCTCAATCACGGCGTCACGACCGTCGCCGCCGGGAACTGCGGGTTCACGCTCGCGCCGCTGAACCCCGACCGGCCCGGCGACGCCGACTACACCCGGCGCATGATGTCGAGGGTCGAGGGCATGTCGCTGGTGGCGCTGGAGGAGGGGGCGCCCTGGAGCTGGCAGTCCTTCGGGGACTATCTGGACGCCCTGGAGGGGCGGATCGCCGTCAACGCCGGGTTCATGGTGGGCCACTGCGCGCTGCGGCGGTACGTGATGGGCCCGCGGGCCGTCGGCGGACAGCCCACCGACCAAGAGCTCGCCGCCATGCTCCGGCTCTTCCACGAGGCCATGGAGGCCGGTGCCTGGGGGTTCTCCACCACCCAGTCGTCCAGCCACTCCGACGGCGACGGGCAGCCGGTGGCCTCCCGGCACGCGCGACCGGCGGAGCTGCTGGCGCTCGCGCGGGCCGTCGCCGAACACGAGGGCACGCAGATCGAGGCGATCGTCGCGGGGTGTCTCGATCAGTTCAGCGACGCCGAGATCGATCTGCTGGCGGACCTGAGCGCGGCGGCCGGGCGGCCGCTGAACTGGAACGTGCTGACCATCGACGCGGCCGTCCCGGAGCGAGTGCCGCGGCAACTGCTCGCGAGTGAGCGGGCGCGCAAGGCGGGCGGCCGGGTCGTGGCCCTCACCATGCCGATCCTCACGCCGATGAACATGTCGCTGGGCACCTTCTGCGCCCTCAACCTGATCCCGGGCTGGGGCCCGATCCTGGCCCTGCCCGTGCCGGAGCGCATCGCCAGGCTCCGCGACCCCGACGTGCGGGCCGAGATGCTGCGGCGGGCGGGCTCGAAGGAGGCGGGCGTCTTCAGACGGCTGACGCACTTCGGGCGGTACGTCATCGGCGACACCTACAGCGAGGCCAACCGCGGGCTGAGCGGGCGGATCGTGCGGGACATCGCCGAGGAGCGCGGCCAGGAACCCTTCCAGTGCCTGGTCGAGATCTGCGCCGCGGACGACCTGCGTACGGTCCTGTGGCCGATGCCCACCGACAACGACCCCGCGTCCTGGGCGCTGCGCGCCGAGACCTGGCAGCACGAGGACGTGCTGCTCGGCGGCTCGGACGCGGGGGCGCATCTGGACCGGATGTGCGGGGCGCCGTACACCACCCGGTTCCTCGGGGACTGTCTGCGCGGGCGGCGGCTGGCGAGCCTGGAGCAGGCCGTGAAGATGCTGACGGACGATCCCGCCCGGCTCTTCGGGCTCCGGGAGCGCGGCCGGATCCAGGAGGGCTTCCATGCCGATCTGGTGCTCTTCGACCCGGAGCGGATCGACGCCGGCACGGCCACCCTGGTGCACGACCTGCCGGGTGACAGTCCGCGGCTGGACTCCCGGGCGATCGGGGTACGGGCCGTGTGGGTCAACGGGGTCGAGGCGATCCGGGACGACGTGGTGACCGGGGCCGTGCCGGGGCGGGTGCTGCGCTCGGGGCGCGACACCAGGACGGTGGCGACGAGGTGAGTGCCGAGGGCGTCGAGCGGCAGCGGTTGTTCGTCGGCGGTTCGTGGGTGGAGCCGGACGGCGGCTGTTACCCCGTGATCGACCCGGCGACCGAGGACCTCGTCGGATGGGCTCCGGAGGCCTCGCCGGATCAGGTGCACGCGGCCTGCGCCGCGGCCCGCGAGGCCTTCGGGCCGTGGTCGCGTACGGCGCCGGAGGAACGGGCGGCCGTACTGGGGCGGGCGGCGGACATCATCCGCGGCCACCTCGTGCCGTACGCCGACCTCGCGCAGGCCGAGACCGGCGCGACCACGTCGACGGCCCGCGGCATGCAGGTCGGTGTCGGCGCGGCCAGGTTCCGGCGGTACGCGCGCGTGGAGCCCGCGGAGTGGGCGATACCGCCGCAGATCAACGGGGCCGGGCATGGGGGTACCTCCCACGCCCTCAAGGCAGCGGGGGAGGGGAAGGCGGGTGTGCTGGGCGCCCTGGCCGTCCGCCGGCCCGTCGGGGTCGTCACCTGCATCACCTCGTACAACAACCCGTGGGCCAACCCCGCGGGCAAGATCGCGCCCGCGCTCGCCATGGGCAACACCGTCGTGGTGAAGCCGGCTCCGCAGGACCCGCTGTCCGTCTACCGGATGGCCGAGGCACTGGAGGCCGCCGGGGCGCCCGCGGGGGTGGTGAACGTCGTCTCCGGCCGCTCGGTGGAGGTCGGCGAGGCGGCCGTGGCCGGGGACGTGGACATGGTGAGCTTCACCGGCTCCACGGCGGTCGGGCAGCGGATCGCCGAGGTGTGCGGGCGGGACATGAAACGGCAGTTGATGGAGCTCGGGGGGAAGGGCGCGGCGGTCGTCTTCGACGACGCGGACATCGGCTCGGCGGTCGCCGGGATCGGCACCACCTTCTCCTTCTACAGCGGGCAGATCTGCACCGCGCCGACGCGGGTGCTGGCCCAGCGCGGTGTGTACGAGCGGCTGGTCGAGCAACTGGCGCTGTACGCGGGCCGGTTGCGGGTCGGGGACCCGCGCGACCCGGCCACGGTCGTCGGGCCGGTGATCTCGGCCGGGCACCGGGACCGGGTGGAGGCGTACGTGGAGGCGGGCCGAAAGGACGGCGCGGTCGTGGTGGCCGGCGGTGAGCGGCCGCCGCTCGACCGGGGTTTCTACGTGGCCCCCACCCTCCTCGCGGACTGCACGCCCGACATGCGGGTGGTGCGGGAGGAGATCTTCGGGCCGGTCGTCTGCGTGATCCCCTTCGACGAGGAGGAAGAGGGCATCGCCCTCGCCGACGACACGGACTACGGCCTGATCGACTACGTCTGGTCCGGCGACGTCGCCCGCGCCTTCCGGGTCGCCCGGCTGCTGCGGGCCGGCGGCGTCGGCATCAACACCGTCGGCCGCAACATGGAGGCGCCGTTCGGCGGTTTCAAGAAGAGCGGTGTCGGCCGGGACGTCGGCTCGTACGCCCTGCACGCGTACAGCGAGCTGCAGTCGATCGTCTGGCCGGGGTGAGACCTCGGACAGCACGGGGGCGCGGCACGGGCGGGCGTCCTCAGTCCCTGTCCAGGTCCACCCGCACGGTCAGCAGCCCCGTCCCGATCAGCCGTACCGCCGCGCTGTTGAGGCGGGGCAGGCGGCGCAGACGGGCCACCGGGTCGTCGTCCGGCAGCAGGTGGGCGGTGCCCGCGTACCACCGCCCCCGGATCCGCACCCGCACCCGCGGATCCGCCTCGATGTTGCGGACGTAACCCGACCTGCGCCCGAACTCCGAGACCAGCCAGAAGGAGTCGGCGACCCGGCGTCCGCCCACCGGCGTGTGCCGGGGGAGCCCGGAGACGCGCCCCGTGGTCTCCAGGACCGTCTGGAACGGCATCCGGCGCAGCACCGGGTTGGCGACACGCCGCTGGAACGTGGTGGCGACGCGGAATCTGAGGTCGGCCGAGCGGGACATCGTGTGAGGGTCTCCTGTTTCCTGCCGGGTGGCACGGTGTGAAGGTCGAACTGTTGCTTCAATGGTTCCCGACGCGGCAGGACGAGAGCGGGTGGCTGCGGATGCGGGTCGTGACCTGGAACCTCTGGTGGCGCTTCGGGCCCTGGGAGGCCCGGCAGAAGGCGATTCTCGCCGCGTTGCGCGAACTGCGCCCCGACGTCGTCGGCCTCCAGGAGGTGTGGGCCGCCGGCGGTGAGAACCAGGCGGAGTGGCTGGCCGGAGAACTCGGCATGCACTGGGCCTGGGCCCCCTCGCCCGCTCCCGAACGCTGGCGCCGCAGGATCGGCGACCCCACGGTCGACATAGGGAACGCCGTACTGAGCCGCTGGCCGGTGGTGGCCCAGCGGGCGCTGCGCCTGCCGGCCCCCTCCGACGTCGACGACGGCCGGCTGGCCCTCCACACCCGCCTGGCCACCCCCGCCCACGACCTCCTCTTCGTCACCGCCCATCTCACCTCCGCCCCGCACGGCTCGGCCGTCCGCTGCCGCCAGGTCACCGCGCTCGCCGGGTTCATCGCCGAGAACCGGGTCTCCACGCCGTTCCCGACGGTGGTCACCGGGGACTTCAACGCGCGGCCGGACGCCGACGAGATCCGTCTCTTCGGCGGCCACCGGACCGCCCCGGTCGTGCCGGGCCAGGTCTTCTTCGACGCCTGGCAGTACGCCGATCCTGCCGCGCCCTCGGCCACGTGGGACCGCGACAACCCGTACGTCGCCTCCGGCCGGGAGCCGAGTGCGCGGATCGACTACATCCACGTGGAGCCGCCCGGGGCGGGCGGGCTGGGCCGTGTGCGCGCCGTACGGCGCGCGGGCGACGGCCCGGTCGACGGCGTCTGGCCGTCGGACCACGCGGCGGTGGTCGCCGACCTGGCGGACGAGCCGGCCCCCTGACGCCGCCGTGCCCGGACCCCGGGCGGGCCGAGGGCAGGCGCGGACGGCGTACCCGCCCACACGGCCTTCAGCCGCGGTGACAGAACCCGGCGAGCAGCCGCGGCCCCGGCAGGTGACGGGCAGGCGTCGTCGGTCGGCAGGCCCCCGGACCGCACGGGACGCGTGCCGTGCGGTCCGGTCGGCGGCGCCACCGGCGAGCGCGGGGGCGGTCATCCGGGGGCGTGCCCCAGGAAGATCGGGTTCGTGAACGCCGCCAGCGCGCCGGGGAGCGGCCCGGCCGCCGTCTCGTGACGCAGCTCCGCCCGTACGTAGGCCGCGTACGACGGCGTCGTACGCCACTCCACGACCCCCGCCCCCGACACCGGCAGCGGTGCGCTCGTGAACAGCACGCCCTGGTCGGTGACGAAGCGGACCGTGCAGCGGGGGGCGCCGGACGCCTCCAGCCGGACCGTGACCGGGGTGTCCCGGTCGACCTCCAACCGCCCGCCGATGCCCGCGTGCCGACCGCGTCCGCCCGACACGGTGAACGCCAGGGACACGTTCTTCGACTCGGCCACGTACGACCGCCCCGCCCGGATGCCCTCCTGGATCGCCTCTCGGGTGAGGTCGTCGGCGAGGACGACCGTCTGCGGGCTGCCGACCGGGTCGGGGTCGCGGTGGGCGTCGCTGTTGCCCATCGCCGGGATCCAGGAGCGGGTGGCCGAGCGCACGGACGCGACCAGCATGCTGTCCCAGTCGGCCAGGGCCATCTCGTCGTCGGGGGTGTAGGGGCCGTTCCAGACCTCGACCGCGTCGGCCTCGCCGAAGCCGAACTTCCAGTTGCAGCCGACACAGGTGGCGTGCGGGTGGGCCGGGACCACGAGGCCGCCCGCCGCCCGGATCTGCCGGGCGAAACGGCCGAAGCGGTTGTCCCGGGCCCGGTAGCGCCAGTCGACGAAGGTCCCGGGGTCGGTGCCGAGCGCCACCACGTGCCCGTTCCTCGTCGTGACCTCCTCGCCCAGCATGATCAGCAGGTCGTCGCCCGCCACGTCCGCCCAGTGCGCGTGCGAGGAGTGCGTGTTGTGCTCGGAGGTGTTGATGAAGTCCAGGCCCGCCGCCCGCGCCAGCGCCGCGATCTCGGCGGGTGTGCGGCGCCCGTCGGAGTACCAGGAGTGCAGGTGGCAGTCGCCCCGGTACCAGGCCCGGCCCCGGCCCTTCGCCCGATCCGGCGGGTACGTCGGCTCGACCGCCTCGCCGGGCTCGCCGTACGTCAACGTGATCGTGACCTCGTACGGCAGGCCCTGCGGTGCGACCGTGTAGGGGCCGAGCGCGATGTGCCAGGTGCCCTTGCGGACCGGGCCCGGGATGTACCCCGGCGTGGCGTCGTCCGCCCGGATGAAGAACTCCGTGCGCGCACCGCCCGACCAGCCGCGGAAGCCCCGGCCGCCGAGGTCCGTGCCGCGCTGGTCGAACATGCCGATGTCCAGGGCGTTGCCCGGGGTCCCGGCCGGGACGGAGGGCTTGTCGTAGGTGTAGGAGACCTTGATCTCCCGTACGCCGGCGGGTACTTCCACCGGCAGGTACACGAAGTCGGGGGACCCGGGGGGCAGAGTGCCCCGCACGGTGCGGGTCTGCGTGCCCCGGCCGTTCTCGGCGCCTGACGCGAAGGTCACGCTTCCCAACGTAAGCGCGGCGGCGGCGCCCGTCACGAACAACGCGCGTCTTCCCAGGCCCGCGTGGTCGTCCTCGCACATGCTGCTGCTCCCCAGGTCGTCGTGAGTGACATGGCGTGGGTGGTGCAGTGGTGATGCGTGCAACTCTCGTATTCAGCCGTGAACTGCCGTGCAAGGGAAGGGAATCGGCGGACAATCGGCAGCCGAGCGGAAGGCGACCGGGACCGGGAACCATCCTGTGCCGACCAGTCGGTATGGACATCGCGGCGTCCGCGCGGTACAGATGCAGGCATGCGTATCTCCGTCACGATCTTCCTCACCGACGAGACGATCACCCCGACCCGGCTCGCCCGTGAGCTGGAGCAGCGGGGATTCGCCGGCCTGTACCTGCCCGAGCACACCCACATCCCGGTCGAGCGGACCACCCCCTACCCGGCCGGCGGGGACCTGCCGCCCGAATACGGCCGTACCCTCGACCCCTTCGTCGCGCTCGGCCAGGCCGCCGCCGTCACCGAACGCCTCGGCCTCGGCACCGGCATCACGCTCGTCGCCCAGCACGACCCGATCGGCCTGGCCAAGCAGATCGCGTCCCTGGACCACCTGTCGGGCGGGCGGTTCACGCTCGGCCTCGGCTTCGGCTGGAACGTCGAGGAAGCGGCCGACCACGGCGTCGACTGGGCCACGCGCCGCGAACTCGTCCGCGACCGGATGGCCCTGATGCGCGCGCTGTGGGCGGACGAACCCACCGCGTACGACGGCGAGTTCGGCGCGGTACGGGCCAGTTTCGCCTACCCCAAGCCGGTGCAGAAACCGCGCGGGCCGAAGGTCAACGGCCCGCGCACCCTCATCGGCGGAGCCGCCGGTCCGAAGCTGTTCGCGCACATCAGCGAGTACGCCGACGGGTGGCTGCCCATCGGCGGGCGCGGACTGTCCGAAAGTCTTCCCCGGCTGCGGGAGGTCTGGGCGGACGCCGGACGCGACCCCGAGACGCTCCAGGTGGTGCCGTACGCCGTGTATCCCAGCCCCGGCAAGCTCGCCCACTACGCGGACCTGGGGATCGAGGAGGTCGTGGTGCAGTTGCCGCCGGCGGGGGAGGCGGAGGTGCTGACGGCGCTGGACGCGTGCGCCGGGTATCTTCCCTGAGGGGAGAATCGAACACGAGGGGGAGATCACGCTGCGCATCTTCTGGTTGGCCTGGCTGGCACGGCACTTCGGCGAGTACGGCTACAGCCACGGGCTGGTGCGCGGGGCGATCGGCACGACCGCCGTGCTGGTGACCGCGATGCTGGTCTGGCTCGCGCTGCACCGCAACCGGCCGGCCGCCCTGACCGCCGCCGGTCTCACCTGCACCCTGGGCATCGGGTGGCTGGCCTTCCACTGACGGGTCGCCGGGCCTGATCAGGGCGATCGTATGCTCGAAGGATGACGACCTCCGCGACCTCCGGAACCGGCCCCACCGACCGCCCCGGCGGCACCGGCCCGACCGAGAACTCCATGCGTCGCGCCCTCAAGCGCGCCCGGGACGGCGTGGCCCTCGACGTCTCCGAGGCGGCCGTGCTGCTGCAGGCCCGCGGCGAGGCCCTCGACGACCTCGTGACGTCCGCCGGCCGGGTGCGCGACGCGGGCCTCGAAGCGGCCGGCCGGCCCGGCGTCATCACCTACTCCAAGAGCGTCTTCATCCCGCTCACCCGGCTGTGCCGGGACAAGTGCCACTACTGCACGTTCGTCACCGTCCCCGGCAAGCTGCGCCGCGCCGGACACGGGATGTTCATGTCGCCGGACGAGGTCCTCGACATCGCCCGCAAGGGCGCGGCCCTCGGCTGCAAGGAAGCCCTGATCACGCTCGGCGACAAGCCGGAGGACCGGTGGCCGGAGGCCAGGGAGTGGCTCGACGCGCACGGCTACGACGACACGATCGCCTACGTGCGCGCCGTCTCCATCCGCATCCTGGAGGAGACGGGACTGCTTCCCCACCTCAACCCGGGCGTCCTGAGCTGGACCGACTTCCAGCGGCTCAAGCCCGTCGCCCCGTCCATGGGCATGATGCTGGAGACGACCGCGACCCGCCTGTGGTCCGAGCCCGGCGGCCCGCACCACGGCTCCCCGGACAAGGAACCCGCCGTCCGGCTGCGGGTGCTGGAGGACGCGGGCCGTTCCTCCGTCCCCTTCACCTCCGGGATCCTGATCGGGATCGGCGAGACGTACGAGGAACGCGCGGACTCCCTCTTCGCGCTGCGGAAGATCTCCCGGGCGTACCACGGCATCCAGGAACTGATCATCCAGAACTTCCGTGCCAAGCCGGACACCGCGATGCGCGGCATGCCGGACGCGGAGCTGGACGAACTGGTCGCCACGGTGGCCGTGGCCCGGCACATCATGGGCCCGAGCGCCTGCCTCCAGGCCCCGCCCAACCTGGTCGACAGCGAGTACGAACGGCTGATCGCGGCCGGTATCGACGACTGGGGCGGTGTCTCCCCGCTGACCATCGACCACGTCAACCCCGAGCGTCCCTGGCCGCAGATCGAGGAGCTGGCCGGGCGCTCGGCGGCGGCCGGCTTCGAGCTGCGTGAACGTCTCTGCGTCTACCCGGAGTTCGTGCGGCGCGGCGAGCCCTGGCTGGACCCGAGGCTGCGCCCGCACGTGGGGGCGCTCGCGGATCCGCAGACGGGCCTCGCCCTCGCGGACGCGGTGGTCGAGGGGCACCCGTGGCAGGAGCCCGAGGAGGCCTTCGTCGCCTCCGGCCGTACGGACCTGCACACCACCATCGACACCGAGGGCCGTACGTCCGACCGGCGCGACGACTTCGACGAGGTGTACGGCGACTGGGGTGCCCTGCGCGAGGCCGCGGCGCCCGGGATGGCGCCGGAGCGCATCGACACGGACGTGCGCCAGGCGCTGCGGGTCGCCGCCGACGACCCGACCCGGCTCACCGACGACGACGCGCTGGCGCTGCTGCACGCGGACGGCCCGGCGCTGGACGCGCTGTGCGCGGTGGCGGACGACGTCCGCAAGTCGGCGGTGGGCGACGACGTCACGTACATCGTCACGCGGAACATCAACTTCACCAACGTCTGCTACACCGGCTGCCGCTTCTGCGCCTTCGCCCAGCGCCGCACCGACGCCGACGCCTACACCCTGTCCCTGGACCAGGTCGCCGACCGGGCCCAGCAGGCCTGGGACGTGGGCGCGGTGGAGGTCTGCATGCAGGGCGGCATCCACCCGGACCTGCCCGGGACGGCGTACTTCGACATCGCGAGGGCGGTGAAGGAACGCGTCCCCGGCATGCACGTCCACGCCTTCTCGCCGATGGAGGTCGTCAACGGCGCCACCCGCACCGGCATGTCGATCAGGGAGTGGCTGGCGGCGGCGAAGGAGGCGGGCCTGGACTCGATTCCCGGGACCGCCGCCGAGATCCTCGACGACGAGGTCCGCTGGATCCTCACCAAGGGCAAGCTGCCGACGGCGACCTGGATCGAGGTGGTCTCGACCGCGCACGAACTCGGCATCCGGTCGAGCTCGACGATGATGTACGGCCACGTCGACCAGCCCCGCCACTGGCTCGGCCACCTGCGCACCCTGGCGGGCATCCAGCAACGCACGGGCGGCTTCACCGAGTTCGTGACGCTGCCGTTCATCCACACCAACGCGCCGGTGTACCTGGCGGGCATCGCGCGCCCCGGCCCGACGACCCGGGACAACCGGGCCGTGACGGCGATGGCCCGTCTCCTGCTGCACCCGCACATCCCCAACATCCAGACCAGCTGGGTCAAACTGGGCACGGAGGGTGCGGCCGAGATGCTCCGCTCCGGGGCCAACGACCTGGGCGGCACGCTGATGGAGGAGACGATCTCGCGGATGGCGGGCTCGTCGTACGGCTCCTACAAGTCGGTGCGCGACCTGGTGGCGGTCGCCGAGGCGGCCGGCCGTCCGGCGAAGCCCCGCACCACGCTGTACGGCGAGGTGCCGCAGGAGCGGCAGCGGGCGGCGACCGCCTCGGACGGGCACCTGCCGGAGCTGCTGCCGGTACTGGACTGAGGAGGACCCTGCCGTGGGGGTCGGTACGATGATCCGACCCCCGTCGGAGGGGTTCCGTAGCTGAGGAGATGCGTGCCGTGCCTGCTCCCAAGGTCTGGGTGACCGGTCTGACGGTGGGCGCGATAACCGCCGTCGCCGTCCTCGCCGTGCAGGCCGACAAGGGGCCGCACCCGACGGCCGCGGCGGTCCGGCCGAGCGCGTCGGCGACGCCGGGCGCGAGCCCCGCCCCGTCGAAGTCCGCCGCCCCCGCCGCCGTCCCGGACGACTCGGGCAGCGGACGCCGGATCGTCTACTCCCTCGGCCGCAAGCGCGTCTGGCTGGTCGACGCGAGCGACGCGGCCCGGCGGACCTTCGCCGTCTGGCCGGGCACGGTGAGCCCGGACCCCGGCACCTATCAGGTGTCCTCGCGCAACGAGGCGACCACGGGCTCGGACGGCGTGGAGATCGAGAACATCGTCTACTTCGCCGCGAAGTCCGGCATCTCCATCGCCTTCTCCAACGCCGTCGACGGCTCCTCGCCCCCGCCCGCCGCGGGCAAGCAGACCGGCGGGGTGCGGATGCGTACCGCCGACGGGGACGCGTTGTGGGCGTTCGGCGAGACGGGTACGTCGGTGGTCGTGGTCGAGTAGGAGTTCGCTGCATGGCTCCACCCTGTGGCTGCGGCGGTTCTCGGCAGGGCCCCTGGAGTCGCTCCAGAAGTGGGCCCTGCGCCACTGACCCGGGTCAGGCGTCGGTCTGCCGCACCTGTCCGAACGGCAGGTGGTTGACGATCAGCACCAGCCCGCTGAACAGGAACACCCGCGTCGCCGCGTCCAGGCCGTTCCAGTCCCCGGACTGCCACATGGCGAACCACTCACCGCCGATCGCGATGAACCCGCCGCCGAACAGCAGCATCAGCATCAGCAGACCGTAGGTGGAAAAGCGGCGGGCGCGCGGGTCGTCGCGGCGGAACCACAGCCAGGTGCCGTATATGAGCACGAGGGCGGCGACCGTCTCCCAGGCGATGATCGCGACGTACGCCGCGTCCTGGAGGCCCTTGCTGGTGATGGCTCTCCACATCAGGTCCTCGTCCTTGAACGTGGTGTCCATCGCCAGGACATGCCGCACGAACTGCTGGTTGGTGCCGAAGTCGGTGATGTTCCCGAAGGCGACGAGGGCCGTGTAGAGCGCGACGCTCGCGGTGAGCAGGGTGGCGGCCAGATGCAGGGCGGTGCGTGGGGGTGTCGTAGGCATGATGGTCATCTTCCCCGTGGGACCGGCACCCCCCATAGGCATTCAGCCAGAATGGGCGCAACGGAGACGAGCGGGAGGATCCACGCGTGGGGCAGGCGCGGCCGTCGATGCAGGAGCTGATCGGCCGGCGCAGTCGTGCCGGTTTCGTGGGCCGGGGCGCCGAACGTGCCGCCTTCCGGGCCAACTTGGACATCCCGCCGGAGGACGAGCGGCACCGTTTTCTGTTCCACGTGCACGGCAACGCGGGTGTCGGAAAATCCTTCCTGCTCCGCGAGCTGGAGCAGATCGCCAGGGAACGCGGGGCGTTGACGGCGTACGTGGACGAGAGTGCGGGAAGCGTGCCGGAGGTGCTGGAGACGTTCAGTCGGCAGTTCGCCGCGCAGGGCAGGCGGTTGAAGGACCTGGACCGGCTGCTGACGGCACACCGGGAGCGCCTGCACGAAGCGGAACTGGCCGCGTTGACGGCGCAGTCGGCGCAGTCGGCGCAGCCGGGGCAGCAACCCGGGCCGTCGGCGGGCAGCATGGCCGTGGCCCGGGCCGGGCTGGTGGGGCTGGGCATGGTCCCGGGCATCGGCGCCTTCGCGGGCGCCCTGGACCCGGCCCAACTCGCCGAGGGAGCCGAGCGGTTGCGTTCCGGGCTCGGCGCTCGCTTCCGCACCCACGAGGACGCGCGGCTCGTGCTCGCCCCCGAGGGCGTGCTCACCCCGGTGCTGCTGGAGGAACTCTCCCAGGCCGCGTCCGCCGTGCCCTGGATCGTGCTGTTCTTCGACACCTACGAGCGCACCGGCCGGTTCCTCGACCGGTGGCTGCACACCGTGATGACCTCCGAGCGGTACGGCCCGCTGCCCGCCACCGTCGTCGTGGTGACGGCCGGACAGCTCCCCTTCGACGCGGCCCGCTGGGGCGCCTTCGGCGACTTCATGACCGACCTGCCCCTGCTGCCGTTCACGGAGCCGGAGACCCGGGACCTGCTCGCCGGAAAGGGAGTGGTGGCCGAACCGGTCGTCTGGGAGGTGCTGCGCCTCACCGGTGGCCTGCCGGTGCTCGTGTCGACCCTCGCCGAGAGCCGGCCCGCCGATCCGGCCGACGTGGGCGACCCCAGCGCCACGGCCGTCGAGTGGTTCCTCAAACGGGAGGCGGATCCGGTACGGCGTTCGGTCGCCCTGGCCTGCGCGCTGCCACGGCGTCTGGACGCCGACGTGTTCCGGGCGGTCGTGGGCCTCGCCGACGCCGAACTGGACGGACTGTACGCCTGGTTGCGGGGACTGCCGTTCGTCAGCGAGCGGGGCGGCCTGGTCCGGTACCACGACGTCGTACGGGCGCCGATGCTGCGGTTGCAGCGCCGGCAGGCGCCCCGGACCTGGGCGGCCCGGCAGCAGGCGCTCGCCTCGGTGTTCCGGGAGTGGCGCTGTGAGGCGGAAGCCGGACGGAGCGTCGAGGAGCGGTGGGCGGACGAGACGTGGCGGGAGCTTCGGCTGGCGGAGCTGTACCACCTGCTGTGCGCGGGGCAGCGGTCGGCGCTGACGAGCGTGCTCGGAGACGTCGTCGACGCCTGCGAGCAGGGCGAGTCCACCGCCGAGCGGTGGGCACGGGTCCTGGTGGACGCCGGGGCGGACGCCGAGACCTGGGCGGTGGCCCAGTGGGGCCAACGGCTGGCGGCGGCGCTCGACGGCGGCGGGACGCCCGCGGCACTCGACCTGGTGCTGCGGGCCACGGGATTCGAGCCCGCGTCGGCGTCCGCGGGGCCGGCGGCGTACGGCGCGCCGGTGGCCGCCGGCCCGGTTGTGCCGGCCGGCTGGCCGCCGGTGGCCGGCACGGCGCCCGGCACGGGGTGGGGCACGGCCGCCACCGCGGCTTCCTCCGGGCCGTCCGTACCGGCCGGAGCCGGGGCGGCACTCCACGGAGAGCGGCCCCGTCCGCCCCGGGCGGGCGCCACCCGGCCGGACACGTCCGGCGACGGGCGGTCCCATGAGACCCCGCAGGGAGCGTCTGAGGACCAGCCCGCCCGGACGCCGCGGACCGACCCGCAGGACCAGGACGAGCAGCCGCCGTACCCCGTGCCGCGGGATCAGCGCACCCACGAGGCGTCGCACTCGGCGGCCCCGGTCGGCACTCCCCGGGCCGACGGGCCGTCCGACGCCGGCTGGCGGGTCGGCCTCGACCCGGCCGCCGCGGCCCGCGCCTACCGCGCCCAGGCCATCGCCCACGACCTCGCCGGCGACGTGCGCACGGCCGTCGCCCGCCTCGACCGTGCCCTCGAACTGGCCCCCGACGACCCCCGCAGCCTCGCTCTGCGCGGCGAGTACCACCGTGCCCTGGAGCACCACGACGAGGCGATCCGCGACCTGGACCGGGCGCTCGCCCTGAACCCCGCCGACGCCTTCGCGCTGGCCTCCCGCGGCGCCACCCGCCTCAGCCGCCGGGAGTACGCCGAGGCGCTCACGGATCTCGACCGGGCCGTGGCACTCAAGCCGGACTACCCCTGGGCGCTGGTACGGCGGGCCCGGGTGCACCGCGCCCTCGGAGACCCCGCGCGGCAGCTCGCCGACCTCGACCTGGCGGTGGCCGTGGACCCCGACTGGGCCTGGGTCCGCTGCGAACGCGGGGACGCCCTGCGGGTCGCCGGCCGCGACGAGGAGGCCCTCGCCGACTACGACCACGCGCTCGCCCTGGAGCCCGAGTACGGCTCGGCCCGCGCCAGCCGGGGAGCCTCGCTGGCCAACCTCGGCCGCCACGAGGAGGCCCTCGCCGAGCTGGACCTGGTGCTGGAGCGCAGGCCGTCGTACACCTGGGCCGCTGAGCAGCGGTCGGCCGTGCTGAGCCGACTGGAGGAGGGCTCTCCTACTCCCGCACGCACCGCAGGAACAGATGGGGCTCGGGCCCCGCACCGGGGTGATCGGGAGTGAACAGCACGTCCCGCGCGGACAGCACCGTCAGCCCCGCCCGGCCGAGCATGCCGGTGAAGTCGTCGGCCGCGAAGCTCGTCGCCCGTACCGCCTGCCCCATGAAGACCACCTCGACGTCCTCCGCGTCCACGGGCACGGTCGCGACCACCATGCTGCCGCCCGGGCGCAGCGCCCGTGCCAGCCGTCGCACGAGGGCCTCCTGCGCGGGGCGGGACATCTGCAGCAGGGAGAAGTACACGCAGACCGCGTCGAACGAGCCCTCGTCGAGCGGGACTTCGGCGATGTCGGCGTGCCGGAAGGCGGCGTCCGGCACCTGCCGGGTGGCGAGGTCCACCATGACGGGGGACGCGTCGATCCCCAGCACGTCATGGCCCGCCGCGGCGAGCGTCCCGGCCGTCGGCCGCCCCGTCCCACTGCCGACGTCCAGCACCCGGCTGCCGGGCGCGAGCCGTCCGGCGAGCCACGCCAACGACGCCCGGTGCTCCTCGGAGTGCGCGAACGCCTTCTCGTAGGCGAGCCCCAGGGCGTCGAAGACGACGGCGGCCTGTTGTGCCTGGTCGCCGCCGATCACGAGCGCGCGGGCATCTGCTTGACGAACTCCGCCCAGACGCCGTCGGCGAAGGTGAGGTGGGCGCCGTTCCGGTCCTTGGAGTCGCGGATGTGGATGGTGGCGCCGGTGGGGGATATGGCGATCTCGACGCAGTCAGGCTCGTCGGTGCCGCTGTAACTGCTCTTGAACCACGTCAGTGCGGTGGTGTTCATGTCTCTTCTCCCAGCAGCTTCTCGATGAAGGCCAGTGACTCCCGAGGAGAGAGAGCCTGCGCCCGGATCATTCCATAGCGCATCTCCATGACCTGGACTTCCCGCGGGTCACTGACAACTCGGCTGTGCAGCTCTGCTGCCAAGTAGCCCACTGTCTTGCCGTCCCGGAGCTTCAGCACGCGGAACGAACCGCTCACGTACGCGTGGTCCGCTCGGCTTGTCGGCATCACCTGGATCTCGACGTGCCGCAAGCCGCCGACCTCCAATAGGTGTTCGAGCTGTTGTCGTAGCACCATCCTGCCTCCGACGGGCCGCCGCAGTGTGGCCTCTTCTTGGACGAAGGTGATGAACGGCCGGGGCGTCCGTTCGAAGACGGCCTTGCGCGCCATGCGTGCGGCGACGACCCGTTCGATCTCCTCTTCCGTGTGCGCGGGTCGCCGCGTCTCGTACAGCGCCTGTGCGTACTCCGGAGTCTGAAGAAGGCCGTGGATGTGCAGCGCGGTATAGGCGCCCATCTCGACCGCCTCGTCCTCCAACTTCGCCAGATCCCGCACCTTCTTCGGATACCTGGCCCTCTCCACGTCCTCCTTCATCGCGGAGAGCTTCCCGCCCGCCCCGAGCACCTCGTCAGCCTTCTCCAGGAAGTCGGGCTTCGGAATCCGCCGCCCTCGCTCCACGGACGAGACCATCTCCTCGCCGTACCCGATGGCGGCACCCAGCTCGCCCTGCTTCTTCCCCGCGGCCTCCCGCCACATCTTGATCTGCCGTCCGACCGTCCTGAGTACGGCCTCGGCCTCCTCGTCCTCCACCGGCATCCCTCCCGACGTACGAGCCGTACGACCCGGCCCCGCACCCGGACAGTCACGTTCCGTACCCGGATCGTTGCTGTTCAGCGTAGAAACGGCTGGCCACGCTAAGTGACATGAGTCCAAAATCAGTCGCCCAAGTCACCTCCGCCACGCACCACTTCGCGGTTCAGCTGTCCGCGACTCGAAGAGGTGCTCGACTGGCCCGGCTGCTCGCCGAACGCCAACTGGACGACTGGAACAGCCCCTTCGAGGGCGCCGTACACGTCGTGGCCGAGCTGGCGTCGAACGCCGTACTGCACGGGCGCGTCCCCGGCCGGGACTTCCGGCTGAGACTGTCGCTGCGCGCCGACGGCACCCTGCGCATCGAGGTGACCGACGCCCGGGGAGACCGGATCCCGCAGGTCCGCGTCGCGGTGGACGGCGATGTGGAGTCGGGGCGGGGCTTGCTGATCGTGGCGGCGTACGCCGCCCGCTGGGGCGTCGACGAGTCTCCGGCCAACTGCAAGACGGTGTGGGCCGAACTGACACCGGATCGCGGGGAGGCGTGACCCGGCCGTTCTCGACGCCAAAGACCAAAGAACCGGGAAAAGAACCAACCCACCCCCACCGCCCCCGTCGATCACCCGCAGGGGTGAACATCGACAACTCGGCTGGCGCGGACGGGAGTCGATGGTGCAGCGTCTGCCGCAGACAACCGCACACATGAATCGGCCCTCGCCGGGACTGGCATCCCAGTGCGAGGGCCTGACACCGAGGAAGCAGTCCCTTCCCGATGACTGAACAGCACCCTAGCGCGCCCGCGCCCGCGAAGTCCGGCCGTTCCGCCGGAGGCGTGGAGCACGTCAACGAACCCCACCACGATCAGTTCGTCGTGGTCGGAAACCACCTCGCCCAGCACCCGGAGCTGTCCCTGACGGCGATCGGCCTGGCGGTCCACATCCAGTCGCTCCCGGCGCGCACCCCGATCGGGATCAAGACGCTGGCCGCGAAGTTCCCCGAAGGGGAGATCCGGATCGCCGCGGCCCTGCGGGAGCTGGAGGCGCACGGATATCTGGCTCGCACCAAGGAGCGTCTTCAATCGGGCCGAGTCGTGACCCGGACGATCTCGTACAACAAGCCGGGGGTCGCGGCGGTGCGAGACGCCGCGAAGCCCGCACCGCGCCCGGCACCGCCGCCCCGCTCGGGGGCGGAGGCCGGACCCCGCACCACCGCCACCGACCTCCTTGCCGGTCTGCGCGCCCACGACTCCCGGCTGCTGCTGGCCGAACGTGATGTACACCGCCTGGCCCCAGCCGTCTCCGCATGGCTGGAGACATGAGTGCGTCTACGTCTGCAATATCACCTGGTACGGCTGATACCTGCCCACTTGCGTTCACTTCAGCCACACCTCGCATACCGTTCCGCACCCTGAACCGATCGTCCCCGGTCGATTACAGTGACGAACTGTCGTACGGACGGTCGGGTGGCAGGGGGAGGTCTTGGTGGGTGCGACAGCCGGCGCCGTCTGGGGCCGTACCGAACAGCAGGACTTCCGCAGCCGGGTGCGCGGCACGCTGCTCGGGGCCGCCGTCGGGGACGCCCTCGGTGCGCCGGTCGACGGGCTCGGGCTGGACGAGATCAAGGAGCAGTACGGTCCCGAGGGACTCGTCGACCTCGGGTTCGGGTACGGGCGGCGCGGTGCCGTCAGTCATCTCACCCAGCTGACTCTGTTCTCCGTCGACGGGCTGATAAGAGCCCAGGTGAGACGGGACACCGGAGCCTGGCACCCGCCGACCGACCTGCACCGGGCGTATCTGCGCTGGGCCGCCACGCAGCGGGACTGGGGTCCCGACGAGCGCCGCAAGGAGGACGGCTGGCTGGCCCGTGAGGAGTGGCTGTACGCCCGCCGGGAGCCGACGCGGGCCCTGCTGCTGGCTCTCGGTGACGACGTCATGGGCACCCTGGAGTCGCCGAAGAACACCGCCGAGCTCGGACCCGAGGCCACCGCCCGTTCCGCGCCCTTCGGGCTGCTCGTCGGCTGGGAGCCGCAGCTCGTCGTGCAGCTCGCCGTGGAGTGCGCCACGCAGACCCACGGTCACCCCGTCGCCTACCTGTCGGCGGGCGCGTACGCGGTGATCGTGCACGGGCTCGCCTGCGGGGAGAGCCTCGACGGGGCCGTGCAGCGGGCGCGTGCCCTGCTCGCCCTGCGGCCGGGGCACGAGCCCGTGTCGGACGCGTTGCAGCACGCGCTGGGCGCCGTCAGGCAGGGCATGCCCACCCCGGCGCGGGTGGAGGAGCTGGCGGCCGACGGTTCGGCGGACGGGCTGCTCGCGGCGGCCGTGTACTGCGCGCTGGTGGGGGAGGACGTCCGGCACGGGCTCTGCCTCGCCGTGAACCACGACGGGCCCTCCGCCGCCGCGGGCGCTCTCACCGGGGGCCTGCTGGGCGCCTTGCACGGCGAGACGGCCCTGCCCCCGGCCTGGCTGGCCGAGCTGGAGGGCCGCCCCACGATCCTCGAACTCGCCGACGACTTCGCCATGGAGATGACCCAGGGCCCGGCACTGCACGGGCCCGCGGCGTCGTCACCGGGGTGGCTGGCCAAGTACCCGCGGGCCTGAAGCCGCGCGACGCCCGCTCGCGGTGGACAACGGCGAGGGCGGCCCCCATGACCACCCTGAGGGGCGTGATCAGAGGGTGATCGGGTTGTGGTCAGCGCATCAGCTCCCCTGCGTTCACCAGGAGCGACTGTCCGGTGATCGCCCGCGCCCGGTCGGAGGCGAGGAAGACGGCGGCGTCGGCCACATCCGCGTCCGTGGCCAGTTCGGGCAGGGCCATGCGGTCGGTCAGGCGGGCCAGCACGTCGGGCTCCGGGACGCCTTCGGTCCGTGCCGCGAAGCGCACGTACGCCTGGACCGGCGGGCCCCACATCCAGCCCGGCAGGACGGTGTTCACCCGGATGCGGTGCGGGCCGAGTTCCCGGGCCAGGGAGTACATGGCGCTGGTGAGGGCGCCCTTGGAGGCGGCGTAGGCGGCCTGGCGCACCTGCGAGGGGGCGGCCACGGCCGACTGGGTGCCGATGAACACCACCGAACCGCCGCGCTCCTTGAGGGCCGGCAGGCAGGCGCGGGTCATCCGCAGTGAGCCCAGCAGGTTGACGTCGATCACCGACTGCCAGGTGGTGAAGTCGGCGTCCTCAAGGCCGCCGAAGCAGGAGTCCAGGGCGGCGACATGGACGACCCCGTCGATCCCCCCGAACCGCTCCCGGGCCAGCGCGGCGAGCGCATCGCACTGCCGCTCGTCGGTGATGTCGGTCGCCCGGTACGCCGTGTGCGCCCCGTCGGGATCGATCTCGGCGGCGCTCTTCGCCAGATTCGCCTCCGTGCGCGCCCCGAGCACCGCGTTCCCGCCGTCCCGTACGACCGCCGCCGCCACCTGGTGGCCGAGCCCGGCGCCGACTCCCGAGACGACGACGGTCTTGCCGTCGAGCAGTGACATCGGTCCTCCATGGGTCGTCCCGGTCCGCCACTGACTCTGGCGGATTATCTGACGGAGCGTCAGAGTATGGGCGTCCGAGGGAGGAAGGAAGGGAAGGGAACGGCATGAGCGAGGACACCCGCAGCGAGGTGTACGCCGAACTGGCCGCCGTCGGCCCCTACGGCGTCCACCCCGGCCACGCCCTGATCACCATGGTCGAACCGCACCCGGGCCACGAGTACGCCTACAACCGCTGGTACGAGGACGACCACTACTACGCCGGCGCCATGGCGATGCCCTGGATGTACGCCGGCCGCCGCTGGGTCGCCACCCGGGAGCTGCAACTCCTGCGCTACCCCGAGAAGTCCGCGATCGCCCAGCCGGTCACCGCCGGCTGCTACCTCTCCACGTACTGGATCACCGCCGGCCGCTACGACGACCACATGCGCTGGACGGTCGCCATCAACAAGCGCCTCAACCGCGACGCCCGCGTCCACCACAACCGCACCCACGTCTTCACCGCGTTCCAGGACCACGAGGCGACGGTGTACCGCGACGGCGCGGCGGGCCCCCGCGACTTCCACGCCCTCGACCACCCCTACGCGGGCCTGGTGGTCGAGGTCGTCGACGCCGAGGCGCCGGAGCGGCGGGCCGAGTTGCTGGAGTGGCTGCGCACCCGCCATCTCCCGAGGCGCCTGGCCGGTTCCCCGGCCGCCCTGGTGACGGTCTTCCGCCCCACCCCGCTCCCGCTCGACCGCATGTCCTACGTCAAGCAGGTCGAGGGCGTCGACACCCGCCTGACCCTCCTGTGGTTCCTGGAGGCGGACCCGAGGCGGTGCTGGCAGGAGCGCTTCACCGGCCTGGACACCGCGGTGGAGGAGACGGGACTGGGCCGGGTGGAACTGGTCGCGCCGTTCATCCCGACGGTGCCGGGGACGGACCGGTACGTGGCCGAGCTGCGCTGAGACGGGGAGGCGTCGATCGGCGGCCGGGCACGGCCGAGCCCCCTCGGCAAGGACGGCGGGCTGGTCGAGAGGGCTCTGGCTGTACTGCTTGTGCAGTTGTCGATCGTGAGGTCGGTCGAGGGGTGAGGATCAGACAGACCGCCCCTTACGCCTTGACCGACGCCACGAAGGTGTTCCACGCCTGTGCGGGGAACGCCAGGACCGGGCCCTCGGGCACCTTGGAGTCCCGTACCGCCATCGCCGCCGTGACCGGCGACTTGACCTCGACGCACGCGCCGTTCCCGGTGGAGTACGAAGACTTGGTCCACGTGTCCGTGGCACCCTGACGAATTGCCATGTCTGCTCCGAATTGCCAGATGTTGAGTTGCTGTCACCGCCCCGCGCGGTCCGTGACGGGAACCCGCGGGGCGATTCACGCCAACGTTGTTGCTGGGTGGCGTGATCGACGCTACTCGCCAACATCGGCTGACGAAGCGACTATTCACTCGGCCGGGTGGCATATTCCAATGGAGTCTTCCATCCCAGCCAGGGGACGGTGTACCGTACGGCGCTTCTCCGGGCGGGACGCTCGGAGCGCCGTCGCTCGGCGTCCGCCGTCAGCGCGCGTACTCCTTGGCGATGTCCGCGATGAACTGGCGCGACTGGTCCACATTCAGCGCCTGCGCCCGCAGGTGCTCGTACATCACGCTGTACTTCTGGACGTCGTTCGCCTTCTCCAGATACAGGTCGCTGGTGACGCCCTCGATGTAGACGACGCTGGAGTCGGCCGCGTCCGGGAACTCCAGGATCGCGTACTGCCCGTTGAGGCCCGGGTGCGCGCCCATCTCGAAGGGGATGACCTGCACGGTGACGTGCGGCAGCTGGGACTGCTCCACGAGCTGTTCCAGCTGGTCACGCATGAGGGACTTGTTGCCCACGACCCGGCGCAGGGCGGCCTCGTCCAGGACGGTCCACAGCCGCAGCGGGTTCTCCTCGGTGGAGATTCGTTCCTGTCGGCGCATCCGCACCTGGACCCGCTTCTCGATCTCGGTGGACGCCGTCTCCGGCAACGCGCCCGCGATCAGGGCCTCGGCGTACTGCTTCGTCTGCAACAGGCCCGGAACGACCTGGGGGTCGTACACCCGCAGGCTCGCGGCGTCCGTCTCCAGCCCGATGTAGACGCTGTAGGGGATGTCGCCGAACGAGTGCCACCAGCCCTGCTGCCGCGAGTCCTTGGCCATCTGCATCAGCGAGTCCACGATCCGGTGGTCCTCCACCTCGTAGACCCCGCACAGGTCCCGGACGTCGCGCTGGCTGATACTGCGCCGCCCGTTCTCCAGCCGGCTGATCTTCGACTGCGACACCAGCAGCCGCTCGGCCACCTCTTCGGCCGTCATGCCCTTGAGCTCGCGGAGCCGGCGCAGCTCCTGGCCCAGCCGGCGTCGCCTGACGGTGGGATTGACATTGGACGCCACGGGACGCGCACCTCCGGCTGCCTGCCTTGTGATTGCCACTTTGCGTATCTGCTGCTGAGCAGACTGCCACCAAGGTGCTTACTACCGCTGGGAAACGGTGGATATGCGCTGGATACACGCCAGTTCGGGGCCGTCTCGGGCACATGCGGCCGCGCGGGGCGACGGGACCTCGGAGCACGTCCGAGCACACGGACGTACGGTCCCGTCGCCCCGCGCGGACCAGCGGCTCCCGTACCGGAGTCTCGGAGGACCGCGGTGTGGCGCCGGGTGCGTATGGAGCATGCGGTGCTGTGGAGCATGTGGAGCATGTAGAGCGTGGTTCTTGTGGACCACGTGGTGCCAGGTGCCCGTGGTGCGGGCGTGCAGTACCCGCGGGCTTGCGGTGCCGGTGGTACCTGGTCGAGCGCACGCCGCCGCCCCGCGTGGCGCGGGCCGCCGACCGCTGCTCAGTGAGCCACGACGCGCGCCATGGATCCGCGGCGAGGCTGCACCGGAACGCCGCGAGCGGGTTCCGCCGTCGCCCTGCCACCGGGGGCGGCCTGACGGCCGGCCGGGGCCGGGCTGCGGCGCGGCTGGGCCGCCGCACCGTTCTGGACGTCCATCACGGCGTGCGCGACGAGACCGCCCATGGGGTCGTGCCTGATCAGGTCCCGCAGCCGGGAGCGGGACGACCGTCCCTCGTTCCCCGGGTACAGGTGCTTGCCCAGGCCGACCGCGTGTGCCAGGGCGGCGAGCGCCGCGGTCCGCGGGTCCGGCGGTACGCCGGTGCGGATCGCGGAGTCCAGCCGGGCCCTGATCTCCCGGCTGATCTCGTTGTCCGTCGCCTGGTAACGAGTCGTCGGCAGCACCCCGCACATCTGACCGGCGACGGCATGCACCATGCCGCACCGCTCCAGATGCGAGAGGTAGGTCTGGCGCAGCCCCAGCCGGGGCCCGCCGATCCAGTGGACGGCCCGTACCGGAGCGCCACGCCTTCGCAGCAACTCCAACGCGCAGTCCAGTGTCGGATCTCCAGTCGGCCGTGGTACCACCACGGCGATACGATCCCCGTCTGGGGCTATCCGTCCTGCCAGCGCCAGCTCCACTAGCTGTGCTCCGGCCAGGCCGAGGTCGAGCGACTGCGGCTGTGCGGTGGTACCCGTGGCCGGGTCCAACGCCAGCAGCAGAAGCTCCTCCGGAAGTGTTCTGCGGCTCCTGCCCATCCATGCCTCCCCGCGTGGATGAATGACAGGGTGACCCCTCTCACATTGGTCTGTCGAGGGTGCGTGACCGCTTCGTGAGGGAACCGGTAGGTATGTCGTTCTCGTCTACCGCATGAGTCGAGGGTCGCGCACAGGACACTGGTACATGGTTCGGACAGCGGCACGGGGGCCGTACGGGCACGGGTCCGGGCGGTGGCTCAGGGTTCGACAACCGCACGCGGCGCGTGCGGCGGCACATGGAGGAGGCATCGGTGGCGGGCGAGTCCCCCGACAGGTCGAAGCAGCGCGAGTCGTCGGCAGAACCGACGTCGGGGAGCGCGGGTACGGTTCCGGACCCCGCTTCCGCACCCAGTGCCGAGGCCCCCACGGAACGCCGGGACCCCCGCCTGGCGATGTCCCGCGAGACCGTCTCGCCACGCGGCGCCGTGGACACGGCGACGAAGGTGCTGTCCCGGGCCGACCTCGAAGCGGCGAGGCGGAAGGACGGGGCCGCCGCGACGGGAGCCGCGGACCCGGAGGACGCCGGTGAGGTGGCTGCCGACGGCGATGACGCTGTCGCCGGTGAGGCGAAGGCTGCGGATGCCGGAGTGAGTGCGTCCGAAGCGGGGCAGGCTGTGGGGGCGAAGGGCGAGGCCGCGCATGCCGAGGCTGCTGCCGAATCCCGGGACGCCGAGGCCGGGAGCACCGCGGACGGTGACGTCGACGCGACCGGGGCCGAGGAGGCGCGGGATGCCCAGGGGCGGGACTCCGAGGACCGGGGCGACCGGCCCGCCGGGGCGGGTGACGACCGGCTGAGGGCCGCTGTGGCGGCTTGGGTCGCCTCCGCGGACGCCGACGACGCCGCGGGCGCCGAGGCCGATGAGGCGAGCGACGCCGCGGAGGACCGGGAGAAGGCCGAGGGCGACGATTCGCCCGTCGGGGAGCGGCAGGTCGAGGCTTCCGGCGCCGACTCCGGGACCGCTGCCGAGGCGACGCCGGAGACCGGGTCCGTCGACTCGGCCGCATCCGACGCCGGCCGGCCCACCGCGGCCTCGGCCGCCGAGCCCGCCGACGCGGGCGAGGACAACGCGGCGAACCCCGCCTCGGCCGACGCGGAGCCCGCCGACGCCGTACCGGCCGACGCGGACCCCGCCGACGCCGTACCCGCCGACACGGACCCGGCTGACGCCGCACCCGCCGACACGGAACCCGCCGACACGGAACCCGCCGACGCGGCCGGAGCCGTCGATCGGGAGGACCCCCGCCGGGGGGACTCCGTGCGTGACGCGGAGGCGTCCGGGGGCGAGGGCGCCGGGCAGCGGGCTTCCACTGCCGACGCGGAGGCCGCCGACGGCCCCGCCGACGGTGGTGGCGTCGATCAGCCGACCGCTGTCTTCAAGGCCGTACGGCCGACCCCTGAGAAGCCCCCGGTGGACCAGCCCACCACCATGCTGAAGGCCCCCCGGCCCGAGGCCCCCTCCGAGCGCACCAGCAAGTTCGTCGCGCTCAAGCCGGACATGCCGTCGGCCGAGCCGCGGGCGGACGCACCGAAGAGCCCCGCCCCGAAGAGCCCCGCCTCGAAGAGCCCCGCCCCGAAGAGCCCCGCCCCCGACGTCACCGCCGCCGTTCCCCAGGTCGGCCCCGAGCGGACCACCCAGCAGCCCCTGCCGCCCAAGCCGCCGCTGGACCTGCTGGCCGAGCTGACGAACACGCCGCCGCCCCCGGAGACCCCCGTCCGGACGCTCGTCCGGCGCATCAAGATCTGGACCCCCCTGGTCCTGCTCCTCGTGATCGTCTTTGCGATCGCGCAGGCCGTCCGTCCCCTGCCCACGCCCACGCTCGCCCTGACCGCCGAGGAGTCGTACGCCTTCGACGGCGGCAAGGTGTCCCTCCCGTGGCCCGGTGAGGGCCAGGGCTGGATGGACGTCAACGGCATCGGCACGATGGGCGCCTTCGGCAAGCAGACCCCCGTCGCCATCGGGTCCGTCGCCAAGGCCATGACCGCGTACATCGTCCTCAAGGACCACCCGATGAAGCCGGGCGAGGACGGCAAGAAGATCAAGGTCGACGCCCTCGCCGAGAAGGAGGGCGGCTACGACAAGGACGGCGAGTCCACCCTCAACACCGTCAAGGAGGGCGACACCCTCACCCAGCACGACGCGATCGCGGCCATCATGATCCCGTCCGCGAACAACATCGCCCGCCTGCTGGCCCGCTGGGACGCCGGTTCCGAGAAGGCGTTCATCCAGAAGATGAACGACACCGCCAAGGAACTGGGCATGAAGAACACGACGTACACCGACGCCTCCGGCCTGAAGGAGACCACCGTCTCCACCGCCGAGGACCAGGTGAAGCTGGGCAACGAGATCGTCAAGATCCCGGCGCTGACGGAGATCACCGCCATGGGGCAGTGGATCGACCCGTCCGGGAAGAAGCACTACAACTACAACTATCTCGTCCCTTACAACGGTGCCATCGGCATCAAGACGGGCACGACCACCGCGGCCGGCGGCAACCTCCTCTTCGCCGCCCGCAAGGAGATCGACGGCGAGACCGTCACCCTCGTCGGCGCCGTCCTCGGCCAGCACAAGGCGCCGATCATCCAGACCGTCAACGACGTCAGCAAGACGGCGATGCTCGCCGCCCAGGACGAGCTGACCTCGGCCAAGATCCTGAAGAAGGGCGACGTCGTCGGATACGTGGACGACGGACTCGGCGGCCGTACCCCCGTCGTCCTCACCCAGGACGTCACCGCCGTCGGCTGGTCCGGCTACCGGGTGAAGCTGTCCTTCGACGCCCACGACGTGCCGCACACCGCGAAGGCCGGCACCAAGGTCGGCACGCTCACCGTCGGTGACGGCACGAGCGGCGCGGTCAAGGCGCCGGTGGCCCTCCAGAGCGACCTGACGGAACCCGGTTTCACCGCCAAGCTGACCCGCCTCGGCTGACCTGCCCGGCCGGCCCACGGGCGGCCCGACGGCGTTCAGCACGCACCCCGCCGAGGGAGCCGCCCGGCGGGGTGCGTGCTAGCGTCACGAAACGGTCAGGTCGTCGCTCACGGGGCACGGCCGCAGACCCCTGCGACAGGGCCGGCAGCACCGGGGGAACGGGACGCGGCCGGAACAGAAGACGGGACAGTACGGGGAGTGCCTCAAAGGTGGCCACTGCGGAGCCGACACGCGCCGACGACGCCGATCCGGGACGGGGAGCCGGTCCGCGAATACGCGTACCCGCGCCGCGCCAGGGAGACCATGAACGGCCGCCGGACGACAGACCGCCGTCGCGGCTGACCGCCGCCGTGCTCGCCCTGCGTGAGCGTCTGCTGCGTCATCCGGTGCTGTCGATGACGGCCCTCGCCGGACTTCTGCACGTCATCTGGTTCTTCACGTTCGCAAGCAGCGGCGGCGACCTCGCGGCCCAGGACGCCTGGGCCGAGTTCGTCGGCCGGCACCCGGACTCGGCGTACAACCTCGCCTGGTACGGCGGCATGCACCCGGTGTCGTACAGCGTGGTGTCGCCGTATCTGATGTCGGTGCTCGGCGTCCGTACGACGATGATGATCGCCGGAACCCTCTCCGCCGGCCTGCTGACGCTGATCCTGCTGCGCAGCCGGGCCGTGAGGAACCCGCTGTGGGCGGCGCTCGCCGGAATCCTCGGGCTGACCTGCAACGCGATCTCCGGGCGCGTCACCTTCGGGCTCGGCACGATGTTCGCGCTGGGCGCCGTCGCCGTCGTGTTCTGCTGGCCGCACCGCTGGCGCTACAAGCGGTGGGCCAAGGCGCTGTGCGCGGCCCCGCTGGCCGCGCTCGCCACCATGGCGTCACCGGTCGCGGGACTCTTCGTCGGCTTCGTGGCGGTGGCCCTGTTCCTGCAGAAGCGGCGGCCGGGCGCCTGGGCGCTGGGCCTCGCGCCGACCGCGGTCGTGGCCGTGTCCGCCTGGCTGTTCCCGTTCTCCGGGACCCAGCCGATGGTGTTCGGCTCGATGCTGCTGCCGCTGCTGATCTCGGTCGCGGTCTACGTCCTCGTCCCCGAGGAGTGGAAGACGGTCCGGCTGGTGGCCGCGGTCTACGGGCTCGCGGTCGTCCTGGTGTGGGTCGTCAGCTCGCAGATCGGCTCCAACATCACGCGCCTGGCGATGCTCTTCGGCGGAATGGCCCTGGTCGCCGCGCTGCCCTTCGCGGTGCCCCGCTCACGCAAGTGGTACGCGGGCGTGCTGGCCCTGCTCACCTTCGCCGGCTGGATCGGCTACAAGACGGTCGACGACATCATCCACTCCGCCCCGGAGGCGGCCTGGGCGCGCCAGCTGGCGCCGCTGGTCAACGAACTGCAGGAGGTCGGTGCCGAGAAGGGCCGGGTCGAGGTGGTCCCGGCCCGCTCCCACCGCGAGGCCGCCGCCCTCGCGCCGTACGTCAACCTGGCCCGGGGCTGGAACCGCCAGGCCGACATGGGGCGCAACCCGCTGTTCTACGACGGCACCCTCAACTCCGCGAACTACCGCGAGTGGCTCAAGCGCTGGGCCGTGCACTTCGTGGTCCTGCCCAAGGACGAACCGGACCCCACGGGGGCACAGCGGGAGCGGCAGCTGCTGCAGCGCGGACTGCCCTACCTCAAGCAGGTGTGGGGTGACGCCAACTGGCAGCTGTTCGAGGTGATCGACCCGGCGCCGCTCGCCGAGCCGAACGCCGTCGTCGAGCGGGCCGAGCAGGGCGAGATGACGATCCGGGTGCGCAAGCCGGGCCGCGTCCTCGTCCGCGTCCCCTACTCGCCGTGGCTGAGCATCGTCGACGCCGAGGGCAAGAAGCTGGACGCGCCGGCGGAGACCACGGCGTCCCGCGGCCGTCCCGACGGTGAGCCCAATTCGTACGACAACGTCCACGGCTGCCTGATGGAGACGGCTCAGGACGCGCTCGGCGACCAGTGGACGACACTGGTGGCCCCGAAGGCGGGGACGTACCGCCTGGCGGCGCCGTACGGCGTGCCGCGCGGGACGCCCTGCCCCGAGGAGTGGTGGCCGCAGCAGCAGTGACGCGGCGGGCGCCGCCCGCGTCAGGCCGGCCGCGGCGCCCACCGGACCACCGTCGCGTCACCTCACCTGACCGGGAACGCCACGTCGCACACCGGGTCCTCGGACCCGGCCGCGTCCCAGTCCGCGAAGTACACCTCGCGGCACGGGCCCGCCTGCCACAGCCCCTGCTTCGGGATCCACTGCTCCACCGCCTCGAAGGCGGACAGGATCTGCGGGTGGGCGACCTGCGCCTTGGTGATCCGGGTGTAGGCGAGCCGGTGGGCCGGTTCCACGCGCACCTTCGACTCCCACGCGCGGCCGTGCCTGTCGGCCCAGCCCCGTGCCGCCGCCTCGTCGGCCACCGGAACGCACGCCTCGGCCGGTCCGTCGCTCTCCGCCGACACGTCCGAGTGGTAGACGACGAACGGCGGACCCGTGATGCCGCCGCACTCCTTCGCCGCCGCCTCCAGGCGCCCCAGTGACGCGCCGATCCACGCCGGCAGCTCGCCCGCCAGCACATGCCGGGTCTCGGTGATCAGCACCTGCTCGGGCACCTCCACCGTCTCGACCACGAACTTCCCGTACATCTCGGAGCTCCTCCCCGACAGTCGTCCACGGAGGTACTCGGCGAGTGTCCGCTGCCCCGCCAGGCGCGCCTCGACGTCCGCCCAGTAGGCGGTGAGCCGCTCCGCCGCCGAGGCACCGTCCGGGGCCTCGACGATCTCGGCGACGCGCGCGAGCGGCATGTCCAGCTGCCGCAGGAGCGCCACGAGACGGGCCCGCTCGATCTGGTCCGCCCGGTAGTAGCGGTAGCCGCTGACCTCGTCGACGTGCGCGGGGGCCAGCAGCCCCAGACGGTCGTACAGCCGCAGGGCCTTGGCCGACAGCCTGGCCCGCGCGGCGAACGCGCCGATGGTGAGCAGTTCGTCGTTCACGGCCTCATCCTCCGTCGCCGGGGGCCTTTCCCGCCCGGCGACGACGACGCTCCGCCCTGCCCCAGGGGCAAGGTCAACCGGTCACGCCAGCTGGGCCTCGATGGCCGTCACGACCTCCGTGGCCCCCGGCTCGGTCTGCGGCGAGAAGCGGGCGACGACCTGCCCGTCCCGGCCGATCAGGAACTTCTCGAAGTTCCAGCGGATGTCGCCGCTGTGCCCCTCGGCGTCCGCGAAGCCGACCAGGCGCTCGTACAACGGGTGCCGGCCCTCACCGTTGACCTCGACCTTCTCGGTCAGCGGGAAGGTCACGCCGTACGTCGCCGAGCAGAACTCGGCGATCTCCTCGGCGGTGCCGGGCTCCTGGCCGAGGAACTGGTTGCAGGGCACGCCGAGCACCGTGAAGCCGCGCTCCGCGTACTGCTCCTGGAGCTTCTCCAGGCCGGTGTACTGGGGGGTCAGGCCGCACTTGGAGGCCACGTTCACGACCAGTACGGCCTGACCGGCGTACTGGGAGAGGTCGGCGGAGCCGCCCTGCAGGGCACCGATCTCGACGTCGAGGGGGGATGCGTGGGTGTCAGCAGTCATGTGCGGATGCTAGCTCCGCCGGGTGCCGGGCCGGTGGTCCGGTCCCGCCGCCTCCACCAGCCACGGGCGGTGCGCTGGTCGCCCTGCTGTCCCCGCGCGCCACGCTGCTGGTCTCCGCGGCGCTGTACGCGGCGGCCGCTCTGGTCACCCGCCTGGGCCTGACCCGCCGCGCCCCCCGTGCCACGGGCCGCCCCTCCCTCGCCGCGACCTGGCGCAGCAACGCCCTGCTGTGGTCCTCCCGCCCTCGCCGCCACCTCTACCTGGCCCTGTGGATCCCCAACGGTCTCGTCGTGGGCTGCGAGTCGCTCTACGTGTCGTACGCCCCGCACGCCGCGGGCATCCTGTTCGCCTGTGCGGCGCTGGGCATGTTCGTGGGCGACGTGACGGTGGGCCGTCTGCTGCCACCGGCGTGGCGCACCCGGCTCGGCGTGCCCCTGCTGGTGCTGCTGGCCGCCCCGTACCTGCTGTTCGCTCTGCGCCCGGCCGTGCCGCTCGCCGCCGTGGCGGTCGCCGTCGCCTCGGTCGGGTTCGGGGCGAGCCTGGTGCAGCAGGAGCCGCTGGTGGCCCTGACACCCGACGAACTCAGCGGTCATGCGCTGGGGTTGCACTCGTCCGGAATGCTCACGATGCAGGGGGTCGAAGCGGCGTCGGCGGGCGCGGTGGCCCAACTGACCTCCCCCGCCATGGGGATGACGGTGATGGCGGCCGCCTCGATCGCCGTGACCCTGGCCCTGACCGCGGCGAGTGTGCGGGCACCGGAGGAGGGCGGGCTGGTGGTGGCGGGCCGGGGGTGAAGGGGGGCCGAAGGGCGAGGGGCGCTTCGACGTGGGCGTCCCGCGCATGACGTGACAGGTTGCATCCGCAACTGGCATGCTCACGTTCGCGATCACCGGCGACGGACGGGGGAACGATGACGACAGCGCCCGGAGGGTTCTCCGCGCGGGCCGAGTCCATGGACGGCAGCTCGCACCTCCTGAACGAGCTGGCCGGACTGCTCTACGCCGGGCGGATGGACGGGGAGAACGCCACCCAGTGCCGCGTGCCGCGCTCGCATCCCCAAGTGGCCGAGGCGGTCGACGACTTCGCTCGTTTCGCGGGGGATCGGTACGGCGACCTGGTGACCCTGTTGTCGGCCCTGTCCACGAAGCTGCGGTCGACCGCGAACGCCTACGTGAAGGCCGACGCCGACGCGCAGCGCGCGATGGACGACCTGCTCGACAACGGGCGTTACGTCGCGCCCGAGGACCGGTGAGCGCCGTGGCCCACCGCGCGGACGTGGACTTCCTCGACGCCTCGAACCCTCAGCTGATCGAGCGGACCGCGGCCGAGTACGGTCGCCTCCACGCCCTCCTGGCCTCCTGCGACGACGACTTCCGCAAGGCCGGGAAGGTCGAGTGGGAGAGCGAACACCGGGAGCGTTACACCAGGCGGCTGCGGGAGGCGCTCGACCTGGCGGAGCACCTCGCGGCGGCCTTCAGGCGCGTACGCGAGGCGCTGGACGGTTACGCGGCCGCCGTCGAGCGGGCCAAGGGACACTTCGAGAGCGGGCGGACCACGGAGGACCGCCTGCTGGAGGTGATGTCCCGGGAAGCCGTCGCACTCACTCCCACGGCCCGCGCCGCGGAACCACTGCGCCGGTGGGAGGACCTGCGGGCCACGACCGGCTTCCTGGACCGGGTGGCGGAACTCACCGCCGACGTCGACGCGATCCGCGAGGAGGCCGAGCACTACTACCACGCCACCAGGAACCACTACGGCGACGCCGAGCGCGTGGAGTCCGCCGCCCGGGAGCACTGCGTACAGGAGATACGGGCGGCCCTGCGGTCCCTTCCGGACTTCCGTGGCGGAGACAGCGCGCACCCGGCCCTGCTGGCCGGCGCCGTCGACGCGTTGCGCCGCGAGGTGCGCGAGGCGAGCCGCGACCCGAACACCCAGCTGCCCGGCACCGGTGCGAAGACCGACTCGGTCTCCGGGGTGCCGGGCGACACCGCGGTCTCGCCGTCGTTGCAGCGCATACGGGACAGACTCGCGCTGCTGCCGCCCGCCCAGGACCACTACCTGTACCTGCCGTCCGACGACGACGCCGGCCGCCGCACGTACATCTCGGGGAACAAGGCCCTGATCAACGACGCCGCCCACCGGTCCGGTCTGCCCCCCGAGCTGCTGGCGGGCGTCGCCTGGATGGAGGTCGAAGGCGATCCTTCCTGGATCGACGAGGCCGCCTACGGGGTGCGCCGTCACGTTCCCGGCACGGGAGAGGCGGACCGGACCTCCATGGGCCCGATCGCCATCCAGGTGCGCCGGTCCGCCGAAGTGCTCGGCTACGACCCGCTGAACCTCACCGACGCACAGCGTGCAGAGGTGGTCGCCGCGACCAAGGATCCGGGCCAGAACATCTACATCGCCTCGGAGTACCTCGCCCAGCTGAAGGCCGAGAGCGAGTTCGCCGACGTACCGCCGGAGCGGATGACCAGGGAGCAGATGCAGGAACTCGCGGCCCGCTACAACGGTGGCCCCTACTACCGCAGCGACGACGCCCAGTCCTACGGCCGCGGATTCGACCAGGACGTCGACGAGGCGAAGCGGGCACTGGACTCATGAGCGCGCCCCGCAGGTCACGGGTCATGGGCGTCGTGTGCGCGGTCCTGCTGGTCACCGGCTGCCTCGTGGCGGCAGCCGCGACCGGTGTCGCCTACCTGTCGAGTCCGCTGGGCCCCTGGGATCACCAGTCCTTCGACCACATCCGGCTGTTCGGCACGCTCGGACTCGCCTTCGCCCTGCTCACCGCCCCGCCCGCCGCCCTGGCCGTCGCGCGCCGCCGGCTGCGACTGTGGTGGATCGTTCCGCCCGTGGTGATCACGATGGCGGCGTGGGGCCGCCTCACCGTGTTCTTCCCGGCGCGCTGACGGCCAGGCGGAGACCGGGACGGTCACGGGCCCTCACCGCAGTACCGGCAAGGGCCCGCGGTCGGCTGTCGAAGCCACCGTCGTCCGCGAAGCTAGGCCGCCTTGCGGCGCGCCGGACGCCGGCCGGGGGCGGGCTCCTCCACATCGTCGAGCGCGAAGGTCTCGTCCTCCCCGAAGTCCGGGGTTCGGAAGGGGTTCGTCGCGGGAGGCGGCGATGCTGCCGCGGAGCAGCGGGGTTGCTCTTCCACAGCGGAGAACAGCGACGTCAGATCGATGGGAGGTCTCTCTTTCGTGACAGGTCCCTGAAGGGACCTGGTGTGCCGTGACCGGGCACGACGGTGGGTCCTACAGCTTGGTCATCTTGGCGTACGGGCTCAGGATCCGCATCTGCGTCGAGCCGAAATCCACGAGCGCCGCGATCCCGTCCTCGATGCCGATCACCCGGCCGAGGCCGTACACATCATGGGTGACCCGGTCCCCCATGGCGAAATGCTTGGGAACCGGTGTGACAGGGGCCTTGAAGGGGCTGGTGGGCAGATGACGCTTAGGTACCACAGGCTTGGTCATGGCTCAGTATGAGCCTTTGTGCATCCGCGCGCTGTGGCGGTCGGCACAGATCCGGGCGGGAGCACAGCGTCACGCCCGCGAACCGGCGGTGGTGGTACGACGGCGAGGGCCCTGCCGACGCGCGTCGGCAGGGCCCTCGCCGGTCCTGGATCAGCAGCCCCAGGGGCCCCGAAGCCGGGACCCGTGTGCGCTACTTGCCGAGGACGACGGTGTTGTTGCAGCCCTGGCTGGAGCCGAGGCTGGTGTACTGCGAACCGGGCGAACCCTCGCCGTTGGACCGGTTGCCCTCACGGCCGTTCTGGAATCCGTACTGACCCTGTACGTCGACGTTCTCCTCGGCCGTCCGGCACGTGGTGCTCTGGCTGATGACGAGCATCTGGCTCTCTTTGACCTGGTGCTTCTGACCGTGTCCGCGCTTGTGCCCGTGCTTCTGCTTGTGCCCGTGCTTCTGCTTGTGCCCGTGCTTCTGCTTGTGCTCGTGGCTCTGCTTGTGCCCGTGCTTGTGCCCGTGTCCGTGACCGTCGGCGTAGGCGGTGCCCGTGCCGAGGAAACCGATGGCGCTGAGGAGGACGGCCACGACAGCGGTCTTGTGAGGCTTGCGCATGTCTTCTCCGAGCGTTGAAGCGGCCGCGTACGCGATCCGCCACGTCATAAGGTGACGAGAGATTAATGGGCAAATGTCTGATATATGCTCGTCGGCACGCCGGATCATCCGACCGGTGAGCGAGGGTGCCGGCCCCATGTCTGCTCCAAGTCCCCAGTACGGCCCAGGCATCGCCAAGCCGGATGCGGGCGTGGACTCCTGAGCGCAGAACCACCCGTGTGGCCGCGCCATGAGCGCGAGGAGGCCCAGGGCTCTTCGCCGTGACCCGCCCACTGGTTCCGTGCCGGCCCGCGAAGGCGCCTTTCGCGGTGCGGAGTTGAACGCGGCGCTGCCTGAGCCACTCACCCGGGAACAGGCGGGCGGCCCAGCGCCAACCGTGTCACGCGCCGCCAGTCGGCCGCCCCGCCGCCGACCCGCGCGGCGTGGGGGCGACGGCGGGGCGTACGCACCCGCAGTGCCCCGGGCGCGCTGCGGCACACGACGGGAGAGGGCAGAACGACGTGCTCCCCGTCGATGCCGACCGGGAGGCTGCCGGTGTCGGCTTCGACGACGACTTCCCCGGCGCTCAGCCGGACGAGCCCCCCGGAGCGCGGGCCGCGCACCAGTCGGGCCGCCTGAGCGGTGTTGCCGACCCGCACGCACACCACGCCGAGCAGGCCAGAGTCCAGCCGTTGCCTGCGTCCCGGACGGGCCGCGTCGACGGCACGTCCGTAGGGGTTGTTGCTGACGAGGAGTGCCTGAAGCCGGTCGACGTACGTTCCGTCGGCCCGTGCCCGCAGTCCGGGCGCGTCCTCGCCGGTGAGCAGACCGGGCAGGGTGCGCAGGGTCGTGCGGGCCTTGGCGTCCCGGTACGCGGGGTCGGTGACGACGGACGCGTACGTTCCGAACGAGGCGTTGTTGACGAAGACCCGGTCCGCGGCGTACCCGAGGTCGACGCGGAACTCGACACCGTCGGTCAGGGCTGCCAGGGCCGCCGCCGGATCGTCGCGGTCGAGGCCGAGGTCCAGGGCGAAGTGGTTGCGGGTACCCGCGGGGATCACCACGAACGGCAGGTCGTGGCGCGCCGCGACCTCGGCCACCAGCGCCTGGGTGCCGTCGCCGCCCGCCACCGCCAGCAGATCGGCCCCGTCGGCGACGGCCTGCCGAGCCAGTTCGGTGACGTTCTGGCCGCCTTCGAGCAGCACCACCCGGCAGCCGACCGCCCGGGCCTTGTCGACCAGGTGGAAGCGGCCCACCTTGCCGCCGCCGGAGCGCGGGTTCATGAGGACCCAGGGGCTGTGGGGCGCCCCGTCGACCGCCTGCCCCGCATGCTCGGAGGCGGTGTGCCCGGGGCTCAGGGCCGCACGGGCCGCCGTGACGGCCAGCACCCACAGGGCCACGGACAGCGCGGCCGGTCCCAGCATGCCGAACGTGGCATACAGGGCGAGGACGGCGACCGGCGCGATCACCGACAGGGCCGCCCCGAGGGCTCGGAGCGCACCGGTGTGCGCCAGGGTCCACCACACCCCGACGGCAGCGAGCGCCACTCCGGCGACGCCGGCCAGCGCCCACAGCACGCTCCGCAGCCCGGCGGCGACGAGCGGCACCAGGATGCTTCCCAGCAGGGCGAGCACGGCGAGGCGGGCCCGTCCCGCAGGGCCCATGGGCAAGGCCGGGCCGTCGCGTCGCACTAGACCGGTGGCCGCTTCTCGTACGGGCGGCGCTCCCCGTACACCGGTCGCTGCCCGTACTCCGGGCCGTCCGTGTACGCCGGGCCCTCCTCGGACAGGTCGAAGACATTGCCGCGCCGGACCACGCACAGGGCCCAGATGATGAACCCCGAGATGGTGATCATCGTGACCGACCACACCGGGTAGTACGGCAGCGAGAGGAAGTTGGCGATGACGACGAGTCCGGCGATGGCCACGCCGGCGACGCGTGCCCAGGTCGCGGCCTTGAACAGCCCGAAGCTGACGATCAGGGCGACCGCGCCCAGGGCGAGGTGGACCCAGCCCCAGCCGGTCAGGTCGAACTCGAACACGTAGTCGTCCGTCGTGAGGAAGATGTCGTCCTCGGCGATGGCCATGATGCCCCGGAAGATGTCGAGCAGGCCGACGAGGAAGAGCATGACGGCCCCGAAGGCCGTCAGGCCGGTCGCCCATTCCTGCTTCGCCGTCGCCGGCCGGGTGTGTGTCGCGGTCATCTCGCGCCTCGTCTCATGTGCTCCGGAAGCTCGGCGATGGGCGGTACGGGAGGTGGAGCCCGAGTGCTCCGCCGGACCGTGGCCGGTCGGCACCAGGTCCTTCGCCTCGCGGAACTCCGCGTCCGTGATGCCGCTGGGAGCGGATCCCGGACCGTCGGCCCTCTCGTCGACGCGGTTGATGCTCTCTCCTCCGTCCCGGCACCCGCACGCTGTCGCGTGCTGCCTTCAGCGTGCGCACGGCAAGGGCCGGGCGGCCTCACCCGGCGCGGGTGAGCGTCGGGCCGCCGGCGGCCCGGGGCGCCGCGCACGGCGGCCGGAGCAGGGGCAGCTCATCCCGTGGCCGCGGGGGTGCGGCGGCCGTCCGGCACAAGGTGGCCGTCCGGCACAAGGAGGCGGAGCCGACCGGGACGCTCGGGTGCGTGTGAGGCGCCTGCCGAGCCGGGTTCCCCACCGGGGCGACGGCTGGTCACCGGACAGCGCCTGATCCGGACGACCGGGGGCATCGTCCCGGGCGGACGCACATGCCGCCCAGCTGGGTGTGGGCGACCGCTACGACTTCGGGGCGCTGGAGGCCGCCTGCCGCTCCAGCGGGACCAGGGGGAGCGGCTCCGGGCGACACCGCCGTACGGCAGGGCCGGACCCGGACACGCTCACCGGGTTCCCCTCACTCCGGCAACTGGCGCATCTCCACCACCCGGAGTCCCAGTGACTGGCAGCGTGCCAGCAGCCCGTAGAGGTGCGCTTCGTCCACGACGGGCCCGAACAGGATGGTCTGGCCGGACATCACCACATGGCCCAGCTCCGGAAACGCCTTGGCCAGCGTCTCCGACAGGTTTCCCTCGATGCGGATCTCGTAGCGCACGAGCTGTCCCTCCAAGGGCTGCTTCGGTCCGGCGGACGGCGCCCTCTCCCGCGATCGTCCCGCCTCGGTGCCCCCTCGGACCTCACCCGGTACAGGTGACCGCCCCCCGGCGGGCGGATGCCGAGGATCAATGCTTCAGGACGATCTTGAGGGCGATGATCAGCAGCCCGAGCACCAGGTTGACCGACGCGGTCGCGGCCATGAGCCGCGGCGGAGCACCGGCGCGGCGGGCCGCCGCCACGGACCAGCCCACCTGGCCGGCGACGGCGACGCAGAGAGCCAGCCAGAGAGCACCCCGTACATCCAGCCCCAGGAGCGGGCTGACGGCCACCGCTGCGGCCGGCGGGACGGCGGCCTTGACGATCGGCCACTCGTCACGGCACACGTGCAGCACGACCCGGCGGCCCAGAGCCTGTTGCGCCAGGCGCGCCCCGAACAGTTGGGCGTGCACGTGGGCGACCCAGAACACCACTCCGGTCAGCAACAGCAGCAGCGTCAGCTCGATGCGGGGGAACGAGCCCAAGGAGCCCGCGCCGATCACCACCGAGGCCGCGAGCATGGATCCGTAGACGCCACCCGTGTAGTCCGCGCGGGCCCGGCGCTCGGCACGCCGCTCCGCGCGGGCCGAGGCCGGACCGCTCGTGGCTCTGGTCCTGGACACAGGTGCCTCCCTTGCAGCTCAGCGCGTCGGTCCGGTCGCCCCGGCCGCGGTTTCGGCGTCCGGCCGCCGCGGGCGGTCCTTCCGGGCGGTGGGCAGATGCGGCGTGACCAGGAAACTGGCGAGGGCGATGCCGCCGGTGGCCAGGATCGCCGCCTTCAGGCCGTCCAGCTGCGCGGAGGCGTAGGAGTCCGCGACGGCGGCGACCTCCGACGGCGGCAGCCCGGCCCGCTCGGCCGCCGAGCGCACCTGATCGGTGGGGACGAAGGTGATCCCGGCCTGGAGGGCGACACCGACCTCTTCCCGGGTCTGTTCGGACAGCTGTGGATCGTCGTTCACCTGCGTGGTGAAGGCGTGGGCCAACGCACCGATCAGAATGGACCCGATGAGCGCGGTGCCCAGCGCGGAACCCAGATTCTGTGCCGTGAACTGGAGCCCTCCGGCCTCACTGCGTTCCGCCTCGCCGACGCTGGACTGGACGACGTTGCCCAGTTGCGAGGCGAGCAGGCCGACGCCCACGCCCAGCAGCGCCATGGCTCCGGCGAACTGTGCGTCGTCGATGGCCGGGTCGATGGTGGCGAGCAGCCACACGATGGCCGCCACCAGGATCACCAGGGCCAGCCGCACCACCCGGCGCGGCCCCATGACCCGCCCCAGCGGCGACGCCGACAGGGAGGTCACGAACATGGCCACGGACACCGGGAGCAGCCGCAGGCCCGTCTCGAAGGCGTCGAACCCCTGAACCACCTGCAGGTACAGCGGGATGGTGAAGAACAGGCCCAGCAGGATGAGGTTCTGGCTCAGCAGCGTCGACAGGCCGGACCGCAGCACGGGTCTGCCCAGCAGGGACAGGTGCACCAGCGGGTCGAGGCCCTGGTGCTCCCGGCGCCTCTCCCAGTGCCGGAAGAGGGCCAGGACGGCCGCCCCGGCGCCGATGACGAACAGCGTGGGGGCGAAGCCGAGGACGGTGAAGGGAGGGTTGCGCGGCTGCACCCATCCCCAGGTGCTGCTCTGCAGCACCCCGAGCACACCCAGCCCCAGTCCGGCCGCGGAGAGCACCGCACCGACCACGTCCAGCCGGGGACGCGGGCCGGCCGGGGCAGGCGTCGCGATCACCCGGCGGCACAGCAGGATGGCCGCGACGACGACGACCTCACCGGCGAAGACCAGCCGCCAGGTCAGGTACGTCGTCACCCAGCCGCCCAGCAGCGGCCCGACCGCGATTCCCGCGCCGGCGAGCCCGCCGATGACCGCGTAGGCGACGGCCCGGTCCTTCCCGCGGTACGACTCCGCGACGAGGGCGGCCATGGCCGGCAGCACCAGCGCGGCTCCGAGCCCCTCGATGACCGACCAGCCCAGCGTGAGGACCCACAGCGTGGGCGCCACGGCGGTCAGGGCGGACCCCACGCCGTAGACGACGAGGCCCAGCAGGAACATGCGGCGCCGCCCCAGAATGTCCCCGAACCTGCCGCCGATGATCATGAACGCGGCCATGACGAGCGCGTACAGCGTGATGACGGCCTGGATGGCGGTGACCTCCGTGTCGAAGTCCTCGACCAGCTGACTGATGGACACGTTCATGACGGAGGTGTCCAGGACCATCAGGAACTGGGCGGTACCGAGGACGATCAGAGCCTGCCAGTGCTTCACGCTGCCCACCTCGCAGAGTCGTCCGGCTCGGGTTCGCCGCCGGAGCAGGCGGGGCGGTGAGCCGACGCACGCCTCGCCGCTCCTCCCATCGCATCCCGAGCACGCCCTGCGTGCCTCACCCGCCACGGGGGAAGGGCCGCGTCACGGCGGTGTGCGCCGGTGCGGAGGGCGGGCGCCGACTTGGACGGTCGGACATGCGACGATCAAGGTGATTCGTGGTAGATACGACTTGTGTCGCACCGGGAGAATCCGAGAACGGAGGGCTCCCGCACGGAGCTCTCTCCTCCACGCTCGCTGCTGGCGTCGGTGATCACCGATCCCGGGCACCTTCCCGAACTTCTCGCCGACTTCGCCGTCCGCCGCATGGGCCCGGCCGTGCCCGAAGTGATCGCCTCGCTTCGGCGGAGCCACCCCGACGCCACCGAGGCGGAGCTCCGGGCCCGGGTGGTCGCTCGCGGCCGACGGGCCGTCGTCTCGGAGGGATCCGTCGTGGGCGGCCCCTTCCTCGTGCTCATCCCCCTCGCGTTCTGCGCGGCGCTGCTCCGCCAGGCCCGTACGGTCCTGGAGCTGGCCGCCCTCGACGGCCGCGACCCCACGGCGAGCGCCCGCGCCGGCGAACTCCTCGTCCTCCAGGGCGTGTACGAGAACACCCGCCAGGCGCAGGACGCGCTCGACCGCACCCCACACCCCGCCGACGCCCCCGCTCGCCGGAGGCGATGGGCGGCCCTGTGGACCGTCACCCTGCGCATGGCCCGCCTTCTCGGCATCCTCCCGCCGGCCGAAGAGAGCCGGCCGGCGGGCCCGCGCGTACGGCGGGTCGCCGTCCAGGCTTGGCGGTGGCTGCTCCTCGGCGCGGTCTTCCTGGTCGGGCTGGTCGCGCCCCTCGTCTGGCTCCCGTACATGGCGATGGTCTACCGGCGTGCCGACGCCCGCCTGTCGAACCGGGTCCTCGCCTACTACTTCGCCGCTCCCGCCCTCGCCCCGCGCCGATCCCCCCGCCGGGCCCCCCGCCTGGAACCGGACATGCTGGCGGCCCTGCTCCGTGCCCTCCTCTCCCTCCTCGTACCGGTCGTCCTGACCGCCGTGACCTTCCTGACCGGCCTGCGCATCGCCGAGAGCCGCTGGCCGGTCCTCGGCATCACCCTGGCCACGGCGTCCGCCGGGGTCGGCGCCCTCTGGTACCGGCGCCGCCGCCGGCGCCCTTGACGGTCCTGTGAAACGCAGCCGGACGCTCACCAGCTATTTCGCGGGCCGGCTGGTCAGCTTCGGGCCGAGTCCGCTCGGAGGCCGGGCCGGAACGCGTGGAACGAGTCGTCGCCCGGCTGGACGATGCCGTAACTGCTCTCCGGCACCTCGTTCCATGCGCCGGGGAGGTCGCCCAGCGGTTCGGACACGACGAGGCGGGTCTCGTCGGAGACGTCCCGCAGGAACGCGGCGTCGGGGTGGAGCCCGCGCAGGGTGGCCACGTCGGTGCTGAAGTACAACGACCGTGAGCGTCCCTCGCTGGAGTAGCGGAAGACCCATGCGCGTTCGCCGTCGGCCACCGCGAGGGTCATCTGCAGCGGGTGGGGGATGTCGTGCGCGTGCCCCCTCTCCTCGACCAGGCCGGCCATGCGCGCCACGGCTGCGGGGGGATCCTCCGTCAGGCCGAACGTGAGGGCCAGGAAGAACATCAGCTCGGAGTCGGTGGAACCCTCGATGTCGGGATACAGGGACGGATCGACGGCCAACGCGAGGTCCCGCCGGAGCCGGTGGAACCCGCTGATCGCCCCGTTGTGCATCCACATCCAGCGACCGCTCCGGAAGGGGTGGCAGTTCGTCTGCTGCACGGCAGTCCCCGTCGAGGCCCTGATGTGCGCGAAGAACAGACCCGAGCGAACGTGGTGGGCGACCTCCAGCAGATTGCGGTTGTTCCAGGCGGGACCGATGTCCCGCAGCACCGCCGGAGTGTCCGCGTCCTGCCCGTACCAGCCGACACCGAAACCGTCGCCGTTGGTCGTCTCCACCCCCATGCGGGCGTGCAGGCTCTGGTCGATCAAGGAATGCTGCGGCTTGAACAGGACCTGGCTCAGAAGGACGGGCGTGCCCGAGTAGGCGATCCAGCGGCACATCGTGAGGCCCCGCTTCTTGTGTCGTGAGGCACCGAGACACCGAGAGCCGAGTCGTCCGGCCCGGGACAGGTCGAGAGCGCTAGCTCAGGGCTTGCTCCGGCTCCGGGCTTCCGCCTGGGCCATTGCCTCGGCTTCGGCCTCGGCCAAGGCGATGGTGATGCCGAGTGCCTCGGTGATGTGGGTCGCGGCCGACATGACCCGTGCCGTGCCGACGACCGGGGCGATGGCGACGAGAACGTCCTGAAGTTGCTCGACGGTCAGGTCGGCCTTGATGGCGGGGTCGACGTGCGCGAGGTACGAGATCGCTGGTGCGTCCATGGCCGCGAGCGCGGCCAGGCGGGTGAGTATGAGCGTTCTCTCGTCGAGGCCGCAGCGCTCGATCGAGTCCACCGTCATGGCGGCGAGCGTGTCGAGAACGGGGGTGTCCGACCGTGTGGCCATGTCCGGTCCGCCTTCCGGCACTGTGCGGAGCCGACACGCGTCCTCCCGTCGACCACGGGAACCCTTCACGCGTCGGCCGGTACTCATCCACGGTAGGAGCGACCGGATTCGAGCGCATGTCGGGCTGAGCAGGTGCTTCCGGCCTTCCCCGCAGGGCCGCAGCCTTCCTCGCCGTACCGTCCGTCGCCCGCCCTCGGGCGGCTCCTGACCGGCAACCCCTGGCCCTGGCCCCGGCTCGACAGCGTCGCCTGGCGGCGGCCCTGGTGGAACATCGTGGCCCGCAGCCCGTTCCGGGTGAGCGCGTCGAGCAGGGCCGGGGGTTGCCGGACGGGCCCCAGTCGCAGGTGAGCGGCCTACCTCACCGTGATGTTGGAGCTTCCGCTGCTCTGGTATCCCTCGGTGGCGAGGATCATGTAGTAGTTGAAGCTGCCCAGGCGCATTCCGGCGCGGGCCCAGGCGTCGAAGTGGTTGCCGGTGGTGATGGTGCCACCGGTCCGCCTCGACTGCCGGACGCTCCAGTACTGGTTGAAGGTGCGGATCCCTTCGACGGACGGGGCGTTGTAGCGCGTGGTCTGGTAGATGTCGTACGTACCGCCGTCGCTGGTGACAGTTCCCTTGTACGTTCCCGTGGGCCGGTAGGTGCCCCAGTTGTCGACGACGTAGTACTCGACGAGCGGGTTCGACGTCCACCCGTAGAGAGTCAGGTAGCCGTTGCCGGACGGGTTGAAGCTGCCGGAGTAGGTCACGGTCCGGCGTGAGCCGTTGCTCCAGCCTTTGCCCGCGACGAAGTTCCCGGTGTTCCTCCACGAAGTGCTGTAGTTGCCGCCGGAGTTCAGGGTCATGGACACCGTGCCCTGGCTGTCCGTCCAGAACGAGTAGTAGTACCCGTTGTCGGTTCCGGTCTGGTTCCTGGTGATGACCGTGGCCGCCTCGGCGGTGCCGGGCAGGGCCAACGTCGCTCCGGTGGCCAGCAGCAGGCCGCAGACGCTGCGGCGCGTCGGGTGTGCGGGTCCGTCGTTCATGAGCGTGCTTACCTCCTCGTCCTCGTAAGGCTGACGGGGGCTGGGCAACTTGTATCGACGGGTGGTTCGTGCCAGCCCGCATCGAATTGGTTGAACTCTGCCAACGGCGACAGTTTTGATATGGCCCTGCCAACTGTCAATAGTTTCGGCCTAAATTTCGAAACATTCGATCAGTCCGGAAGTCCTCTCCGGGAACAATTGACCTGGCCACAGGCATGATCCATGAAGTGAATCGATAAGCCCGACGCCGCCCGCGATTGCGAGATCAAACTCCGGGTCCGACTCTTCGAATGTTTCGGAGAGTCTTTCCTCTTACCCGCGATTACCCGCGAGAGGTGTGCAGGACCAGGGCAGGAGGCAGGAGGCATGAGGCATGAGCGGGATCGGATCCGTGCCGGGGGTGCCCGGCGGTGCCGCGCGGTGCCGCGCGGTGCCGCGCGGTGCCGTTCCCCTCGGTGAGAACCGCGCGCCGCGCCACCCGGTTCGGCACGTGCGGCGCTGTACCCCGCCCTCTGCTCACGCACCGCTCACGCACTGCCGGCTGATGAACAGCCTGGAAGCCCAGGTCGGCTCTCTCTGAGGCCGATCTCCACCAGGAAGGGGGCCGCTGCCCCGAGGGCACCGGTGAACACGAGAACGGCTCCCTTTCCCCTGTCCGTGTCCCCCTGGCCGCGCCAGGTGATCAGCTCGAATGGTGACTGGAACGGTCGGACGCTTCGTTCGCGGCACGGCGGTACTCGGCGTTGATGCGCTGAGCTTCCTCAAGCTGGTCCTCGAGGATGACGATGCGGCAAGCGGCCTCGATCGGGGTTCCCCTGTCGACGAGCTCGCGGGCGCGGGCGGCGATCCTCAGTTGGTAGCGGGAGTAGCGGCGATGTCCGCCCTCCGACCGCAGCGGAGTGATCAGACGAGCCTCACCGATGGCTCGTAGGAAGGCAGGGGTGGTGCCGAGCATTTCGGCGGCCCGGCCCATGGTGTACGCGGGGTAGTCGTCGTCGTCCAGACGACCGTTGAGCGGAGTATCTGCTGCCATGTCACCTCGTTGTTGCAACGCGTCGAGGGGCCCTGGTGCCGTACGGCACCAGGGCCCCGAAGGAAATTCAACACCATCCGTCGGCGCTGATGCTCTGCCGACCTACTGTTTCCGCTACCCGGCCCCGCGAGGGGAGGGGTGCGGGGATCGCGGCTGCGTGACCGGGGACCACCATCCATTCCGGGGTCTTGCGGTACCCGGACCGAGAGCTTCCCGGCCGGGCGATCCTGATGGCGTCTGCTCCTCCGTCCTTTCTCTTGACCGACCACTTTGGTGAACGGGTACTGCGGTACTGCTCGGTGATGCGTTCGGCAGCCCCTCGACCTGCGGGCTGCCCAGTGCGGCTCTCAGTCCCGTCACCGCTCTGCGAACACCTTGGCTTCGGAGCTCCAGAGCCGCACTGACCTGCGAACTTACGTACTGCGACCCGCCAGTTCGTGTCTGTCGGGTCTCGCTTGACCGTGTCAACAAGAAAAAGGCTAACCGCGCCAGAGGCCTATGTCTACTCTGGCAAGAGTAGATTTTGATACTCGCAGGACACAGGTCTCCTATGGCCTGCGATGACGGGTGCAACACGTCGCAGTGGGCGGCGAAAGCGCGGCCGGGAGCCCTGCGATCCCGCAGGCCGCGACCGTCTCGGCCCCTGCGGGTATGAGGCGCCGCTTCGTCCCTCCCTCTAGGCCAGGGGCTTCGCCCCGGGCGGCGGCGATACGACGGTGAGGGCCCTGCCGACGCGCGTCGGCAGGGCCCTCACCGGGTCCTTGATGGCGGTTTCCCGCCTGTGTTCACACCTACGGGGTGGCGGTGCCCCCGAGCAGCGCCGCAGCGGTCTGCAGCGGGGAGGGGGCACCCACCGGCGCGGTGCCGGGGCGGGCATGGCAGGTGAAACCGAGGCGGGTCATGGCCCGGACGACTTCGCCGCCGGTGAAATCGCGGTGGTCCTGTCGCGTGACGACCTGGCCCACTTGCTTGACCGGGTAGCGGCGGCGGCCGATGGTCACGGACTCACCCGTGACGAGTTCGGGAGTGATGCCCTTCATCGAGGCCAGCACCCCGTTCTTGGTGAGCTCGAACGGGTACCGGGCGATGACACAGCGCATGATGCCTCACACAGGAGAAGGGGAACGGCCGAACGGGTGAAGCGGATCAGCGGGCGAGGGTGAGAACGCCCGGGGTCCGGCCGTGCTCTCCGACGAGGGCATCAGGCCGAGCACGGGGCGCGGTGAACGGTCCGTCGAGGATGTCCCGTAGCCGGATCCGGTCCGTATAGGTGGGGCTGCCGCGGAGAACGGTGAGCCGGGCCAGGGTGATCAGGCCCGTGCTCTGGTCGTCCCCGTCGCACAGGACGAGGTGGTCGACGCGGGCTCCGGCCATGAGGGACAGAGCCACCTCGACCGTCATGTCGTCACGGACCCGAGGTCCGGACATGTCCCTGCCATCAGCGACGGGCCTGGGGGAGCGATCGACTGCCTGGTGCTGCGCCTGAACCATCGTCATAGGTGCCTCCTACCTAGCGGAAGAGATGGGCTGGTGATCACAGAGGCTCTAAGCGGCCGAGCCGAAGCCGGGCCGCCGCTGCGCCCCGCGGCGCGCCGCTTCGCCGACGGGCCGGACCTGCCCGGCGCGGCCCCTGCGGCCCCGACGGCCCCGGGACGAGGACGACGCGCCGCGGGGACGTTCCGCGTCCGGCGTGGTGATGACGACCGGGACACCGGAAGGGGCCTGGGCGCCTGTGATGCGGCTCAGCTCCGCCTCGCCCGACCGCACCCGGGCGATCCGGGGGGTGATGCCCGCCGCAGTCATCAGCCGGCTCATGCCGAGACGCTGATCAGGGGTCACCAGGGTGACGACGCTGCCGGACTCGCCCGCACGGGCCGTACGACCGCCGCGGTGCAGATAGTCCTTGTGGTCGCTGGGCGGATCCACGTTGACGACCAGGTCGAGGTTGTCGACGTGGATCCCGCGCGCCGCGACGTTGGTGGCCACCAGTACCGTCACATGCCCGCTCTTGAACTGGGCCAGGGTCCGCGTGCGCTGCGGCTGGGACTTGCCCCCGTGCAGGGCCGCGGCGCGGACACCGTTGTTCAGCAGGTGCTTGGTCAGCCGGTCCACCGCGTGCTTGGTGTCGAGGAACATGATCACTCGACCGTCTCGCGCCGCGATCTCGGTGGTCGTCCGATGCTTGTCCGCGTCGTGAACATGGAGGACGTGGTGCTCCATCGTGGTGACCGCGCCCGCCGACGGGTCGACGGAGTGGACGACCGGGTCCGTCAGGTAGCGGCGGACCAGCAGGTCGACGTTGCGGTCCAGGGTGGCCGAGAAGAGCATCCGCTGCCCGCCGGGACGTACCTGGTCGAGCAGGGCGGTGACCTGGGGCATGAAGCCCATGTCCGCCATCTGGTCGGCCTCGTCGAGGACCGTGACGGCGACATCGTCCAGCCGGCAGTCGCCCCGGTCGATGAGGTCCTTGAGCCGCCCGGGCGTCGCGACGACCACCTCGGCCCCGGCACGCAGCGCACCGGCCTGCCTGCCGATGGACATCCCGCCGACGACGGCGGCCATCCGCAGGCTCACGGAGCGGGCATAAGGAGTGAGCGCGTCGGTGACCTGCTGGGCCAGCTCGCGGGTGGGCACGAGGACGAGGGCGAGCGGCTGCCGCGGCTCGGCACGCCGCCCCGCCGTACGGGCCAGTACGGCGAGGCCGAAGGCGAGGGTCTTGCCCGAGCCGGTGCGGCCACGGCCGAGTACGTCACGGCCGGCCAGGGAGTTCGGCAGGGTCGCCGCCTGGATCGGGAACGGTACGGTCACGCCTTCGTGGCCGAGCGTGGCCACCAGCTGTGCGGGCATCGCGAGATCGGCGAACGAACCGACCGCGGGCAGTGCGGGCGTCATCGTCTTCGGCGGCGCGAACTCGCCTTGTACTCGTCCGGGCTGCCGATTTCCGTAGCTCTTGGAACGGCGCGGGCCACCGGAGCGGTTGGCGCCGACGCCTCCTTGGGAGCGGTCATATGTACGGGATGTGCGGGCACGCTGCATGCGGAACCTTCCTTGATGGGGCACGTGGCAAGGAATTCCCGCAGCAGATGAGCGGCGCAGAGAATACTCGAGACGAGCCGAATTCGATGTAGGGCGAGCCGGAGTGGCGGGGAATGTTTCACCGGTCGGTGACGCGACAAAGACTTCCCGTCGCGCGCCCTGAAAATGCAGCGAGCTGGGGCCCGCACCCCAGAGGTGCGGGCCCCAGCTGCGAAGTATGCGTCAGCGCTCGTGTCAGGCGGGAACGATGTTCTCGGCCGTCGGGCCCTTCTGGCCCTGAGCGATGTCGAACGACACCTTCTGGCCTTCCAGCAGCTCGCGGAAGCCCTGGGTGGCGATGTTCGAGTAGTGCGCGAAGACGTCGGCGCCGCCGCCGTCCTGCTCGATGAAGCCGAAGCCCTTTTCCGCGTTGAACCACTTCACGGTGCCAGTAGCCATTTCATTTCTCCTTCGGAGGCGGTATCAGGAATTCACTCTGTGTGCATTCCGTGTCGCCGTGATGATTACCCCGTCGGAAATGAACCTTCTGGCAACCACACCTGCAACTGAGATCGACAGTAGCACGCTGCGACCGGCCTTGCGCGGTCGATAATTCCGAGTCGGCCGAGGGCGGAGGAATACTCGCCGTGCCCGGCGTCTATTTCTCACGTCGCGGGCATAGATATTGCTCCCCGTGGAGCGGCCTTTCTGTCGTGCGCACTTCCGCCCGCAGCCCCATGACCTCCGCCGACGGGAGGTGTGCCGCTGCCACCCTCATCAGCGGATGGCACAGCGCCGACCGCGCCGAAACTCCACTACCGCGATGAAGGTCACATCCCCGCGAAGAGCGCGACGTCCGGTGGCCGGCAGGCGGTCGGACGGGACCGCCCCGCGCCCGCGCCGCACGTCGGTTCTCGAATGTCAGGGACCCTGAGTGGGTGCGGCCGACTCTTCCTCCTCCTCCATGAATCGGATGCCCTCATGGGTCAGCGAGGCAGTGGCGGGAGTCTTGTGCGATGTCCAGTCGACGGTGATCAGACCCGCGCCGGCCAGGTAGGCGCAGGCCGCGGAGAGGTCGTCGTCGGGAAGGTCGACCTCGTCGCGGAGTGTCGCTCCACTGACCTCGGGACGATTGCGTTCGACTGCCCCGTACAGGGCCCGGAGAATCGCTTTGCGGTACGTCTTGCGTTCGCGGAGTGTCGTCATGGCTGTCGCTCTCGGGCTCGTGGCCGACGGTGCGGGCGCTGACGGGGCGGCAGGCTTCGTAGCCGTCGAAGTCTGTGTCACACCTCGTACGCGTTGCGGCCGGGCTGATCCGCTTGATACCGGCCAGGGCTGGGCGGGCTGTGAGGCGTGCCTCCTCGGCGACGCCACGAGCGGCCACGGAACTGCCGCGCGACGAGGCCGACCTAGGTGTGGCCCGCGGAGGCCGACGGTTCGTCATCCATGCGTACCTCCTGCGGGCGGTGGCGCCGGGAGCAGGTGCAACCGGCGCTTGGAACGTCCGGTATCGGTGTCGCCGCGCTTCCGCACGCGCCCTTTCCTGAAGCGTAATGCCGTGAGTGTGGTTCCCGCCGTCGAAGCAGGCCACGCGGAGTAGCGAGGGACAAGGGTGAGGGGAGTCCCCGTTCTCGCGCCGGTTCCGGAAGATGGGCGGTCCCCTATGACCGGCTCGGATACGCCCTCTCCCCGGCGTCTGCCGAGTGGCCTTCACGCGGCCGTCCGGCCGGGGTGCGGAGTCCGGCCGGGGCGCGGAGCCTCGGACATCGCCAAGTGGTAGAGTCCCGCTCTTCGCCAGGCTCCCCTGCGCGGAGTCCCCTCGGCAGGTCGTACCATGTCCGATCCTCTTGACCCCGATCCGTACACGATGTGGCGGCACGCGCTGGCCGAGGCCGACCGGGTCTTCGCGTCACCTCCCGAGCTCGACGGCCCGGTGGACGGCTGCACTTACTGCACCCCGGAGTCGGAGCTGCGCATTCTCGGTGGCGATCCCGCTGACGTACCAGACGATCTCCTCGGGCATTTCATGCGTGAGGTCGTCAGCCACTGGGAGGCGGACCAGTACCCCGTCCTATGGCGGCGTCTCATGCCGCGTGCCCTGCGCTACTGGGGGCCGGAGGGCCATGGCACCGATCCGTCTGAAGAACTCGGTCATCTCGGCCGGCGCGGGGCCAAGTTCGTCGACTGGCCGGCGCCCGAACGTGCCGCTGTGGAACAAGCCTTCCGAGCACTGCTGGCGATCGCTCTGGTTGACGGCCGGTCCCCTTCGGATATCGCCGACCTCTTGGAAGGCATCGCCCACGCGACGAGTGATATGGAGCCGTGGCTGGAGCACATTGCTGGGCTTGCCGGCCCCGAGGCGGACGCCGGGCTTGTCCGCCTCGCCCTCGACTGGGCGACCGACCTGCTCTGGGAGGAACTCCGGTTCACGTGGTGGGACGACGGCGACCCCCAGGTGATCGCCGCCTGGCTGCCCACCCAGCGAGCCCGCATCGCCGCCTTTGCCGCGCGGCATCCGCGCTGCAAGACCGCGGCCGACGCGCTGATCGCGGTCGACCGACTCCAAGCCGGTGACCACAGCCCGTGGCTGTACCCGTACGGCCCCAAGGAACTCCTCAGGCTGGCCTCATGAGCAGCCTGAGGCAGCGTCCCGCGTCGGAGTCGTCGATCAGCTGCGGATTCCCGTCCGCGAGGCCCTCGCCGGGCAGGGGTACGAGCATCAGCTGGCCGTAGTCCTGCAGCAGCACCTGCGGGCGGCGGCCCCCAAGCGCTCCACCACGTCGGCGACCAAGGGCCCGATGAGATGGGGTGGGAGCTCGTGCGCGCGGTCGAGAACCGTTCCCAGCAGCGCTTCCCCGAAGCTCTCGGAGTGGTTCGTGGGTCGTCCGGGCGTCTTCCCGCTCACCCGCCCTGGGCCGCGCGCATCGCTCACGGCGGTGTGGGACGACGATGAGATCGCTCGTGCCATGGCTCCACCGGGCGTCGACAACCGGACCGGTCGGCCGGTCACGTGAGCCCGACCGCGTCGGGCCTCTCACCTGAGTCCGGGGCCTCCTTCCGACTCCCATGTGGCTTCTCCGCCGAGGCCGCTCTCGGCGAGTTCCAGGATGCGCGGAGCCGACAGCAAATTCTCGGGGTCGGCGGCGGCGGTGAGCAGCCGGGCGGCTGCTCCGGCCGGCTCGTCGGGTGGGATGACCAGTAGTTCCCAGTGTCCCGTTGTGCTGCAGTCCAGGGTGATGGCATGCGCTTCGGAGGCGAGGTCGCTCCGGGCCACCTCGATCACGTGGCCGGGCGCCATCACCTGCTGCGGGGCGTCGGGCCAGCACGCGGGGTCCACGGTGACCCGGGTGACGGTTCCGACGGCCGGGTCCAACGAGCCGACCAGAGCGGGCAGCTCCAGTTCCAGCGCGTCACAGCGCGGCCACCACGCTCCGTCCAGCGGGCCGTGGCTGACGCCGGGCGTGAGACTCAGACGGGGCAAGGGCATCCGGTAGGTGTGCGCGTCACCTGGTGGCGTGCCTTCGGCGGGCTTGGTGGTGGCTTCCATCGTGCGATCCCGTCCCGGGCACCCTGCGGCTGCCCGCGGTTGTCACTCGCCGGGAACGGCCTCGCCGCGGTCGTGCGGCCGAAAGCTCTCGGTGACTGCCAGAATACTCCCGGCCGTGGCGGTCGGAGCGGGGCGCAACCGCCGCGCGGCAGGCGCGTCCGTACCGCCGACGACGGGTGGCATGAGCACCGCGACCGGTACGGCCCGCCGGTTCATCGACCACAACAGCCGTCCCGATCAGCGGCCTGCCGGTGAGCGGCTCTCCACAGGCAGGATCAGCACGCGGGGGGCCACCGGGCCCGGCAGCCCGACGACCTCTCCCATGTTCTGCCAGCCCCAGGACTCGAACGCGGCATGCCCGGCCTGGTCGGCCGGATGGAGCAGGGCGACTCCGAGGGTGGTGTGCCGGTCGGTGAGCAGGCGCTGTTGCAGTCGGCGGGCGATGTCGCGGCGCTGAGCGTGCGGATGGGCGACGACCTGTGTGAGGACGACGAACCGTGCGCAGGTGGTGAGCCGTTGGATGCTCTCCCGCAGCAGTTGGTCGAACCCTCGCCGGCCGGAGCCGTCCGGACCCAGCGGAAAGCCGTAGGCACAACCGACCAGCACCGTCGTCTCGGCGACCAGCAGCGCGAAGCCGGGCCGCCTGGCACTGACGGCCAGGTGGCGCAGGAACTCGCCCCGGCCGTGGAACGCCGCACCGGGGGTGTTCGCGACGGACGCCATGGCCAGGTCCGCGATGTCCTGCTCCACTCCTTCGGTCTGCCAACGGGTCAGCCGGCGCAGGCGGATTCCGTCTTTGAGGACCGGTGTGCGGGCGGTGTCCTCACGCGTCCGCGTCCCGTCGGCCGACGGACCAGGGGAGGCCGCCTCCAAGAGGCCGCGGGGCAGCGCGGGCGGCACCGGATCCGTGGGGGCCGCGAGGAGCAGGGGGGTGGAGCCGGTGACAGCGAGGAGCCGGGTGATCTGCTCGCACGGATGGTGCAACCGCAGAGACGTGTGCACCCGGCCGGCGCGACGTGACATCGACAGGAAGACGTCCAGGCCCCTGGCGTCGCAGGAGCCGACCGTGGTCAGGTCGACGTCGATGACAGTGACGCCGTCGCGCAGACACTGCTCCAGCGCGGCCCGCAGCAACGGTGCCGTGGCCGGGCCGATCGCACCGGCGAGCGTGACGAGAGCCCCCTCCCCTCGGTTCCGCCGGTGGATGTCCAGCCGGGGAAGGACCATCACGCCTCCCCTCGGCGGCAGCGCGGGCCGGTGCCGGTACGCGGTACGCGGGCGGCCATGACGAGCGTGCCTTGCGTGCCTTGAGTTGCTTCGACCGCGGCGGACATGATGCCGACCCGTCTCCGCGCCGACCGCTGGGGTGGCTCGGGGTTCCTCACGCGCCGAGGACGACCCGGCGTGGCGGCCGGAGTACGTGATGCCCTCGGTATCTCAACCGTACGCCGCCCGCGACTGGAAGCGGCTGCGCCGGGGGTTGCCGGGAGTACGGTGGAACGAGTCGAGGGTACTTCGTACTCCGGTGACAGGGCTGGTCTCATCCTCGGCGCGCGGCACGGTAGGGCCGCGCGACACGACACGAGCCGTTACACGGCCCGGGGCAGGTGCCGATATGACCACCGAATCCCTGCAGGCGCACTCATCCTCGACCGAAGACCTTCCTGACGACGCTCCCGCCGAGGGCATGGTCGAGGTGCGCATCGTCTCCACGGACGCCGAAGCGGCCCGGCTCGTCGCGGACGCTCTCCGGCTGCTGTTCGCCGGGGGCGAGCAGCGCAGCTATCCGGCGTTCACGTCGGGGCGAGGGACGCGTCTGCACCTCACGCTCGACCCCGCGCGGGGCGCCGGCCCACTCCGCTCCTGGCTGGACGTCAGCAGACCGCCCGTCGACCGGACGCATCCGGGCGAGACCGTGTGACGCGTGCACCTTCCGGGCTGCGGTCGGCGCCCGCCGGACCGGCCACCGCCCGCCGCATCCCCGACCGTGGCGGGTCCACCGTCCGCACCAGCCCAGGAGCTCTCATGACGACCACCTCTTCGCTCCACCAGCCTTCCGCCCGGCTGCGGCTGGAAGCGGAGCGTCGCCCGGGCGGCTCGGCCCGTCGTATCGACGGGGCCTGGTGGCCGCGGTCGTACGACCTGACTGCCGAACTGCCCGGACTGCTCGCCGGGTTGCCGCACCACTGGGGACACATCAGCAGTGTCCTCGTGAACGGGACGATGTGGTCGCTGCCCGGGGACGGGATGCTGGTCGCGGACCGGATGGTGCACGTGCGTCGGACGGACTCGCCGCGAGTCGAACACACCGTCTGCCTGCTCGCTCCGGGACACGGCCGCTGGGACCTGCTCGTCGTGCCACCGGCCGCAACGGAGACGGAAGCCGAGCGATTCATGGATACGGCGACAGCGGCCGACCCGCTCGGGGAGCACACTGCCTGACCGTTGGACAGTTGCCGTGCGGCGGGCGCCGGCTGACGCCTCTCGCGCATGGGATCGCAGGCCGTAGGAGCGCACGCGCACTGTTTCAGGGTCCTCTGGCGGTGGCTGCTCGTGCTCGCCGAACCAGGCAGCGTCGGTAGTGCACCAAAGTGCCCGCGCAGGCGGAGCAGGCATCGAGTCGTTCCTGCCGGAGCTTCACGCGCCGCGTGAACCGATGACTCGGTAAGAGGGCGATTTCGCAGACGCCGGCGCGCGTGGCACCAGGAGTAGCGTGGCAGGTGCGAGGCGGTCCCGTTGTCGCACCTGCCCTACAGACGGGTGGTCCTCATGACCAGCTCGGACACACCTCCTGTTCCCGGGCGTCTGCCCAGCGGTGTCCACGAGGCCGTGCGGCCGGGTTGTGCGCTGCTCCGGCTGGAGACGACCGCATCACGTGAAGGTGTCCTCGATGGCGCGTGGTGGCCGCGCTCGCGCGACATGGGCGCCGAGCTGCCCGCGCTGCTGAGTGCCCTCATCGCCCACCTCGGCCCCGTGACCCGCGTGGGGCTGGACACCGCAGCTTGGGAAAGTCTCCCGACGCGCATCCTCGTGGACGACCGCGTGGTGCACATCGATTCCTTCTCGGTCGGTGACGACACGGTCCTGATCACCCGGGGCGACCGGGACGTCTTCTCGCTCCTGGTGGTCCCGCCGGACGCGGCACCGGAAGCCGCCCGCATCGCGATGGCCCAGGCGGTCCGGGCGGACAACACCAGCCGGGCGGAACAGATCCTCATCGACACCGGGAGCGGGCGCGGTTCGTCGGGCTGACCGGTCACCGCCGGGCTCGACCGGCGCAACGGTGTCGGACGGCGGGGGCGAGGTCAGCCGCGCCACTCGACCATGAGCAGGGTCGCGTCCTGACCCTGCTCGTCGCCGGAATCGCTCTGATCGCCATCGGGGCGGGCATCGACGGCATCCTCTGTCTGTCCTCCGCCGGCGTACTGCTCCTCATCGCCGATCTGCTCTACCTGGCGGCCCGCTCCCTGCGGGGCTCCCCTCGACGCCCGGCCCGCTGAGGCCGCGCCCCTCCCAGTCTCGTCGCACGGAGCAGACGGTCGGAGCCCGTATCCGCGAGCAGTTGTTCGGTCTGCGGGGAGGGGTGGTGCAGCCGCAGGGACGCGTGGGTCTCGGCGGCGTGCCGTGACACGTCGAGGAAGACGCGCAGGCCGCTGCGGTCACAGCGGTCGACGGTGGTCAGATCGACGTCGATGAGGGCGATGCCGTCCTGCAGGCACCGCTCCAGAGCGGCGCGCACCCGGGGCGCGGTGGCGGGGTCGATCACGCCGGCCAGGGTGACCAGTGCCCGCCTGTCCCGGTCGTGCCGGTAGATGGTCAACTGCGGAAGAGTCATGACGCCTCGGCTCAGATGTTGCTCAGCTGCCTCGGTCCACGGATCCCGGCCGCTCCTCGCGCTGCCCAGGGCCCGGGTGTACGCCCCGGGCAGCGTTCGCGTCGCCGCGGACTGAGCCGACGGTTCAGAGGCGCGGCCAGGTGGCTGGTGGGACGCCCGGATGATCACCAGTAGTGCGTGGTGTGTGGTGCGGCGCGCCATGGCCGCGGCGGCCGGGCCGGGGGGCGCTGTACCGGTACGCGGCGATCCTGTCGGCGTGCTGGAGGTTGAGCCGGTGGATCACGTACGCCGCCACTGCGATGAGGACCACGAAGGCGGCGACTGTCAGGAAGACGTCCATGGCGGCACCTCACATACCGATGATCAGCCGGCTGGCCCGGTCGGGCGGACCGCTCTGGTGGGGAACGGCTACGGACATCGCGGAGGCGCCGCCCTCGTACTCCCAGGCCTCGTCCGGGTCCAGTGGCCGGTCGGCCGCCAAGACGCCGTGCCGGGCCTTGTCCGCGGCGATGAGCGCGCTCGCGGTCAGGGGCGGGCCGTCGTGGTCGGACGCGGCAGCCATCAGCCGGGCCGCCGACTCAGCCCCGGTCTCCGGCGGGATGACCAGGAGATCCCAGCGGCCGGTGCCGTAGGAGAGCAGCAGCAGCTTGTGCGGGTCGATCTCCGGGGTGAACCAGCCGACCTTGACGATGTGGCCGTCCACGGGAACCTGGCGGGGGATGACCGGCCAGTGTTCCGGGTTGACGGCGATGCGGGTGACGCGGCCCCACAAGGAGTCCAACACGTCGGTGAGTGCCGGCAGTTCGCTCAGCAGATCACGGGAGCGGGGCCACCAGGCTCCGTCCAGGAGTCCGCGGGAGGTGCCGTCGGTCTTCAGCGCGAGACGCGCGGCCGGGGCTGCGACGGACTCGGGGTGCGGCAGGGCTGGGTAAAAGGTCGCGGACATGATGCGGACCCGTCTCCGGGCCGCCTCTGCGGCGGCCCGGGTTTCATCTTTCGCCGAGGACGACCTGGCGTGGAAGCCGGTGTGCGAGATGCCCTCGGTACTGTCCAAGCTACTCCGCGTTTCGCTGCGGCGTGGAGCAGCGGCCACATGGATTGGATACCGGCCGGATGATCTCCCGGCAAGTGCCTCAGCGCGTGCCGGGAGTCCCCGTCCTTCGGACGCGGCCGGCGCCACGGTGTCGGACGGCGGGGGCGAGAGGTCAGCCGCGCCACTCCACCATGTGCCGGAGTCGCCGATCAGGCAGAGCGGCTGCCCCTTCTTCGCCCATTCGCAGGTGGCCAGGGTGTGCACGACGGCGGCATCGATGTCGGCGTTGGCGTCGAAGTCGAACTCCCGCAACGACTTCTGCCTAGCGAAGGCCGCTGCCTTGATCCTGCGCTCGGAACGGCGCCGGGCCCGGTCGTCACCCCCGGCCAGCAGCAGCTCGGCGAGGCCCACCACGGCCGAGACGTACACGAGCCTGCTCCCCGAGGCCCACCTCGCCACAGCCGAGGCAGCGGCCCGGCTCGTACCGCGCGCCCGCGCCACCTCCGAGAACACCGCCCCCGAAGCGGAGCCCGAGCCCGACGACGCGGAGCATCCCGGCCCGGAGTCCGTGCCGGATGATGCTGATCCGTTGGGAGCAATTCCGGAGATCAACTCTCCGTCCGCTCACGCTCCGCTCACGCAAACGGCCCCGGACGAGGAGTCCAAGGCCGAATAGGAACCCTCCCTGGGGGAGAAACCCCAGGTCAGGGCTGTAAAGCGTTGTGTCCCCGGCAGGATTCGAACCTGCGACACCCGCTTTAGGAGTTTTCTCCGAACGGGCCTGCGACCTGCTGAAACGCTCGCTTCAGGCCGCCTGGCCTGGGAAAACACTCCTCTGTAGTTCTCGTGTGTTCACGGGGTTTCCCGGCCTCATGTGTGCTGGATCCGTTCCGGCTGGGGCCGGTCGGTAGAGGGCGATTTCGGAGACGTCGGCGCGCGTGGCACCAGGAGTAGCGTGGCAGGTGCGAGGCGGTCCCGTTGTCGCACCTGCCCTACAGACGGGTGGTCCTCATGACCAGCTCGGATACACCTCCTGTTCCCCGGCGTCTGCCCAGCGGTGTCCACGAGGCCGTGCGGCCGGGTTGTGCGCTTCTCCGGCTGGAGACGACCGCATCACGTGAAGGTGTCCTCGATGGTGCGTGGTGGCCGCGCTCGCGCGACATGGGCGCCGAGCTGCCCGCGCTGCTGAGTGCCCTCATCGCCCATCTCGGCCCTGTGGCCCGCGTGGGGTTGGACACCGCAGCTTGGGAAGGTCTCCCGACGCGCATCCTCGTGGACGACCGCGTGGTGCACATCGATTCCTTCCCGGTCGGTGACGACACGGTCCTGATCACCCGGGGCGACCGGGACATCTTCTCGCTCCTGGTGGTCCCGCCGGACGCGGCACCGGACGCCGCCCGCACCGCGATGGCCCAGGCGGTCCTGGCGGACAACATCAGCCAGGCGGAACAGATCCTCATCGACACCGGGAGCGGGCGCGGTTCGTCGGGCTGACGGATCACCGCCGGGCTCGACGGCGCAACGGTGTCGGACGGCGGGGCGAGGTCAGCCGCGCCACTGCAGCCGTCGTGCTCTTCGCGGTGCTCCGCGCGGACCGGGGCGTGTCGACGGTGGCCACATCACGGCCTCCGACGGCTCCGGCAGGGTCTCTCAGATGGGGACACGTGCCTGCCGGAGCGGTGCTCCGGCACGGTGGAGACTGGCGAGGGCCAACCGGTAGGAGGCGACCAACCCGGTTTCCACGTAGTCCACACCCAGTTCCTGGCAGTGGCGCCGCACGATGGTCCGGGCCCTGCGCAGGTTGGGGCTGGGCATGCTGGGGAACAGGTGGTGCTCGATCTGGTGGTTCAGCCCGCCCAGTGCGATGTCGGTGAGCATGCCGCCGCGCACGTTGCGTGAGGTGAGCACCTGGCGACGGAGGAAGTCCGGGCGGTCCTCGCCTGTCAGGATCGGCATGCCCTTGTGGTTGGGCGCGAAGAGGGAGCCCAGGTAGACGCCGAACAGGCACTGGTGGACGGCGAGGAAGGCGATCGCCATGCCGGGCGGCAGCAGCCACAGCAGCACGGTCAGGTAGAGCACGAAGTGCGTGAACAGCAGGACGCCGTCGAGCGTGCGGTGCTTCAGCGAACGATTGGCCAGTGCCTTCACGCTCGACACGTGCAGGTTGAAGCCCTCCAGGGTGAGGAGCGGGAAGAACAGGAACGCCTGCCAGCGGCCGATCAGGCGGGGGAGCCCCTTGGCCGCCCGCGCCTGGTCCTGGGACCAGACCAGCAGGTCGGGGTCGAGGTCGGGGTCGAGTTCCTCGTGGTTGGGGTTGGCGTGGTGGCGGGTGTGCTTGTCCTGCCACCAGCCGTAGCCCATCCCGATACCGGCACCGGCGATCCGTCCGGACACCTCGCTGGCCCGGCGTCGGCGGAACACCTGGCGGTGCGCCGCGTCATGGGCGAGCAGGGCGACCTGGCCGAAGACAACGCCAAGGAACGCGGCGACCGCCAGAGTCCACCAACTGTCGCCGATGAGCGCGACGGCGGCCCACCCACTGACGTAGAGCCCGGCCACCACCGTGGTCCGCAGCGCGTAGTAGCCGGGACGGCGCCCCAGCAGCCCGGCGGCGGCGATCTTTTTCGACAGGCGGGCGAAGTCACTTCCGGACGCCTCCGAGGGCGGGGGGCGGACCGCGGTGTTACTGCTCATGATGGTGAAACTCTCTCCGAAGAAGGGCCGAGTGGCCCGGCGCCGCCCCGGGAGCCGCTGGACCGGGCCGCAGGCAGGGCTTTTCGTCCTCCGTGGTTGCGGGACACATCACACGACCACGGAGCTGGGAGGCGTCTGCTTCGTCCGTCAGCGGCTGCTGCGCAGGCCCTCTGTTTCTAGCGGGTACCCCGCCGCAGGCGTCTCACACCGTGTCAGACGGGGCCTCCGGAGCGGTCCGCGTGCATGTCGGCAGACAGAACCGACTCCGGCCGGTGAAGCGGATCTGCTGATCGCTGATGAGTGCTCGACGCCTGTCCGGTCAAGCCGCGGTCTCGGTGATGAGGACGGCAACGGTGACCGGGCCCGGGGCGTCGGTGGTCGCCGCGTCGGCCACGGCGGCCCGGACGGTGCGCGCGACTTCCAGAGGATGGTGTCCAGGGGCGACCGCGAGGTGGACCTCGACACGCCGGCCGGGTGGGTCGGCATGGTCCTCCATCTTGACCGGGCGGCTCCCCAGCACGGTTGTGAGGCCGGCGACGCCCGGAACACCCGTTGCGACGTCCGCCAGATCCCCGGGCCTTCGCGGGGAGCCCGCTCCGGTCACGGGGAGCGAGCTCCGTGCGGCTGCGGTCCTTGCTGCGGCTGTGCTTTGCGGCGTGAGCGTCATGGATCTCACAACGGTCCGCGTCTCCGTAGCTGTCTGCGGGGCCTCATGGAGATCCGTGACGCGCAGGTCGGCTGCCACGGTGGCCAGGCCGAGCCGTCGAGCGGCCGTGTCCAGCAGTCTGCTCCTCAACTGGTCGGCGGTTTCGGGCAGTGGCTCCCCGAGTGATGCCGAAAAGGCGGCTTCGATCCTGAGCGGGCCCGGCGGCATCGCGCTGGCCGGCGGACGGACGGCCGGCTCGGATACGGATTCGAGCGGCGCCGGCCCGATGCGCAGAGACTCCAGCCGCACCCCGGGAATCTCGTTCGCGGCCCGCCTGAGGGTCTGGACGGCCGCTTGCTCGGTGATCCAAGCCCCGTCGGCGGGCCCGCCCAGCGGGAGCAGCCGGCCCAGGCCGAACTGGTGCCGTACCGCCTGCGTCCCTGCTTCGGTCTTCACCGGCCTCGCACCCTCTTTCAGGTGACTTGTCGGACCCTCGTGCCTCGCAGTGTTCAATTCCGGCAATGCGCCCTAATGTAAGTATAATTGTATAAAAGAGAGCCAGGTGGGCCTCTAAGGGAGGAATATCCCGATGACCGAGATCACCGCCGTAAGGCGCAGTGGCGCTCCCGCTTCTCGTGGCCGGACGACGGTCGCCGATGTGGTGGTGGAGAAGATCGCCGGAATGGCAGCACGGGACGTGCGCGGCGTGCATGCCCTGGGCAGCGGATTCGCGCGCTCAATGGGATCCATGCGGGAGCGGATGCCCGGCGCAGGCAGCGGCAAGTCCGTCACACGCGGGGTCAGCGTCGAGGTCGGAGAGAAGCAGGCGGCCATCGACCTGGAGATCGTCGTCGACTACGGCGTCTCCATCACGGACGTGGCCGGTGAGGTGCGGGAGAACGTGATCTCCGCGGTGGAGCGGATGGCGGATCGCGAAGTCGTCGAAGTCAACATCACGGTCAGCGATGTGAAGCTCCCCGACGAGGAGGACGAAGGGGAAGAGCGGCAGCGGATCCAGTAGCCGGGGCGCAGCAGCCCGCGTGAGCGAAGGAGCGCGTGATGAGCAGAGCCGTGGTGGGCCTGATGGCCGGGATGGCGCTGGGTTTCGCCGCGTATTTCGGTGACTTCTGGGCTTTCCTGCTGGTGCTGGGGCTGGGTGTCGTCGGACTCGTGGTCGGGCGGTTCATGGAAGGCGATCTCGAACCGGGCGACTTCGTCCGCCGCCGGGACCGGCAGGAGCGGATCCGAGATGACCGGCGACGGGCACGGGGAGACTGGCGGCAGTGACCGGTGAAGCCAATCGGCGTCCGGGCATTCCCCGTGGGGAGCGTGGTGCGATCACCATCGCCGACCGGGTCGTTGCGAAGATCGCTTCCCACGTGGCGCGCGAGGCGCTGAGCCGGTTCACCGACTCGGTCGACCACGTACCACCCGGCCGCCGGATGCCACGCGTGACCACTTCCGTGCGGCGGGCACCGGAGCGGGATACCGCAGGACGAGGCGCCGAGGCTGTCGGCGGACGGCAGGCGGCGCTCGGCGAGGCACGGATGCGCATCACCGTCGAGCTCGGCTATCCGTCCGACATCGGGGCGCAGTGCGCCGCAGTGCGCCGGGAGGTTACCGAACGGCTCAGGACATGGGCCGGCATGGAGGTGTCCGACCTTGCGGTGTCGGTCGAGAGGCTGCACTCGGTGCATACGCGCCACACGGACCAGGAGAGGGTGAGATGAGCGCGAACACCTGGCGGCAGCCGACCGGTGACAGCGACCTTCCCCCCGAACCCGGACAGGCAGCTCCGTCCGCCGACGGCACCCCGGGGGCGGGCTCGGGCGCGACGGCGGCGATCGATGAACCAGGCCGGTCGGCGCGCCGTTTCTGGTCAACGCGGCGGATTCCCGCGGCCGTGGTGGCCCTGCTGTCCGCCGCGGCCATCGGATTGCTCCTGTACGACGTGGTCTCGGTCCGGGCAGGTCGGTCTGCGATGCGCTGGCGGCTGCGGCTCGCCGAGGAACTGGCCACACGGCCACTGGATGACATCTGGGTGATCGTCGGGGCCGCAGTGGCGATGGCCCTCGGCCTGTGGCTGTTCCTGCTGGCGGTGACGCCGGGACTGCGCAGGCTGCTGCCCATGCGCCAGCCCACCGGTATCCCTGGGACAGGGGAGGTCCGCGCCGGGCTCGACCGCCGCGCGGCCGCCCTGGTTCTGCGCGACCGGGCCGTGCAGGTGCCCGGTGTCCAGTCGGCACGCGTCGCTGTCGGCCGCCGGAAGGTCAAAGCCCGGGCGCGCGCCCATTTCCGCGAACTCGAGGACGTCCGCGCGGACCTGGACAGCGAGCTGGGCCAAGCCGTGACGTCCTTGGGACTCGCCCGGCAACCCACGCTGACCGTGCGCGTCCGGCGTCCGAAGAAGGGCTGAGGTGATCCTGATGCTCAGGACGGTGAACCGGGTGCTGCTGGGGCTTCTCGGCCTTGGACTGTTCGCTCTGGGCGGCGGTGTGCTGCTGGGCGGGCTGGACCTGCCGCGCCGCTGGGACTTCGGCATGCCGGGCTGGTGGCCCTTCCGCGGGCCGGACGACGTGGTGCTGGGAACCGAGGGACGCACCCGGTGGCGGGAGGAAGGCTGGTGGTGGCCGACCGTCATCGCGGTGCTCGCGGTGCTGCTGGTCCTGCTGCTGTGGTGGCTCCTCGCACAGCGCAGGCGCCGCCTGGGCGGCGTCCTCGTCGACAGCGGGGACGGGGCGGCGGCCCGGCTCGACGGCGGCGCACTGGAGGACGTGATCGAGGAAGAGGCGCAGGCCCTGGACGGGGTCTCGGGGGCGCATGCACGGCTGACGGGCCGAAGCTCCGCTCCGGCTGCGCGCGTGCGGCTGTTGCTGGAGCCTCATGCGGATCCAGCGTGGACTCTGGGGCGACTGAGCCGGGAAACACTCACGCACGCGCGGGACTCGGCCGGCTTGGACCGCCTCCCCTCGAAGGTCCGACTCAAGGAAGTCCGCCACCGCGCACGACGCGTCGGCTGAGATCCACAGGGCCTGACTCCCAACGGGGGACCCGGTCTGGCTCGCAGGGCAGGTCTTCACGACTGCCCCAAAGTCAGCCACAAAGTCATCTACGCCGCGGTTCTCTCCAGAGAGGTATTCCGCATGGTCCTGTTCCTGACCCTGCTCGTCGCCGGAATCGCTCTGATCGCCATCGGGGCGGGCGTCGACGGCATGCTCTATCTGACCTCCGCCGGTGTACTGCTCCTCATCGCCGATCTGCTCTACCTGGCGGCCCGCTCCGTGTGGCGATCTCCTCGGCGCCCGGCCCGCTGAGGCCGCGCCCCTCCTGGCCTCGTCGTACGAAGCAGACGGTCGGAGCCCGTGTCCATGAGCAGTCGTTCGGTCTGCGGGGAGGGGTGGTGCAGCCGCAGGGACGCGTGAGTCTCGGCGGCGTGCCGTGACACGTCGAGGAAGACGCGCAGGCCGCTGCTGTCACAGCGGTCGACGGTGGTCAGATCGACGTCGATGAGGGTGATGCCGTCCTGCAGGCACCGCTCCAGAACGGCGCGCACCTGGGGCGCGGTGGCGGGGTCGATCACACCGGCCAGGGTGACCAGTGCCCGCCTGTCCCGGTCGTGCCGGTAGATGTTCAGCTGCGGAAGAGTCATGACGCCTCGGTTCGGATGCTCAGATGCCTCGGTCCACGGGTCCCGGCCGCTTCCCGCCCGGTCCGGGGCCCGGGTGTACACCCCGGGCACGCGTCGCCGCGGACTGAGCCGACGGTACCGAGGCGCGGCCGGGCGGCCGGTGGGGCGCCCGGATGCTCACTCGTGGTGCCCGGTACGGCTGCGGCAGGCAGCGGCCGCGGCGGCCGGGCCGGGGGGTGCTGTACCGGTACGCGGCGATCCTGTCGGCGTGCTGGAGGCCGAGCCGGTGGATCACGTACGCCGCCGCTGCGATGAGGACCACGAAAGCGGCGGCTGTCAGGAAGGCGTTCATGGCGGCCACCTCACATACCGATGATCAGCCGGCTGGCCCGGCCGGGCGGACCGGTCTGCGGGGGAACGGCTACGGACACCGCGGAGGCGCCGCCCTCGTACTCCCATGCCTCGCCCGGGTCCAGTGGCTGGTCGGCCGCCAAGACGCCGTGCCGGGCCTCGTCCGCGGCGATGAGCGCGCTCGCGGTCAGGGGCGGGCCGTCGTGGTCCAACGCGGCAGCCATCAGCCGGGCCGCAGACTCCGCCCCGGTCTCGGGCGGGATGACCAGGAGATCCCAGCGGCCGGTGCCGTAGGAGAGCAGCAGCAGCTTGTGCGGGTCGATCTCCGGGGTGAACCAGCCGACCTTGACGATGTGGCCGTCCACGGGAACCGTGCGGGGGATGACCGGCCAGTGTTCCGGGTTGACGGCGATGCGGGTGATGCGGCCCCACAGGGGATCCAACACGTCGGTGAGTGCCGGCAGTTCGCTCAGCAGATCACGGGAGCGGGGCCACCAGGCTCCGTCCAGGAGTCCGCGGGAGGGGCTCTCGGTCTTCAGTGCGAGACGCGCGGCCGGGGCTGCGACGGACTCGGGGTGCGGCAGAGTGGAGTACAAGGTCGCCGACATGATGCGGACCCGTCTCCGGGCCGCCTCTGCGGCGGCCCGGGTTTCATCTTTCGCCGGGGACGACCCGGCGTGGAAGCCGGTGTGCGAAATGCCCTCGGTACCGTCCACACTACTCCGCGTTTCGCTGCGGCGCGGAGCAGTGGCCACATGGAGTGGAGTACCGGCCGGGTGATCTCCCGGCAGTGTCAGCGCGTGCCGGGAGCTCCCGTCCTTCGGCTGAAGGGCCGTCGCCGCCGGGCGCGGCCGGCACAACGGTGTCGGACGGCGGGAGTGAGAGGTCAGCCGCGCCACTCCACCATGAGCAGGGTCGCGTCATCGCTGGTCCGCCCGCCCCTCGCCTGCTTGAGCGTGTGGGACAGGGATCGCGTCACCGCCCGGATGCCGCGCCCGGTCCTCTCCAGTTGATTCACGCAGTCGATCAGCTGGTGCTCCCCGAACTCCTCCCCACCGCTCTTGTGCTCCTCGACCACTCCGTCGGTGAAACAGAGGACGCGGTCCCCGCGCACCAGCCCCAGCTCGCTGATCCGGGGCACCGAACCACCCAGGCCGACGGGAAGGGTCGTCGGGGCGACCAGACGCTGTGCGACGCGGTGGTCGCGGACGAGGATCGGCGACGGGTGCCCGGCGTTGATCCACTGCACCCGTCCCGTCGTCGTGTCCAGCTGCATCATCTGTGCGGTGACGAAGTGCTCGGGACCGAACTGCTCTGCCACGGCGCGGTCCATGAAGTCGTAGATCTCCGGCAGTCCGATGCCGGCCCGGCGGGCGTGGCGGTAGGCGCCGATGGCCACGGTGGCCATCGTGGCCGCGTCCAGTCCGTGGCCCATCGCGTCGATCATGGCCACGTGGAGGACGTCGTCGTTGAGCGCGTAATCGAAGCTGTCACCGCCCACGTCGTAGGCGGGTTCCAGGATCCCGGCCACGGCGACCCGGGGCATGATCATCGCCAGCGGTGGCAGCAGCGACCACTGGATCTCCGCGGCGACGCTCATCGCCTCGCCGCGTCGGACGCCGAAGAACAGGTCGGAGTAGCCGTGCTTGGTCACCAGCAGGTCGGCCACCAGGCCGGAGATCCTGTGCAGCAGGCGGCGGTCGTGGTCGTCGATGCCGTCCAGCGTCACCGCCATGACCCCCACCTGGTCACCGCCGTCCAGCAGCGGCAGATGAACCCGGACGCCGTCCTCCCGGGGCACCTCCACGGGGACCGCGTCGAGGAAGCAACGGCCCGCCTCGGAGTCGTCGATCACCTGAGGTTCCCCGCCCGTGAGGCCCTCACCGGGCAGCGGTACGAGCAGCTGCTGGCCGTAGTCCTGCAACAGCACCTGTGGTCGGCGGCCACCGAGCCGTTCCACCACGTCGGCGACCAGGGGTCCGATGAGATGGGGCGGCAATTCGTGCGCGCTGTCGAGGATCTCTCCGAGGAGAGCTTCCCCGAAGCTCTCGGAGCGGTCCGCGCGCCGTCCTGCCGTCATCCCCTCACCCGCCATGGTCAGGGCGGGCCGGTATGACAAAGGATCTGTCGGTGCCATGGTTCCATCAAGGGGTCGTGGACGCCCGGGTCCGCCGGGCACGCGTGGCAGGCCGGGGCGGGCTGCTTACCTGGGTCCGGCTCCTCCTTCCGACTCCCATGTGTCCTGTCCGTCGAGGCCGCTCTCGGCGAGTGCCAGCAGGCGCGGGGCGGACAAGGGGTTCTCGGGGTCGGAGGCGGCGGTCAGCAGCAGGGCTGCCGTTCCGGCCGGTTCGTCCGGTGGGACCACGAGCAGTTCCCAGCGCCCCACGGTGCCGCAGTCCACGGTGATGGCATGCATCTCGGCCGCCCCGTTGCTCAGGGCCACCTCGATCACATGCCCCGGTGCCATCACCTCCTGCGGGGCATCTGGCCAGGCGGCGGTACCCACGGTCACGCGCGTGACGGTGCCGATGCTCGGATCCAAGGAGCCGACCAGCGCGGGCAGCTCCAGTTCCAGTGCGTCGCAGCGCGGCCACCATGCGCCGTCCAGCGGGCCATGGCTGACATCCGGCGTGAGGCGCAGCCGGGGCAAGGGCATCCGGTAGGAGTGTCCGTCACCTGGGGCCGTACCTTTGGCGGACTTGGTGATGGCGTTCATCGTGCGATCCCGATCCGGGCGGTTTCCGGCTGCCCGTGTCTGTCACTCGCCGGGAACGGCGCCGCCGTGGTCGTGCGCCCGACAGTTCTCGGTACCTGTCAGGCTACTCCCGGCTGTGGCGGGCGGCGTGGCGCGCAGCCATCGCGTCGAGACACGTCCGTATGGCGGACGACGGGTGGCGTGGCGGCCCGGGCCGCGTACGACCGCCGGCTCATCGCTCCTCTGCCGAATCATCGGCGTGCCGAGGGCTGCCCTTCGGAAGACAGGGTCAACACACAGGGGGCGACGGGGCCGGGCAGCCCGACCACCTCGCCCATGTTCTGCCAGCCCCAGGACGAGAAGGCGGCTTGTCCTGCCTGGTCGGCAGGATGCAGCAGGGTGACCCCGAGGGAGGACCGCAGGTCTGTGAGCAGACGCTGTTGCAGGCGGCGGGCGATATCGCGGTGCTGAGCGTGCGGATGGGCCACGACCTGGGTGAGGACGACGAACCGTGCGCGGGAGGTGAGCCGCTGGATGATCTCCTGGAGCGTTCCGTCGAACCACCGGCGGTCGGAGCCGTCAGGGTCCACCGGATAACCGAAGGCGCAACCGATCAGCACCGTCGTTTCTGCGACCAGCAGGGCGAAGCCAGGGCGGTGGGCGGTGACCGCCAAGCGGTGCAGGAAGTCTCCACGGTCGTGGTACGCCTCGCCGGCGGTGCCCGCGACGGACTCCGCAGCCAGGTCCGCGATGTCCTCGCGCATGTCTTCTGCCTGCCAGCGGGTCAGCCGTCGAAGGCGGATCCCGTCCCTGAGGACCGGCTGATCCGGCCGACGAGCGGGGTCCTCGGGCGCCCGCGTCGCGGTAGTCATGAGGTCGCCGGATGCGGCGGGCGGCACGGGACTCACGGGGGCCGTAAGGAGCAGCGAAGTCGATCCGGTGGTATCGAGGAGCCGGGTGATCTGCGCGCACGGATGGTGCAGCCGCAGGCGAGCGTGGACCCGGCTCGCGCGCCGTGATGCCGACAGGAGGACGTCCAAGCCCCTGGCGTCGCAGGAGCCGACCGTGGTCATATCGATGTCGATCACGGTGACACCGTCCAGCAGACACTGCTCCACTGCGGCCCGCAGCAGCGGCGTCGTGGCCGGCCCGATGTCGCCGGCAAGCGTGACGAGCGTCCGCTCTCCTCGGTTCCGCCGATGGATGTCCAGCCGGGCAAAGGCCATCACGCCTCCCCTCGGCGGGGTTGCGGACCTGCACGGGTGTTCAGCGCGGCCCCTGCCATGATGAGCTTGCGCGGAGTTGCTTCGACCGCGGCGGACATGATGCCGACCCGTCTCCGCGCCGACCACTGGGGCGGCCCGGGGTTCGTCTCTCGCCGAGGACGACCCGGCGGGGCGGCCGGAGTGCGTGGTGCCCTCGGTACTTCAACCGTACGTCGGCCGCAACCGGAAGCGGCTGCTTCGACGGGCGCGCGGCACGGTAAAGGCCGCATCACCTCACGGGCCGTCCCCACGGTCCGGGCTCTGCCGCGAGTACGAGCGCATGGGTTCGCGCCAGGCCCGGCTTGCCAAGGCCACCTCCAGCGTGTCCCCTCCCGTAAGGCAGCCTGCAGCGCGGGCGGACTTGCCCCGACGACACGGCGTCTGAAGATCAGGTTTTGAGACGGCGAAGCCTGCTGCTCAAACAGCACGACCAGGGCAACGCATGGCTCGCCGTCGGCCGGGCGATGGCCGAAGCAGAACGCTCGGGCGACCCGGTGGTCCTCGCCTCCAGCGTCCGTGTCCAGGCCCACGTCCTGGTGCGCGAGAAGCACGCCACCGAAGCCGTCACTCTGGTCAGGCACACCGCCGACCAGCTCACCGGTTCGTACGACCGGCGCTCTCCGAAGTACCTCGCTGCTGTAGGACTGCTACTCCTGCGCGGCGTGACCGCGGCCAGCAGCCGCGGTGATCGCGCGGCCACGAAGGAATTCCTCACAGAGGCCAAGGAAGTCTCCCGGTACGTGACCCTGGACCGGCCTGACGCTTGGGCCACCTTCAGCCCGACCAATGTCGCCCTGCACGAGCTGAGCGCCCTGGTGGCCTTCGGTGACGCCGGCCTCGCCCTCCAGGCGGCCCGACCCCTCATGCGCCGACACATCCCGGTCCCCGAGCGCCGCGCCGCCCTATGGGTGGAGGCGGCTCGTGCCTACAGCCAGCAGGGCCGCCTCGCCGACGGCTACCAGGCCCTGCGCATCGCCGAGACCTGCGCCGCCCAGGACATCCGCCGTCCCGACGTCCGCAACCTGGTCGCCGACATGGCCGCCCGCGACCGCCGTCGTACCCTGCCGGAACTGCACCACTTCAGCCGCCAACTGGGAGTCCCCGCGTGACCGAGCCGACCGCTCCGGACAAGAAGCTCTTCCTGTACGTCGTCGTGTGCGCGGCAGGTGTTGCCCGTGACGTCGGCAAGCTCATCACCACCGCCCAGGAGGCGCACTGGGACGTCGGCGCCATCGCCACACCGCAGGGACTCGGCTTCATCGACGCCAAGGCGATCGAGGCACAGACCGGCTACCCGATCCGCTCCGCCTGGCGATCACCGGGAGACCCGCGCCCCCTGCCTCCGGCGGACGCGATCGCCGTCGCTCCCGCCACGTTCAACACGATCAACAAGTGGGCCGCCGGTATCTCAGACACCCTCGCCCTGGGCATCCTGTGCGAGGCGTACGGCATGGGCATCCCGACCGTGGCACTGCCCTACCTGAACTCAGCCCAGGCCGCCCACCCTGCCTATCAGCAGAGCCTGGACCGTCTGCAGGGTATGGGCGTCCTGATCGGCTCGTGCGAACCGCACCGGCCGAGGGCCGGTGGCGCGGCGGATCGCTTCCGCTGGGAGGAAGCGCTGGAGTTGCTGGAGCCTCTGGTCGGCACGGTGCGGTGACGCGGTTCCTTCACCGGGGAGGACCGCAGTGATCATCGTCGACGCCCGTTCGCCAGGCTGCCGACGAGGTCACCGGGGAGCGAGGCAATCACTCCTCCTCGTGCGGACGTGCTGGGCTGCTGCCGAGGCGAGGTGATCCGGAAGTAGGAGGGGGTCCCCCGGGCAAAGACCGTTCACTCAGGAAACACCAGAGCGTTCACTCAGGAAACGCGCGAATGTTCACTCAGGAAACCCGCGCCCGTCGTGGACCGGCCAAGCGCCCGTTGTGTGGTGTCAGCGGTGTGGGAGCCTGGGGGTGAACGGGACAGGTGCCTTCCTCCTGCTGACGGCCTCGCGCGCGAGGCCGTCAGTGCCGGAATTACCGGTGTCGAGAAGGTGCCGCAGGCCCAGGCTGCGAAGGGCTCGGTGGGGTCTGGCCACGCTGTGCCGTTCGTGCTGCAACGCTCGTGCGGGCTTGGGCGGCTCGTGCTCGGGCGCTGGGGGCCTGCCGGGCGGCGAGGCGTTGGATGCGCCAGGTGAGGGTCCTGGCGGTGGAGCGGGCGTCGTCCAGGGTGCGCTGGCGGGCGGCATGCTGGAGGAGCAGCTCGGGATCGTGGCCGGCGGTCTCGGCTTCGGTCAGGGCGGCGGCGAGTGCCGGCCAGGCGGGGTCGTCGAGGATCTGCTGAGCGTGTTCGGGCACGATCACGAGGATCCGCTGGGCGTGCCGTTCCATGGTGCGAGCCGGTGGTTGGCGCTGGGCCAGGGCGGCCAGTGGCTCGGCAGCAGCCTGTTGGTAGACGGCCTGCAGGTGGACCAGGGCCTGGTGGGCGGCGGCGACCTGCTGGTCGTGCTGGCGAGCCTGGTGCCAGCGGGCTGTGGCGAAGATGACGAGCACGGCGATGTCGAGGAACATCGCCAGCCCGGACCCGTCACCGGTGACCGGCACGGTGCGCAGCGCGCGGACGGCGCCCCGGAGGGCGCGTGCCTGGTCCTGATGGGCGCGGACGCGGGAGCGGGTGGCGCGTTCGAACGCTGTGGCGGCCTGTTGCAGCTGTGGCCGCAGGTGGCTGGGGGCGAGCAGCGGCAGGACATCGATGGCTTCGCCAAAGGCTGCGATGTGGGCCTGGGCTGCCGCGTCGTCACCGTGGTCGAGGTGGTGGGGGATGCGCTCGGCCGCGGCGGTGGCCTGGTACCAGGGGTTGGGCCTGCGCCGGCTGCCCGGCTCCGCTGCGGGCGGAGCCTCGATGGCGGTGAGGCGTTCGCGGATCTTGGGGAAGGACAGGTCGGGGGCGAGTTTGGCGCCGGAGAACCAGATCGGCTCGCCGGCGGCGTTGGTGTCGCCTGCCACGGCGACCTTGTACCCGCGTACGTCGCCGGAGGGAAAGTGCTGAACATCGACGAGGACACCTTCGACGCCGTCGAGCAGGTGGAGGAATTCCTCCGGGCTGGTGGCGATGGACACCAGCTGGCGGACGGTGGTGCGCAGGCGCTCGCGGGAGGTCCGAGTCGTGCCGGCGCGGCGGGCTTTCTCCATCTCGGCGCGGGTGGGGCGCTTGGTGGCGGTGCGGTCGCCGCGCACGACCTGCAGGAGTCCGTATTCCTTCTCGATGGCGGCGAGTTCCTTGTCGGCCTTCAGGTAGTCGTTCCAGTGGCGGGCGGTGCTCAGGTCTCCTCGGACCTTGGTGGCGGCGATGTGGATGTGGTCGTCGGCGTGGCGTACGGCGACCCAACGGCACCCGTCGGGGTCGCCTTGTGGCGCGATCCCGGTGGCCGCCACAATGCGGCGCGCGATGTCCGCCCACTCGGCGTCGGTGAGGTGCCGGTCGCCGGGGGCGGCACGTACCGAGCAGTGCCACACGTGCCGCTCGGGTACCCGGCCCAGTCGGCGGGCTTGCTTGACCCGCAGGTCGAGGTCGGCCACGAGGCGCTTCTTTGTGGCGTCGAAGTCGTCGGCGCGGCCTGGGTCGGGTGCGAAGCCGTCCCAGGAGGCGATCAGGTGCGGGTCGGTGTGGTCCTTGGCCTTCTTCGTGTCGAACAGGTACCGGATCAGGCCGGCGGTGTCCTTGCCGCTGCCGATCTTGGCGATCACTGGGCCGCCTTCGCGGAGACAGCGTGGTTCATGGTCTGCGCGATGTCGCCGATCGCGGCGCGGACTGCGTCCAGGGTGCGCTCGGTCTGCGCGAGGACGGCGGTGTCCACAGGGTGTGGATCCCCTCCGGCGTTGAGGCGGTGGGCGATCTGGTTGACGTTGTTGCCGATGCGGGCGACCTCGGCCCGCAGGGCGTCGAGCTTGTCGAGGCAATCATCGAGCTGGGTGCGCTGCCCGGCCAGGCCCACGGTGAGATCGCCATCGAGGTAGGCCATGATCACGGCGCCGACGAGGTGGGCGCCGGCGATGCCCATCTCACGGGCCCGGGTGAGGATCCGGGTCTTCTCGTCGACGCTGTAGCGGACGTCGACACGCTTTTTGCGCTGGACGTCCTCGCGGGAACGGCGGCGAGCGAGACGACGCAAGGTGACTTCGTCGGCGCTGGTGGCGGGCGACTGCTCGGCTGCGTCGGCGGGTGCCTCCTCCTCGGGCACCCCCTGGTGCCCGAAGTCCTCCGCCACCCCCGGGGCGGAGGTGTCCGCGTTGGACCGGCCCTTGGACGGTCCAACGTCATACCTTGCTGGCTGGGTGACGGCGGTGGTCACCTCCTGCTGGCTGGTGGGGAGTTCATTGTGGAGGTCGGGCATAGAGCGGTTCTCCATGTGGTGTTGCGGTGCGACGGTGACGCGATTCGACGGCTGGCTCGTCCCCGTACTGGTCAGCGCGGGGACGAGCGAGAGAAGTCGAGTTCGCAGGGTGGTGGGTGCTGCTGGGAGCCTCAGAGGGCGTTGGCGGGTTCCTTGTCGGGCTCGGCCCGCCACTGGCTGGCGGCCTGGTCGAGTTCGGCCTGCACCCAGTCCTTGATCCGGGTCAGGCGGTCCTTGCCGATGCGGTAGCCGGCGTCTCGTATCGCCGCCTCGATGTTGCGGCGTGACGCGCGGCCTCCGCGTCCCAGCGGTGCCGTGCGGGCGAGGGCGAGGAGTTCGTCGAAGGTGACGTCGCGTTCGTGGCCCTCTGCCGTGGCGAGCGGTTTCCGAGCCTGCGGCACATTGGCGGCGTCCCGCACCACGTCGCGGGGGCGACCGGCCACATCGGGCATCTCTGCTTGCTCTGGCAGACCGGCGTTGCCCTCGGATGACGGAGTCGGCTCGGCGTAGTCGGTGTGGTTGTGGCCGTAGCCAGGGGCGTTGTGGCTCTTTGTGGTGGCGACCTCTTGAACGTGGCGTGTGGGGTGGCGGCGGATGACCAGGTCAAGGTGGACGGCTCCGGCCAGTGCCAGCGGGGCGATGGCTGACAGGGCGCCGACGGTGACGTCGTCCAGGTGGAGCCCGGTGGTGTGAGCCTGCTGGTTGAGGCGGACGGCATGCAGGGCGTTGGCCCAGATGCTGGTGATCGTGGCGATGCCGACGAGTGCCCAGACGTACAGCCGGGAGCGCCAGGGTGCGGTGCGCAGGATGAGCAGGGCGGCGACGCCGATGGCGATGAAACCGTCGATCACCAGGGGGAAGGCGTACGTGAGGATTCCGCGGACGTGGATGGCGACGGCCATCTGCCGCAGAGCGTCGTAGGAGAGGGCGAAGCCGATCGTGCCGACCAGGGCGACCCCGAGGCGGATCGCTGCGGTCAGTACCGGCGCGAGAGCTTGGGCGGTGCGTGAAGGCAAGCGGGGTACTCCAGGCGGGGAGCGGGTGCCATGGGCACCGAGTGAGGCTGGTGGGAGGGGGTGCGCACTCGTCGCACTCGTCGCGTGCCTGGTCACAGCAGGTACGGAAGGTTGGCGTGATACGAGTGGACTCGTCACGGCGACGACACTCGTCGCGGGGCTGACCTGCGACGCGACGAGTGCGACGAGTCTTTACGAGTGCAGGCCCGGGCCGGGGGCGGTGCTCTCGTCGCCGCTGTCGGGCGTCGGCTCCTCGGGGCAGTAGCGGGCCCAGGCGTCGGCGAAGCGGAGGCGGGCGAAGCCCTTGGCCTGCCGGCCGCCTTCAAAGCGGTGAGTGGCGGCCTTGATATCGAAGTCCTTGAGGAGGATGCCCAGGTGGCGTGGGCTCAGGCCGGCGGTGCCGTACTCGGCCCACGGCGCCTCCTGGTCCTTGAGGAGTTCGTCCAGCAGGTCCCGGGTGCGCATGATGTCGGGATCACCGCAGCGTGCGAAGGCGCGCCGGATGTCCTGCAGCAGGCGGGTCTTCAGGTTCGACTCGTCGTCCTTGCCTGCCTCGGCCGCGCACATGGACGCACACGCGGCACGGGCCTCCTCGGGCCAGGTGCCGCCCGCCAGTTCCGCGACGATTACGAGCGGTTCCCAGGTGTCTGCCGCCCGGTCCTGCACCGGCATCGGCGGTACCAAGTCCGCTGCGGTGTCCATCAGGGGGCGCAGCCAGGCGGTCAGCCGGTCGCGCAGGCCGTGCAGGGTCGGGATGTCGCGGCGGGAGCGGAACTGCTCGACCCGCTCACCATCCTTGCGGCGCTGCATGCGGATCACCACCGCCCGGTCCATGACCGTGTCCGGTAGATCCCCGATGCCGGCGAGCGCTGCCATGGCGAAGGTGGGGAACGCCTGAGGCTTGTGCTCGGGCCCGGAGATGCGCAGGGCGGGTCGGTTGCGCTGGTGGCCGGCATTGAGCAGGCCGCGCAGCTCCTCGTTCTTCTCGGCGGCCTTGATGCTGCCGAAGATGGTGTCGGCCTCGTCCACCAGCAGGGTGGGCGGGTCATCGCCGATGGCGCGGAAGACGACCGCCGGGCTGGTGTTGACCGTGATCAGCGGCTCGCGCACGGTCTCCGTGATCACATCCAGCAGGCGGGACTTGCCGCACCGTTTCGCCGGTCCGACCACCGCGAGACGAGGCGCGTGCTGGAGGGCGGGCTGGATGTGCGTGGCCGCGACCCACAGTGTGACGGCGGTCAGCGCCTCGCTGCTGGGCAGGATCACGTACCGGGCGATGGCTTCCCGCAGCTCGTCCAGCAAGGCGGCGCCCTCTGGAGCCTGGGGCGGCTTCTCGTCCTCGGCGGGCGAGGGTTCGGGTATTGCGGGAGCTGCCTGGCCGGGGACGGCGACGGGCGGCCAGGTGGGCGTCGGGGATGCGGTAGGGGTGGTGGAGGACGTAGGTTCGTCCACAGGCGTTCCTCCCTGGTGGGCCGGACGGGCAAGGCCCGGCCCACCGGATCGGTCAATTCAGGGGCGATGGGGCAGGGACTGTGCGGCTCTCGGCGGTGGCTCGCCGAGAGCCGTTTCGCTGTCCCTGAAAGGGCGGCGTCAGACCACGAGGTCGTACGTGGCCTGGGCGTTCAGCCAGGCGTCCACCTCGTGCCAGCGGTAGCGCAGGTGGCGGCCGACCTTGTGCACGTTGGGGCCGACGCCCCGGTACTTCCACTGGTAGAGGGTCTTCACCGGCACCCCGAGGTAGGTGGCGACCTCCGCAGGGGTGGCCAGCGGGCCGCGCTGGGCAGCTGCGGTGGCGACAGGGACGTTGGTACCGCGGGGAGAGGTCTTCGGCACAGGGCTCCTTTTCGGTGTTGAACAACGGGCCTGGACAACACAGCCACACCGCCCAGGGAAAAGTCCAGAGTTAGTTCTGAAACTCTGTACTAGTTCCCTCGGCGTGGCCGGGGGAGACCAAACAGTAAGGGTGGATCCCCGGTTGCCGAAATCGCTCCCGCAGAGCCTGAAATTTTTCTGTGGCGCAACGGCTGGCAGAGGGGTCGGAATCCGATACCTCCGCAGCTCAGAGATAGCGCCCAGCAGTCATCAGTGGCGCGGTCAGCCTATCGGACACTATGGCTGATAGTCGCTCAAATCGCCCATCTCCATGACGCGGAGGGAAGATAGCACGGCCTCTCCGCTGAAAAGGCTCGTGATGTACCGGAATTCGGCGAGACGAACACCACTTCGCCCCCGGGCGACTTTTATAGAGTTTAAGAACCAACTCTTGCCATGACGGCCGGATGCAAGTTACAGCTACCTGTCATGGCAACCCGACCTGTCGAAATAGGCCCCGCCGGCCTCCACACCGCCCGCGCCATCGAGCACCTACGCCTCGTGCGCAGCCTGACTCAGCACCAGCTCGCCGCCCGCTGCACCGCGCTGGGCCGCCCGATGTCCAACACCGCCCTCAGCCGAACCGAACGCGCCCACCGACGCTGCGATATCGACGACCTCGTCGCCATCGCCACCGCGCTCGGTGTTCCTCCCATGGCCCTGCTCCTGCCGCTCCCGTCGGTGTCCAGTAATGACCGGAGGGGGTGCTAGTTGGCGCGGGTCTGGATTGAGGACCGCATCGGGCACGGGACGTACGTACGGGCCGTGGCGGAAGCCAAGCGGGCGGGCCGTACGCCGCCGGGGCGGTACCGCGTGCGCTGGTACGACCCCGATGGCAAGCCGAAGATGAAGACCTTCGCTCGCAAGGTCGACGCCGAGGCGGAGCGGACGAGGATGGAGTCCCGTCTCAACGACGGCTCCTACCGTGATCCGGCCGCCGCGCGCGTGAAGTTCGCAGAGGTGGCGGAGTCCTGGCTGGCCGCGCAGATCCATCTCAAGCGTTCGACCCGGGGTCGCTATCGCGGCGTTCTCGACGTCCACGTGATCCCCAGGTGGGGCACCACTCCGCTGGACCGCATCCTGTTCGAGGACATCGCCGAGTGGCTCGCGGATCTGCTGTCCGGCGAGGCGGCAGGCGGCAGGAAGCTCAGCCCTCGGTCGGTCCGCAAGGCGTACGTCGTCCTCAGCCGCGTTCTCGGCTACGCGGTCAAGGCTCGTCGTCTGGCGGTCAACCCGGCTGTCGGCGTGCCCTTGCCGAAGGCGGCGCCGGCCGACCACGTGTACCTCGATGACATGCAGGTCGACGCGCTGGCCAACGTGTCGGGCGCCTACCGGGTGTTCATCCTGCTGCTGGCCTACACCGGCCTGCGCTGGGGCGAGGCGTCCGCGCTGAAGGTGGGTCGCGTGGACCTGGACGCCTGCCGAGCGCACATCGTCGAGGCGTACGCCGAGGACAACGGCAAGCTCTACCTCGACACCCCCAAGAACCACGAGCGCCGGTCGGTACCGATCCCGCGGTTCCTGGCAGAGGAGTTGAAGCCCCACCTCCAGGGCCGGGGAGATGAGGAGTTGCTCTTCACCGCCCCTCAGGGAGGCCCGCTGCGTGCCCGTAACTTCCGTCAGCGGTTCTTCGCGCCGGCGGTCGTGAAGGCCGGGCTGGGGCACCTCAAGGTCACCCCGCACAAGCTGCGTCACACGGCGGCCTCGCTCGCCATCGCCAGCGGCGCGGACGTCAACGTCGTACAGACGATGCTGGGCCACAAGTCCGCGACCCTGACGTTGGACACGTACGGCCACCTCTTCCCGGACCGTCTGGACGAGGTGTCGAAGAAGATGCACAAGCGCCGCGCCAAGCAGTTGGCCAAGGCGAAGGCCAAGCTGGAGAAGGCGGAGAGGAAGGCTCGCGAGGCCGCCGAGACGGTGGCCGCCCTGGAGGAAGACGCCGCATGATGTGTGCGTAACCCGTGCCGGGCAGTCGTAATCGAAGGGGCCACCCCACCGCGCTGAGGCGGTGGGGTGGCCCCTTGTGCCTGCCCCTTGGATCAGGTCAGTCGCGGCCGGCGGCCTTCCTCCCGGGCCCGGTCAATCGCAACAGCGGCCGCATCCCCGGCCAGCCGCTCGATCTCCTCGGGCACCTCCCGCTCGTCGCGCACGAAGAGTCGGCCGCCGACGAGCTGGGTGGTCGTCTTCCAGCCGAGACGACGACCTGCCTCGCGCGCGGCACGCCGGACGTCCTTGAGCTCGCCCATCTCCGCAAGATCGTCCGCGCCGAGGACCAGCTGCCCGTAGTAGCCCTGGTACTCCGGCTTCAAAGCGCCCTGCATCAGCGACTCAAGCCGCTCCACCAGCTTCTCGTACCGGTGCCGGGCCAGCTCATCCTTCGCGGGCATATCGCACAGCTCCCCACCTCTGCCCGCAGCCCGTGTGTGCCATATGTGTGCTGCGAGTACGAAGGCCCTCCCGTCCGACGGACGGAAGGGCCTCTGACCAGGTGTTTCTCTGTGCCCCCGGCAGGATTCGAACCTGCGACACCCGCTTTAGGAGAGCGGTGCTCTATCCCCTGAGCTACGAAGGCGAAGGTGCCCTGACAGCGTAGCGGATGCGTCCCTCGTCGTTCGCCCCGGTCGGCCGGGACCGGGTTGTGCCGCGTGAGTCCGTTCGGTCGCGCTTGACCTCAAGTTCGCTTGAGATTTTACGTTCCTTGCGTGCCCCCGCTCGGGGCGCATCGCGATCAGAGGCGCGTACCTCCCGACTCACGAATCGAGGCACACCCATGTCTTCGACCCCGCACAGCCCGGTGATCCCCGCAACCACCGACCCTGCCCTCCAGAGGCACCAGCCCACGCCCCCGCTGAAGATCGGCGTCCTCATCGGCAGCGTTCGCCCCGGCCGCTTCGCCGACAAGGTGGCCCGTTGGTTTCTGACGGAGATCGAGCAGCGGGACGACATGGAGACGCATGTCATCGATCTGTCCGAGCCCGCACTCGCCGACGAGCTCAAGCTCACCCTTGAGCGGTCCACCGATCCGGACGCCACCCCGGACGCCCCTCCGACCCTGGCCGAGCGCATCGGCGGGCTCGACGGGTTCGTCGTCGTGACGCCCGAGTACAACCACGGCTACCCGGCCGCCCTGAAGCTGGCCATCGACTACGTCTACCGGGAGTGGCGGGCCAAGCCGGTGGGCTTCGTCTCCTACGGCGGTATGGCCGGGGGACAGCGGGCCGTGGAGCAGCTGCGGCAGGTCTTCGCCGAGCTGCACGCCGTCACCCTGCGGGACACGGTCAGTTTCCACATGGCCTGGGAGCGGTTCGACGACGAGGGCCGCCCCCACGACCAGGACGGCACCGCCAAGGCCGCCGCCGTGCTGCTGGACCAGCTCGCCTGGTGGGGGCTGACCCTGCGGGAGGGGCGTGCCGTCCGGCCGTACGAGGGGTGAGAAGGCAGAGGGCAGAGGGCAGAGGGCCGAGGGCAGAGGGCAAGGGGCCTGTGCCGCGGACCTCTGTCACGGGCCCCAGGTCCACGGACCTCCGTCACCGGCCCCAGTCACGGACCTCCACCGCGGGCCCCAGCCATGGGCCCCAGCCACGGCCCTTCGTCCCAGACCTCCTCCTGGGCGGCCGCTCGCCTCAGGACATCGCCACGCCCGCGAACCGCCCCGCCACCCCCAGGTCCCCCTCCACCCGGCTCGCCGTCTCCATCAGTTCCGGGAGCACGTCCCGTACGCACTCCTGCACCGAACGTCGAGCCGCGTGCATCGCCACGTTCACCGCGGCGACCGCCCGGCCGGTCCGGTCGCGCACCGGGACCGACACCGACCGCACGCCCTCCTCCAACTCCTCGTCGACCAGGGCGTACCCGCGCGCTCGCACGTCCTCCAGCTCGGCCGTCAGGGCCGCGGGGTCCGTGATCGTACGAGGGGTGAGCGGGCGCAGATCCGTAGGGCCGGGCCACCCTCCTGCCGTCGTGGCCCGGTCCGGTACGTCCGCCAGCAGCACCCGGCCCGAAGACGTCGCGTAGGCCGGCAGCCGCGTGCCCACCGCTACATTGACGCTCATCACACGGCCGGTGGCGGCCCGGGCCAAGTACTGGATCTCCTCGCCCGACTCGGTGAGCACCGCCAGTGACGCCGACTCGTGGACCCGGTCGGCGAGTTCGGCCAGGTGGGGGGCGGCGATCTCGGCGAGGGACGTACGGGACAGGGGCGGGAAGCCCAGGGACAGCACGCGCGGCGTCAGCACGAAACCGCGGCTGCCCGAGGGGCGGACCAGGCCGAGATGCCCGTACGTGATGAGTGCCCTGCGTGCCGTCGCCCGCGACAGCCCCGTCGCCCGTGCCACGTCCGTGAGCGTCAGCTCGGCCCGTCCCTCGCCGAAGGCGGTCAGCACGGTCAGCCCGCGCGCCAGCGACTCGACGAACTCCCGGCCCAACTCCTGCTTGGAGGCCCCCGTCCAGATCGCCAGGCCCTCGGGAGCCGTCCCGGACCGCGGCTGCGGCGCCTCGCGCAGTTCGCGTTCCATCTCCGCGACCGCCGCGCGCAGCCGGGGCAGGAGCGTGTCGCGCAGGTCGTCGGCCGTGTGGCGGCTCGTGTGGCTCACCACGCTCGCCACGCATGCGATACGTCCGTTCGCATGCGGCTCCCGCACGGGTACGGACACGGCGACCAGGCCAGGCTCGATCAACTGGTCGTCCAGTGCCCAGCCGTCCCGGCGTGCCCGCGCCGCCCGGCGTTCGAAGTCGGCGTCGGGTGCCGCGTGCTCGCGGGGCGGTACGGCGGGGAAGCCCCGGTCCTGCGGGTCCGTCGCCCGGCGCTCGCGCCAGGCCTGCCACTGCGCGTCCGTCCACTGCGTCGCGAACAGCGGGCCCGGTGCGGTGCGTTCGGCCGGCAGCAGGTCGCCGATGCGGAAGCTGAGGGACATCGCCCGGCGGCGGGTCGCCTGGTGGATGAAGCGGATGCCGTCCAGGTCACCGACCGCCAGCGACACCGACTCGTCCAACTCGTCGGCGAGCGCGTCCGCGTGGGAGGAGAGGAGGGCGGGCAGGCGGAGGGCGGCCAGATAGGAGTTGCCCAGTTCCATCACGCGGGGTGCGAGCAGCACGTCGCGGCCGTCGAGGCGGACGTACCCCATGCGGGCGAGCGTGGAGGTGATCCGGTCCACCGTGGAGCGCGCGAGGCCGGTGGCACGCTCCAGCCCGCTCGCGCTCAGCGTCCCGCCGGCCTCCGTCAGCCTCCACAGCACCGCGACGCCCCGGATCAACGGCGTCACCGCCTCCGCCGGCACAGCACGGTCGTCCAGGGTCGTCTTCGCGGGCATCGGCTCTCCGTACGGCGTCGCAGCAGCCCTAACGGTAATCCCGCCCCGGGCGCGCGTACGCCTGCGTCACCGTCCGGCGCCGTACGTCTACGTAACCCCACGCGCACGTACGTCTCACCCCAACACCCGCTCCCGCTACCCCCTCGTGACCCGCACCCGGTACACCCCCGCCAGGTCCACCGCCACCACCTCCACGCGCACCGCCCGCTTCGCGTCCCGGAACTCCTCGCCCGGTGCGAAGGTCGCGTCGGACAGTTCGGCGTGGACGTTCGGGCTGCGGGTGCAGCCCCCGCTGTCCTGCCGGGAGTCGTGGACCAGTACCGGTCCCATCCCGGTGTCCACCTCCGCGTCGACCTTGTAGACCAGGACGCCGGGGCGGCACACCGCCTCGTCGTTGCCTTCCTTGGTGCGCACCTCGACGGCGTAGCCGCTGCGGCGGTCCAGGGGGATGAAGAGCAGCTTCGGGCCGCCCCTGCGGGCCAGCGGGGTCAGGGCGTGCTCGGTCGTCCCGGAGATGGCCGCGCAGCGTATCTGGGACGTGTCCAGCCAGCCCAGCTTCCACTTGTGCCAGCCGAGCAGGTCGTTGTTGGCCCCCCAGTCCTCGCTCATGATGTCCCAGTGGCCGACCGCGCCCCCGCCCTCCGCGGTGTAGAGGTCGGGCAGGCCGAAGACATGGCCGTTCTCGTGGGGGAGGACCCGGTAGCCGGTGCGGCGGTAGGAGCCGGAGCCGTCGTCCTGGCGGGAGTAGACGAAGGACGCGTTGGCGACGGAGACACCGTCGGCCACCGGGGCCTCGGTGTTGCCCGCGAACGACACCGACAGGACCGTGTCCAGGGCGGAGGGGCCGGCGTTCGGCGTGACCAGCACGTTCAGGAAGTCGTACGAGCGGAAGTCCACCCGGGGATCGGCCGCGGCCACGATGTCCTGGACCAGCTGCCGGTATCCGGGCTCGAAGGGCGCGCCGCGCTCTATGCCGTACGCCCTGAAGGACTTCGGCATGCGCAGCCAGTCGCGGATCGGGGTCTTCGGGCGGTAGTCGAGGCGGCCGTAGGAACTGGTGCGGAACCACTTCTGGGTCTGTGGGAAGAACTCCGCGAAACGGTCGAGCGCGGGGCCCGGGCCGGGCGCGTCGGGGAAGTCGATCATCAGGGTCAGGGCGTGGACCGTGCCCGTGGAGCGGGAGTAGCCGCGTGCCGTCGGTACCCCCTCGGACATCTGGACCGTCGGCCGTCCGGCGATCATGCAGGGGCCGAGGGGAGAGGAGCGGGCCGGTGCTATCGGTCCACCTCCGGCCGCTGTCGGGAGGCCCGCCGTGTGGCCACCGGTGCCTGCCGAGGTGCTGACCGCCAGGGTCAGGGCGGTCACGGAGGCGAGGGCGGCCCCACGGCGGGGGCGTATCCGACGGCGTGGCTGCATGCAGGGGCCCTTCCGTCCATGGCAGCCGCCTGACCGCGCGCTGCACCCTCTCGATCACCCTGTGTCGAGGGATGAGCGGGCGCGCGCTGAAAGAGACCGAACGTGGGTTCTTGCGCGGAGAGATCGTGACCCGGATCACATGAAATCCCTGGCGCAGCGGGAAATAAGCGGGGAGCCCTTCCCCGTTTAGTCAGGTGTCCGAGCGAAACGGGGAAACCCTCCCCGGATCGCCTCACCGGGAGCCCGATCGCTCCCACCTGGAACTCAGGAGTACGCCGTGCAGACCGCACCCCCCGTATCGCGCAAGGCGACCCGGCCGCGCGCCGACGCCCTGCGTAACCGGGAGCGGATCGTCACCGCCGCCCGAGAGTTGTTCGTCGAGTTCGGCCCCGACGTGCCGCTGGACGACATCGCCCGCCGGGCCGGCGTCGGCAACGCCACGGTGTACCGCAACTTCCCCGACCGGGACGCGCTGGTCCGCGAGGTCGTCTGCTCCGTCATGAACCGTACGGTGGCGGCGGCCGAACTCGCGCTCGCCGAGACCGGGGACGCCTTCGAGGCTCTGGAGCGGTTCGTGCACACCGCGGCCGACGAGCGGATCAGCGCGCTGTGCCCGATGATCCAGAGCACGTTCGACCAGCACCACCCGGATCTGGTGGCCGCACGTGAGCGGGTCGAGCAGCTCGTCGGGGAGATCATGGGCCGCGCCAAGGCGGCCGGCCAACTCCGCCCCGACGTGGACGTCGGCGACCTGCTGCTCGCCGCGGCCCAGCTCAGCCGGCCCCCGGCCGGAACCGGGTGCCACATCGCCGACCGCTATGTCCACCGCCATCTCCAGCTGTTCCTGGACGGACTGCGGGCCCCGGCCCGTTCGGTCCTTCCGGGCACGCCGATGACCATGGAGGACCTGCGCCAGGCCTGACCGATCAATTCAGGGCACCACAGCAGTCACCACAACAGTGACCGCAGCAGTCATCGCGGGAGCCGCCACAGCGGTGACCGCAGCAGTGACCCAGCAGGCATTGCGGCAGTCGCCACAACAGGCACCGCAGCAGAACTCAAAAAGTCACAGTCGACGAGTCGTCCCTCTCCTTTCGCTTTCCTTCGTTCTCCTTAGCTTTCTTTCACTTTCCGTCACGAAGTCCCGAAGTGGGTACCCCCATGTCTGAAACGGCCGCAAAGGCTCCAAGAAGCACCCTCGGTGCCGCCGACCCCAACCGCTGGAAAGCGCTCGTCTTCATCGCGCTGGCCCAGCTCATGGTCGTCCTCGACGCGACCATCGTGAACATCGCCCTGCCCTCCGCCCAGCAGGACCTCGGCATCTCCGACGGCAACCGGCAGTGGGTCGTCACGGCCTACGCCCTCGCCTTCGGCGGTCTGCTGCTGTTCGGCGGCCGGATAGCCGACCTGTGGGGCCGCAAGCGGGCCTTCGTCGTCGGTCTGGGCGGTTTCGCCGCCGCCTCCGCGCTGGGCGGCGCGGCCACCAACGAGGCCATGATGTTCGGCGCCCGCGCCCTCCAGGGCGTCTTCGGCGCGCTGCTCGCCCCGGCCGCGCTCTCCCTGCTCGCCGTGATGTTCACGGACGCCAAGGAGCGCGCCAAGGCGTTCGGCATCTACGGTGCGATCGCCGGCGGTGGCGGTGCCGTGGGTCTGATCCTCGGCGGTTTCCTGACCGAGTACCTGGACTGGCGCTGGACCTTCTTCGTCAACATCCCGTTCGCCGTCGTCGCGGCGGCCGGTGCCTGGTTCGTCATCCGTGAGCCGGAGGGCGGCCGCAACCGCTCCCCGCTCGACATCCCCGGCGTGATCCTGTCCACCTTCGGTCTGGTCGCGCTGGTCTACGGCTTCACCCGCGCCGAGTCCGACGGCTGGGGCGACGCGGTGACGGTCGGCATGTTCGTCGCCTCCGGCGTGCTGCTGCTGGCCTTCGTCCTGGTCGAGGCGAAGGTCAAGGCCCCGCTGCTGCCGCTGCGCGTGGTCACCGAGCGCAACCGCGGCGGTGTCTACCTCTCGCTCGGCCTCGCGATCATCGCGATGTTCGGCCTGTTCCTGTTCCTCACGTACTACCTGCAGATCGTCAAGGGCTACTCGCCGGTGGAGACCGGCTTCGCCTTCCTGCCGATGATCGCGGGCATGATCATCGGCTCCACCCAGATCGGCACCCGTCTGATGACCCGGGTCGCCCCGCGCCTGCTGATGGGCCCCGGCTTCCTGGTCGCCGCCCTCGGGATGCTGCTGCTGACCCAGCTGGAGATCGGCTCCTCCTACGCCGCGCTCCTGTTGCCGGCGATGGTGCTGCTCGGCCTCGGTATGGGTACCGCGTTCATGCCGGCCATGTCCCTGGCCACCCAGGGGGTCGAGCCGCAGGACTCCGGTGTCGCCTCCGCGATGGTCAACACCTCTCAGCAGGTGGGCGGCGCGATCGGTACGGCGCTGCTGAACACCATCGCCGCCTCGGCGACCACGGCGTACGTGGCCGACCACATCGCCGGTGCCACCAGCCGGTCCCAGCAGCAGCTGGTCCAGCTGGAAGGCATGGTGCAGGGCTACACCAGCGCGATCTGGTTCGCCGTCGGCATCCTCGTGGTGGCCGCGGCCATCGCCCTGACCTTCGTCAACGCCGGCCGCCCGGGCGGCGCGACGGTGGCGTCCTCGGAGGAGGGCGCCGAGGCCGAGGTGCCGGTGCCGGTCGTCGCGCACTGAGCCCGACGACGGCCGTCCGGTCGTACCCCATGGGACCAGGCGTACGTACGGGGATGGGGACGCTCCGTACGTACCGCCTCCAGGACCTGCCCCGGCTTCGCTGAACGATCCGTCAGCGCAGCCAGGGCAGGTCCGCCCCCGCTTCGCTGGGCTGCAGGCCCTCGGCGACGATCCGCATGATCTCGCCGAGGGCCTTCTGCTGTTCGGGGGTGAGCCGGTCGAACAGCGCCTGGCGCACGGCCTCCACATGGCCCGGCGCGGTCTGCTCCAGCACGCGCAGGCCCTCCTCGGTCAGCACCGCGAACTGGCCCCGCTTGTCGTCGGGGCAGTCCTCGCGCCGCACCCAGCCGTTCTTCTCCAGCCGGGCAACGGCGTGCGAGAGCCGGGAGCGGGTGATCTTCGCGAACATCGCCAGCTCGGTCATGCGCAGCCTGCGCTGCGGGGACTCGGCGAGCTTGACCAGGAGGCTGTAGTAGATGTGCGGCATGCCGGCGTCCCGCTGGAGCTGACGGTCCAGGAAGTCGTCGAGCAGGATGGTCGCGTCGATGTAGGCGCGCCAGACGCGCTGCTCCTCGTCGGTGAGCCAGCGCGGCTGCCCCGCCGCCCCGGACGAGGGCGCGGACGTGGGCGGCTCGGAAGTCGATGCCGTGTTCATGTACTCCACTGTACGAGAGCGCTCCTTGAAAATTTAACTACTTGGTCGTACGGTCGTAGGCGAGGGAAGCTTTAGATTTGAAGCAAGTGGAGCTTCGGCCCCTCGGAAGGAGTGACCGCCATGTCCGCCGCCCTGCAGGAGCGCATGCCCGCTCTGTACCTCAGCCACGGCGCCCCTCCGCTCGCGGACGACCCGGTCTGGCCCGGTGAGCTCGCCGCCTGGGCCGAGCGGCTGCCGCGCCCCAAGGCGATCCTCATCGTCTCCGCCCACTGGGAAGAAGCCCCCCTCGCGATCGGCGCCATCGAGACGGTCCCCCTGGTCTACGACTTCTGGGGGTTCCCCGAGCACTACTACCAGGTGAGGTATGCCGCCCCCGGCGCGCCGGAGCTCGCCGCGTCCGTACGGAAGCTGCTGCGCGCCCCCGGTACACCCGTCCAGGACATCCCGGACCGCGGCCTCGACCACGGCGCCTACGTCCCGCTCGTCGAGATGTACCCCGACGCCGACATCCCCGTCCTGCAGATCTCCATGCCGACCCTCGACCCCGTGCGGCTCATGGACATCGGCCGCAAGCTGGCCCCGCTGCGCGAGGAGGGCGTCCTGATCGTCGGCTCCGGCTTCTTCACCCACAACCTCGCCGCCCTGCGGCAGGGCGGCATCCCCGCCTGGTCGGTGGAGTTCGACGACTGGGGCCGCCGGGCGCTGGAGAACCGCGACTGGGACGGCCTGCTGGACTTCCTCCACAAGGCCCCGGCCGGCCGCTACGCCCACCCGCGCACCGAGCACTTCGCCCCGCTCTTCGTGACCATGGGCGCGGCGGACGCCGCCGGTGAGCTGGACGGGCAGAAGTCGGTGATCGACGGGTTCTGGATGGGGCTCGCCAAGCGCTCGGTGCAGTTCGGCTGAAAGGGCCGACGGGCAACCTTCGGCCGGTGCGGGCCGTCTTCAGGTCCACAGGGGCGGTCAAGGGCGACGCTCCTCCGGCGAGAAGACCTCGGTGACGCATGTGACGGGAATCTCACATACCTGGGTACAGGGGCTGTGGAGGACCTTGAGGTCGCTCGCGGGTGCCCGCCTGACCAGCACCTTTGTGCGTGTCTAGGGCACCTTGTCCGTCGTGCGGCCGGACAGGGTACTGCAAGATCAGAAAAATAGAGGGGCGGGTTGGGAATTCTGTCCTGATTCCAGTCGTTGTTTCCATCGGATGCCGGGCACTCGACAAGAGTCCCAAGCGTTCACAGGACCACCCGCCAGCCCACATCGCAAGGGAGCACGCATGGCAACCCGTGCCGTCGCCCGTCGTCAGTCCGCCACCGGCGAGGCCGTCGACGCGGCAAGCAGTGTTCGCGCCCATGGCGGCGAGATCGCGGACCGCGACCTGGTCGGCATGTACCTAGACGAGATCGCGCGTACGCCGCTTCTCGACGCAGCCAAAGAGGTCGAGCTGTCGCAGATCATCGAGGCGGGTGTGTTCGCAAGGCAGGTCCTCGACGGATACGAGGAGTCCAAGGCGGACGCCACCCGCGAGGAGCTGGAAGCCCTCGTCGCCGACGGCGAGCGGGCCAAGGACATCTTCATCCGCTCCAACCTCCGCCTGGTCGTCGCGGTGGCCCGCCGCTACCCCCGCAGCGGCCTGCCCCTCCTCGACCTGATCCAGGAGGGCAACGCCGGCCTGGTGCGCGCGGTGGAGAAGTTCGACTACCGCAAGGGCTTCAAGTTCTCGACGTACGCGACGTGGTGGATCCGACAGGCCATCACCCGCTCGATAGCCGACCAGTCCCGCACCATCCGGCTCCCCGTCCACCTGGTGGAGGAGCTGGGCCGTATCCGCCGCGTCCAGCGCGAGTTCAACCGGGAGAACGGCCGGGACCCGGAGCCCGCCGAGATCGCCGCCGAACTCGGCTCGACCCCGGAGCGCGTCTCGGACGTCCTGGACTGGGCCCGCGACCCGGTCTCCCTCAACATGTCGGTGGACGACGAGGGCGAGACGCAGTTCGGCGACCTCCTGGAGGACACCTCGGCGGTCTCCCCGGAGCAGTCGGTCCTCACGCTCCTGCGCAGTGAGGAGCTGGACGACCTGATCGGCCGCCTGGACCAGCGCACGGCGTCCATCATCAAGATGCGCTACGGCATCGAGGACGGCCGCGAGCGCACCCTGACCGAGGTCGGCAAGGAACACGGTCTGACGCGCGAACGCATCCGCCAGATCGAGAAGCACGCCCTGCTGGAGCTGAAGAAGCTGGCCCGCAGCACCGGGTTCGACGCCGCGGCGTGACCTTCGCCGAAGGGCGGCCCGGACGGGCCGCCCGCCGACACCCTCCGGGGCGTGCGATCGGCGTCGGCCGCGTACGCCGGGTGGCGAAAGACCGCGCAAACATGGCGATGTAACGCCGCTTCAAGCAGTGGGGCCCAGGGAACAAGACCTCAGGGCAAAGGAGTTCGGGTACCGAGTTGCCCGTTCCGAGACGACCGGTCCTGCCCCGCCCGCACCACGACCTTCGGACCAAGTCCCGACGCACTCCCCCCGGCGCCGGGACTTCCTCAGAGCCGGGCTTCGGCGCCCGTCCCCCCTGGGCGCCGGGGCCCGGCTCCATCTCTCCCGCGTATGAAGAATGGGCCACCCCGTACCTGAACCACGGGGTGGCCCACCCGAATGGCAGATTGTGCCACATGGGCATAGCGTGCCGAACGTGAGCAGCCCCGCACGCCCCTCCACCGCCTCTGGCTCCCTGACGGAGCGCCGCAAGGCGGCGACCCGTATGGAGATCGCACGCGCCGCGGCCGGTCTCTTCGTGAAACAGGGCCTACGAGCCACCCGGGCCGAGGACATCGCCCAGGCCGCCGGTATCGCGCCGCGCACCTTCTACCGCTACTTCGCCACCAAGGAGGAGGCGGTGGCGCCCCTCTACGCGGCCGGCGCCGACCGCTGGTACGAGGCCGTCCGCGGCGCCCCGCCCGAACTCCCCGTGCCCGAAGCCCTGGAGCACGCCGTCCGCCACACCCTGCAGCCCGGCACCGCGGTGTCGGCCGCCTCCTGGGAGTGGGTCCGCACCCTGGTCAACCTGGCCACTTCCAGCCCGGCCCTGCGCAAGGTCTGGGCCGAGGTCTGCCGTGAGGCGGAGACGAGCCTGGCGGCGGTGCTGGCGGACAGGGGTACGCGAAGCGCGGGCGCCGAGCCCGCCGACAACGTTGCCGAGCCGGGCCGGCCGCCCTCCCCGCAGCTCCGCTTCGCGGCCGCGGTGGCCGCGGCGGCCGTACGGGTGGCGGTGGAGACCTGGGCCGCCGGATCGGCCCCCGCCCAGGGCCCGCACGGCCCGGCCGCCCTGGCGCTGCGCAACCTGGAGGCACTGCGCGACTTCCCCTGGGAGAACTCCGCGGGGTGAAGCGCGGCGATACGGGGTGAAGCGCGGCGATGCCGCGCAGCGCCTCCCTCACCCGGCCGCGCGGCTCAACCGTCCCCCCAACTCCGCCACGCACCGCACCAGTTCCTCGGGGGACTCCACCACGAACTCGCAGTCCACCATCGCCAGCCGCACCGCCATCCACTCCACGGCGTCCCCCACGGCCCCCCGCAACCGGCACCGCCGCCCCTCGTCGATCGCCTCCGGCGTTCCCAGCCACCTCGGCAGCCGGGCGGTGACGAACTCCACGGGCGCACCGAACGTCACTGAGAACTCGTACGTCTCCTGCCGCCGCCGCATCGACTGCCGCAGATACTCCGCCGCACTCCCGGCCGGCAACTCCCGCGGGGCGAACCGCGCGCCCGTGGCGAACGGCTCGCTCACCCGGTCGACGCGGAACGTCCGCCAGTCCTCCCGGTCCAGGTCGTACGCCACGAGATACCAGCGCCGCCCCGTCGACACCAGCCGGTACGGCTCGACCGAGCGACGCGACTTCGTGCCGTCCCCCGCCTGGTACGCGAACCGCAGCCGCTCGCGCCCCGCCACGCTCGACGCCATCACCGTCAGCGTCTCGGGCGCGATGCTCGCCCCGTCCCCGCTGATGAGCGGCATCGTCGCCGCCTGCAACGTGGACACCCGATGCCGCAGCCGCGCCGGCAGCACCTGCTCCAGCTTCGCCAGCGCCCGTACCGACGCCTCCTCCACTCCCTCGACCGCGTGCCCGGCACCGGCCCGCAGGCCGACCGCGATCGCCACGGCCTCCTCGTCGTCGAGCACCAGAGGCGGCATCGCCTTGCCCGCGACGAGCCGGTAGCCCCCGTCGGCCCCCTTGGTCGCCTGCACCGGATATCCCAGTTCCCGCAGTCGGTCGATGTCCCGTCGCACCGTGCGCCGCGACACCCCGAGCCGGTCGGCGAGCTCGCCACCGGGCCACTCGCGAGGCGTCTGAAGGAGGGACAGGAGCGTCAGCAGCCTTGCCGGAGTATCCGTCGTCATACATTCGAGAATGCCGCACAAGTAGGACACGATCTGACCTAGTGCGGGAATAGCTTTCTTGCCATGACCTCAGCCGAGACGCAGCGCGCGACCGCGACACAGACAGAACCCGCCCCTCCCACCGCCGACCGCCGACGCTGGTTCGCGCTCGCGATCGTGATGACCGCGGCCTTCATGGACCTCGTCGACGTCACGATCGTCAACATCGCCATCCCGTCGATCCAGCGCGACGCCGGCGCGACCTTCGGCCAGATCCAGTGGATCACCGCCGGTTACGCCCTCGCCTTCGCCGCCGGCCTGATCACGGGCGGCCGTCTCGGTGACATACACGGCCGCAAGCGGGTGTTCCTCATCGGCATCGGCGGCTTCACCGTCGCCTCGGCGCTGTGCGGCTTCGCCGCGAACCCGGAGATGCTGGTCGCCTCCCGCCTCCTGCAGGGCGCGATGGCGGCGCTGATGGTCCCGCAGGTCCTGTCGATCGTGCACGCCACCTTCCCGGCCCACGAACGCGGCAAGGTCTTCGGCCTGTTCGGCGCGGTCGTCGGCCTCGGTGCGGTCACCGGACCGCTGCTGGGCGCGCTGCTCACGGAGTGGAACCTGTTCGGCCTCGAATGGCGCCCGATCTTCCTCATCAACCTCCCGGTGGGCATCGCGGGCCTGATCCTCGGCAGCCGCTTCATCACCGAGTCCAAGGCCCCGAAGGCCCTGAAGCTGGACCTCGTCGGCGTCGCCCTGGTCACCCTCGGCCTGCTGATGCTGCTGTACCCGCTGACCCGCGGCCGCGAGCTGGGCTGGCCGCTGTGGGGGTACGTGTCGATGGCGGGCGCGGTCGTGGTCCTCGCGGCGCTGGTGGCGTACGAGAAGCGGAAGGCCGCCCGCGACGGCTCCCCGCTGGTCGAACTGTCGCTGTTCAAGGTGAAGAGCTTCGCGGCCGGCATCGCCGTCCAGACGGTCTTCGGCGTGGCGCTCGGCATCTTCTTCCTGGTCTGGACGATGTACATGCAGTTCGGCCTGGGCTGGAGCCCGCTGAAGGCCGGCCTGACCGGGATCCCGTTCTCGATCGCCGTCTCGACGGCGGCCGGCATGTCCGTCCAGAAACTGGTCCCGCGCTTCGGCCGCAAGGTGCTCCAGGCGGGCGCGCTGGTGATGGCGGTCGGCGTTCTGCTCTACATCTGGGAGTCCGCCCACTACGGCCTGTCCATCGAGCCCTGGCAGATGGCGCTGCCCCTGGTCGTCATGGGTGTCGGCATGGGCCTGATCGTGGCCCCGCTGACGGACGCGATCCTGTCCGAGGTGCCGCGTGAGCACTCGGGCTCGGCGTCCGGCCTCATCAGCACCGTCCAGCAGATGGGCAACGCGCTCGGCCTCGGCCTGGTCTCGGTGGTCTTCTTCGGCGTCATCGACGACCGGCTGTCCGAGGGCGCCCGGGGCCCGGCGGTGGGCGCGGCCTTCGCGGACGGCTTCCAGCACGCGCTGGGCTGGGTGGCCGCGGTGATGGGCGCCATCTTCCTGCTGATGTTCGCGCTGCCCAGGCGCCCGGCACAGCATGTCGAGGGAGCGGCCGACGTCCCGTCGCCGACGGGGGAGAAGGAGCCGGCGCTGGTGTCCTGAGCGGGCACGGCGGTCCAGGAGCGGGGGAGTGGCCCGGCACTTCGGTGCCGGGCCACTCGTGTGTCCGGGGGCGGGGGGTGTCGGGCCGGCGGACGACGGGTGTGTCTTGTTCGGGGGCCGGCGGACGGCGGGTGTGCCTCGTGTGGGGGCCGGCGGACGGCGGGTGCACCCCGTGGGGGCACTGCCCCGGCGGCGGGTGCTCGCTGCTTGGTGCGCGTTCGTTCGCTTCCGTTCCCGCCCGTCAACCGCCAACAGGGAAGCCCGATCATGCCTGATTGGGCCCGTATCTGTTTACTTTCCGGAAATCTGGGCGTAGCCTCCCAAGCGAAACCACAAGTTCGGGCATGGTTCGGAGGCAAGCGGACATGTATGCACCGGAGCGGCAGCAGGAGATCCTCCGACTCGCTCGTGAGGGCGGCAGAGTGGACGTCCTGTCGCTGGCCGAGGAGTTCCAGGTGACGGCGGAGACGATCCGCCGCGATCTGAAGGCCCTCGACCGCGCCGGGCTCGTGCGCCGTGTGCACGGTGGCGCGATCCCGGCCGGGCGCCTGGACTTCGAGCCGGACATCGCCGAGCGCGAGTCGACGGCCGCCGACGAGAAGGACCGGATCGCCAAGGCGGCCCTCGTCGAGCTTCCCACCGAGGGCACGATGATCCTCGACGCCGGTACGACGGTGGCCCGCCTGGCCGCAGCCCTTCCGCTGGACGCGTCCCTGACCGTCGTCACCCACAGCCTGCCCATCGCGGCCCGCCTCGCGGACCACCCCGGCATCCAGCTCCACCTCATCGGAGGGCGCGTACGGCACCGTACGCGCGCCGCCGTGGACGCCTGGGCGCTGCGCGCGTACGGCGAGATCCGCGCCGACGTCCTGTTCGTCGCGGCCAACGGCTTCTCTGACGACCACGGTCTGACCACCCCCGACCTCGCCGAGGCGGCGGTCAAGCGCGCGGCCGTGGCCGCCGCCCGCCGGGTGGTGCTGCTGGCCGACTCCTCCAAGTACGGCCAGGAGCACTTCGCCCGCTTCGGCGACCTGAGCGACGTGGACCTGCTGATCACCGACAGCGGGCTGAGCTCCGAAGACGCCACCGCCATCGAGCGCGGCGGCACGGAAGTGGTGCGTGCATGATCCTCACCGTCACCCCCAACCCCTCCCTGGACCGCACCTACGAGGTCCCCTCACTCGACCGCGGCGAGGTCATCCGCGCCACCGGCGAGCGCATGGACCCGGGCGGCAAGGGTGTGAACGTCTCACGGGCGGTCACGGCCGCCGGGCGGCGCACCATCGCGGTCCTGCCCCTGGGAGGTGCGCCCGGCGCGCTCGTCGCCGACCTGCTCGACGCGCAGGGCATCGAGGTCACGGCGGTGCGGATCGCCGGGGCCACCCGCTCGAACATCGCCCTCGCCGAGTCGGACGGCGTGCTGACGAAGATCAACGCTCCGGGTCCCGAGCTGTCGCCGGCCGAGCAGGAGCTGCTGCTGGAGACGGTGCGCGAGCACTCGCGCGACGCGGACTGGATCGCCTGCTGCGGGAGCCTGCCGCGGGGGCTCGCACCGTCCTGGTACGCCGATGTGGTCGCGCGGGCGCACGCCGGGGGTGCGCGGATCGCGCTGGACACCTCCGGGCGTGCCCTCCTCGAAGCCCTGCGGGCCCGGCCGGACGTGGTGAAGCCGAACGCCGAGGAACTCGCCGAAGCCGTCGGGCGCCCCCTGACCACCGTGGGTGACGCCCTGAAGGCGGCCGAGGAGGTGCGCGAGATGGGTGCGCAGGCCGTGCTCGCGAGTCTGGGCGCCGACGGGCAGCTGCTGGTCGACGGCTCGGGTGCCTGGTTCGGCAGCGCGCGCGTCGACGTCGTGCGCAGCAATGTCGGCGCCGGCGACTCCTCCCTAGCTGGCTTCCTCATCGCCGGTGGCAGCGGACCGCAGGCCCTCGCCTCGGCGGTCGCCCACGGCGCGGCGGCCGTACAGCTGCCCGGCAGCGTGATGCCGTCCCCGGACGACCTGGACCTGTCGGCGGTCACGGTCACGTCCGAGGTGCCGGAGGGCCGCGTACTCAAGGAGCCGGTGTCATGACGAATGCCGCGATTGTCACAGTTCTTGCGGATCCGCCGGGTGAGCGGCGAAGCTCGCCCTTACTCACGGCCGCGGACGGACGGCAGCGCCCCCTGAGCCGCTCTGCCGCCCCGGGGAGGCGGGGTTTCCCCGGCCTCGCCTCCCCCTCCACCCCCCACCGCGTTCCCGCCACCCCCTCTCGCACCCCCGTCCCCCTCCCCGCCCAGCAGACTCCCCGGGCGATACGCGTGCTAAGGAGCCCGCGATGAGCGACATGATCACCGCGGACCTGGTCGATCTCGACCTGTCCGCCGACACGAAGGAAGCGGCGGCGCGTGCCCTCGCCGAGCGCATGGTGGCTCTGGGCCGGGTCATCGACCTGGACGGCTTCCTCGCCGACGTGGCCGCCCGCGAGGCGCAGATGCCGACCGGCCTCGACGGCGGCATCGGTATCCCGCACTGCCGCAGCGAGCACGTCACCGAGCCGACGCTCGCCTTCGGACGCAGCGCCGCCGGTATCGACTTCGGCGCGGCGGACGGTCCCGCGGACCTGATCTTCCTGATCGCCGCTCCGGCCGGCGCGGACGACGCCCATCTGACGATCCTTTCGTCGCTGGCCAGGCAGCTGATGAACGCCGAGTTCACGGACGCGCTCCGGTCGGCCGGCGACCCGGCGACGGCGGCGGCGCTGATCCGGGGCGAGGAGCCCCCGGCGGCCGAGGCCGCCGACGCCCGTTCCGAAGACTCCGTGGCGTCGTCGGCGGCGGCCTCCGCCGACGACGCCACGGGCACCACCCCCGACGCCCTGACGAAGCCGTCCGAGGACCGCCCCTTCCGGATCGTCGCCGTCACCTCCTGCCCGACCGGCATCGCCCACACCTACATGGCGGCCGAGTCCCTGGAGAACGCGGGCCGCGACGCGGGCGTGGAGATCGTCGTCGAGACGCAGGGCTCGGCCGGCTTCACCCGGCTCGACCCGGCCGTCATCGCGGCGGCGGACGGCGTGATCTTCGCCCATGACGTGGCCGTACGGGAGAAGGACCGGTTCGCCGGCAAGCCCACCGTGGACACCGGCGTGAAGGCGGGCATCAACCGCCCCGCCGAACTCATCGCCGAGGTGCGCGAGAAGGCGGCCCGCGGCGAGGTCACGGCCGCGGCCCGGCCCGGCACCCCGGTCGAGCGCGCCGGCGAGCCCGGCGAGGGCTACGGCACCAAGCTGCGCAAGTGGCTGATGTCCGGGGTCAGTTACATGGTCCCGTTCGTCGCGGCCGGCGGTCTGCTGATCGCCCTCGGCTTCGCGATCGGCGGCTGGGAGATCAACAAGGCCAAGCCGGTCACCGAGCAGTTCGACTGGCTCCAGGTCGACAGCTGGGCGGCGCTGCTGTTCCAGATCGGCGTCGTCGCCTTCGGCTTCCTGATCCCCGTCCTGGCCGGCTACATCGCCTACGGCATGGCGGACCGGCCCGGTCTCGTGCCCGGCTTCGTCGGCGGCATGATCGCGGCCGACATCAACGCGGGCTTCCTCGGTGGCCTGGCCGCCGGTCTGATCGCCGGTGCCGTCGTCCTCGGCATCCAGCGGATCAAGATCCCGCCGGTGCTGCGCGGCATCATGCCGGTGGTCGTGATCCCGCTGATCTCCTCCATGGTCGTCGGCTTCCTGATGCTGGTCGTGATCGGCAAGCCCATCGCCGAGGCCCAGAAGGCCATGACGGACTGGCTGGGCGGCCTCTCCGGCACCAACGCCGTCCTGCTCGGCATCCTGCTCGGCCTGATGATGTGCTTCGACCTGGGCGGCCCGGTCAACAAGGTCGCCTACGCCTTCGCCACCGCCGGCATCACCGCGCAGGACCCGAGCGACTCCGCGATGAAGGTGATGGCCGCCGTGATGGCCGCGGGCATGGTCCCGCCGCTGGGCATGGCCCTGGCCACCACGGTCCGCAAGAAGCTGTTCACCACCGCCGAGCGTGAGAACGGCAAGGCGGCCTGGGTGCTGGGAGGTTCCTTCATCACCGAGGGCGCGATCCCGTTCGCCGCGGCCGACCCGCTGCGCGTGATCCCGGCCTCCATGGCGGGCGGTGCGGTCACCGGCGCGCTGACCATGTCCTTCGGCTCGACCCTGCGCGCCCCGCACGGCGGTGTCTGGGTCACCCTGCTGATCGGCAAGCCGGTGCTCTACCTGCTCGCCATCGCCATCGGCACGGTGGTCACGGCAGGGCTGGTCATCCTCCTCAAGGGCATGCGCAAGACGACCCCGGAGGGCACGACGGCCGCCGAGTCCCCGGCCGCCGAGGCCACGTCGGCCAAGCAGCCGGTCGCGGCGTAAGCACTCCGCCCGGCAGGCTCCCGCTTGTCCCTTTGGGGCGCTGTGAGTTGTTCACGGCACCTGCGAGATACGTCACGGTCCGGGCCCAAAGGCCCGGACCGTGGTGTCTACTGGAACGCATGCCTGAGCACGTCTCGTTCCTCCAGCTACTGGGCCCGGTCGTCCTCGCCCTGGCTGCCGTGCTGTGGGTGATCGGGCTGGTCCGTGTCCTTCGCGCCACCCGCCCCGGCGTGTCGCCGCGGCACGTGAACCCGGCGCTCCCCGCGCTCCCGCACCAGCGGCAGACCCCGCCCGAGCGGGAGGCCGTGGAACTGACCGCGGCGGAACGAGACGCCTTCGCCGGACTGGTACGACAGCTCGGCGACGGCCGCTGACCGACCGTCCGGGGCTTACGAGACCTGGGCCGCCCGCCGCTCCATCGCGTCCCGCGCCGCGTCCTCGTCGACGTACACCTCGCACATGTGCCGCCCGTCCGGGGTCGCCGTGTGCTCGACCTCCCAGAGGGAGACCTCGCTGCCGTCGCGCAGCAGGAAGGCGTGCTCGTAGAGCGAGAAACACAACCCGGCGCGGCCCACCCGGCACGGCCGTCCGAACGCCTGCGTGATCTGATGCGCGCGCGCCGTGGCGAGCAGCGCGGCCGTCTTGGCGTCCGGCCGGTCGGCGTTCTCGGCGCGGCGCAGAAGCCGGCGTGCGTGGTCCGCCGAGCCGTCCGGTACGTAGGCGTGCCGCGGCGAGGGGATCGGCGACAGCTGGACGGTCACCGGCAGTTCGAAGTCCGGTGCGTCCGGCGGCAGCGGCAGCCGCGCGGTCGCGGCGCGCAGCTCCTCCTCGTCGACGTACACCTCGTGCTGCGGCGCCCCGTCCCGCGCGGTGTTGTGGACGAGCTCCCACAGGGTGAGCGCCGAGCCGTCCGCGAGCAGCCAGGTGTGCCGGTACGTCTCGCGGTGCAGCCCCGCGCTGTGGTGCGCGGAGTGCAGCGAGCTGTCGTGAGCCAGCGCGCAGTCGAGCAGCCTTATCGTCTCGTCGGGCAACTCGAAGGAGTTCAGGGCGCGGCCGAGGAGCCGCGCGAGGTGCTCATCCGGAGACTCCGGCGACTCGGGTGGTTCGTACGCTGCCGTCTCGTACGGAACGCTCAAGGTTTCTCCCGGCGTTGCTGCATGTCACCTTGTGGGTGCATACCGTAGCCCCTCGGTCGGACATCATGTCCGGGAACCGAGAAAACGTACGTCCGGTGAAACGCTCGGGCCGCGCGAGAAGTTCCCGCGCGGCCCGACGTACTGTCAAGAATCCCTGTTCGGAGGGTACTTCGGTGGCTCAGACAGCGCTGCCCGCGATCCACTGGCTCCACGGCATGTTCCAGCCGTTGAGTCCGTTGTCCGGGGTCACGTCCTTGTCCGGGCTGTTCTTGACGATCACCACGTCGCCGAGGAGCGAGTTGTCGTAGAACCACTTGGAGGGCGTGTCCCCCTGTCCGCCCTTCACGTCCTGCAGACCGACGCAGCCGTGGCTGGTGCCCTGGCGGCCGAAGGGCGGGTTGCCCTTGTTGTACCAGTAGTTGCCGTGGATGTAGGTGCCCGACTTCGTCAGGCGCATCGCGTGCGGCACATCCTTGATGTCGTAGGCGTCGGCGAGGTTGACGGTGCGGCTGTCCATGTGGAGCTGCTTGGCCTTCTCGGAGATCACCATCTGGCCGTTGTAGGTGGAGAACTCCGAGCTGCCCGCCGAGATCGGCACGGACTTGATCGTCTTTCCGTCCCGCACGACCGTCATCGTCTGCGTGTCGACGTCGACCGTGGAGACCTGTGAGCGCCCGACGGTGAAGGTGACGGTCTTCTTCTGCACCCCGCGGACGCCGTTCGCGCCCTCGACGCCGTCCAGGTCGATCTTCATCGTGACCTTGGACCCGGTCTTCCAGTACTCCTGGGGCCGGAAGTCGAGCCGCTGCGTCCCGAACCAGTGCCCGACCACCTTCTGCCCACTGCTGGACGTGACCGTGATGTGCGACTGAACGGCCTTCTTGTCGCTGATCGCCTTGTCGAACGTGAACGACACGGGCATGCCGACGCCGACCGTCGTGCCGTCGTCGGGCGTGTACGTGCCGATGAAGCTGCCCGCGGGCGTGACCGTGGTGAACGTCGAGTCGGCGGTGGCCCTGCGCCCGTCGCCGTCCTCGGCGGTGGCCGCGATCCGGTACTTCGTCCCTCGCTCCAGCTGCTCCTTGGGCTTCCAGCTGCCGCCGTCGGCGGACAGGGAGCCCGGCACGGACTGCCCGGTCTCCGCCACCGTCATCTTCACGTCGGTCAGTTCGCCGTCACTGACCTTCACGCCGGTCGTGTTGATCGACGCTCCGGTCGAGCCGTTCTTCGCCGAGATCGCTATCCTCGCGGCGGACGTGGACCCGTCCTTGCCGCCGCCCTTGCCGTCCTCCTTGCCGGCGTCGCCGCTCCCGCCGCAGGCGGTGAGAGTCAGGGCGCCGATCATCAGGGCGGCACAGGCCCCCAGCGCGGGCCGTGCTGCTATGTCCGGCGTTGTCACGATCTACTCCATATTCATGCGGTCTGCGGGATCCGTTCCGTTCCACGGTGGAAGAGGCCACCGTCACGGGAGCGGGTTCCCCACGTGCGCAGTGAACGCCATCACGTGACAGAACCGCGACAATCACCCACACGGGACCGGGGCACCGCCGCGCCCGCCCCGCTCGTCACGGGCTGCCGTACAACTCCCGGTACGAAGGCCACACTCCGCCCGGCCCGTCCACCGACTCGGCCGCCCGCACCGCACGCACGATCGCGCGCGTCACCGCGTCCGCGCCCGCCGCGAGAAGCTCGTTCAACGCGAGGGGACGCTCGGCGTCCAGCGGGCGCTCCCCGGTGGCCAGCGCGAACACCGTGTCCCCGTCGTTGAGCAGATGCACCGGCCGCACGGCACGCGCGATGCCGTCGTGCGCCGTACCGGCCAGCTTCTGCGCCTGCGCCTTGGACAGCCGTGCGTCGGTGCCGACCACCGCGAGCGTGGTGTTCAGCGGTGGCGGCGCGTTCTTCACGGCCAGCTCGGCGAGGTGCCGGCGCGCGGCCTCGTGCACGCTCTGGGCCGGGTACTCCACCCGGCCCTGGAACAACTCCCCGTACAGGACCCCCGTTTCGGGATCCACGGCCGACCCCGCCGCGTTGGCCACCACGAGAGCGGCCACCGTGATCCCCGAGTCCAGGACGATGCTCGCCGAGCCGATCCCGCCCTTGACCGGCCCGACCGTGGCCCCGGTACCGGCACCCACGCAGCCCTGCGCCACCGGCGTGCCGGGTTCGCTCGCCGCGGCCGCCTCGACCGCCGCCCGACCGGTGGCCGCGTCCGGCCGCGCCCGGAAGTCGCCACCCCGCCCGAGGTCGAACACGCACGCCGCGGGCACCACCGGCACCACATGCGCCGGATCCACCCCGACCCGCACCCCACGGCCGCGCTCCTCCAGCCAGGCCATCACCCCGGACGCCGCGTCGAGCCCGTACGCGCTGCCGCCGGTCAGCACGATCGCCTCGACCCGCTGCACGACGTTGCGCGGATCGAGCGCGTCGGTCTCCTTGGTGCCAGGGCCGCCGCCGCGGACGTCCACGGCGGCGACCGCCCCGCCCTCGGGTGCGAGGACGACCGTGGTGCCGGTGAGCCAACCGTCGCCGGAACGGGTCGCATGGCCCACCCGCAGCCCCGCGACATCTGTCAGAGCGTCAACTGTCATGCGCCCAGTGTCGTCCAGCGACCGGCGCCGGCCCATGCCCCCTTCGGGCGAGCCCGGACCCCTCAATGCCTGTCGTTCGGATCGAGCCGGCGTCGCACGGACCCTAGGTCGTGTCCGCAAAGTCCCGCCTGCCCCGCGACGCCTGGCAGGCACTCTCGCCGCACCGGGCGAAAGCCCACGTACAACCAGTACGAGGGCTTCCGCCCGGCACGCCGAGAGCACGCACCATACGCCGCGGGGCCCGCCCTCCGGGCGGACGACGGGACTTTGCGGACACGACCTAGGCGACCGGCGCCCGCGCCCGATGTCCGCTCTCCAGGCCCGTCGTGCGCGCCGTCAGCGTCACCCCGACCGCCACCGTCAGCACCGAGACCAGGCCGGCCGCCGGCACCGCCCAGTCACCCAGGAACGTGCAGCAGATCACCAGCAGGGCCGCCGTCGGCAGTACCAGCTGCTGGGCGATGCCCACCTTGAAGTGACGGGAGTGCAGCGCCCACACGGCGAGCAGATAGAGCGCCGTCGGCAGGGTCACCGCGGCCGACGCGGCCAGTGTCGAGATGTGCGCCTTGCCGATGGCCTGCTCGACCGCCACCTCCAGGCCCGCGCCGATCGCGGCCGCCGAGGCGAAGACCACGTAGTGGCCGTACCCCCACAAAAACGCCTGTCTGTTGCCCCGCAGGTGACCGTGGATCGGCACCACGAAGTAGACCCACCACGCGGCGAAGATGATCAGCAGCCCGCCCGCGGCGATCGGCAGCAGTTCGCCCAGTTCGTCGCTCTCGTCGATACCGGCCTTGACCGCGATCGTGGCCGCCGCGACGCTCTCGCCGAGCACGATGATGGTGAACAGCCCGTACCGCTCGGCGATGTGGCGCGGATGCCAGGACGTGGGGTGGTCCTTCTCCGCGTACAGCGGCACGCACATCTCCAGGATTGCCATCACCAGGAACGCCCAGGGCCTGGCGGCCTCGGGCAGGACCACCAGCCCCAGCCATCCGACCTGGCACAGCAGCACCCCGCCCGCGTAGCGCAGTGCCGTCGTTCTCTCCGGGCCCTCGCACGCCCTCGCCGCGCGCAGCCACTGCGCCGCGAGGGCGATCCGCATGATCACGTAGCCCAGCCAGACGGCCAGGAACTCGTGGTCCTCGAATGCCCGGGAGATCCCGGCGGCCAGGACCAGCACACCGGCGATCTGCACCAGGGTGGCGATTCGGTAGAGGACGTCGTCGTTGTCGTACGCCGAGGCGAACCAGGTGAAGTTCATCCAGGCCCACCAGATGGCGAAGAAGACCATCGCGTAGTCGAGGATCCCCTCACCCGCGTGCCCCTCCGCCACGGCGTGCACCAACTGGATGCCCGCCTGGGCGACGGCCACGACGAAACACAGGTCGAACAGAAGCTCCAGCGGAGTGGCGGGCCGGTGCGCCTCACCGCGACCACGGGGCGTGAGCCTGCGCAGCGGGCGGTGGCTCTCGTGCGCTCGGGAGGAGTCCGGCGGGGGAGTCGAACTGGACGTCATGGGATCAAGCACAGCAGAAGGGGCGGGGAATTTCTTGCCCAGCGCGTCACCGGGGCGCAAGCCCCGCGGCCCACGGGCAGGGGGCCCGCCGCCCGGGAGGCCGGCGCCCGCGGGGCCGTACCCTGGACGCATGAGCACCGCCCCGACCCCCGAGCCGCGCCGGCCCAAGCCCGCGTTGATCTTCGACGACCCGCTGGACCAGCAGTCCTCGGACGACACGGACCGCGGATGGGGCGAGCGGCCGGGCGGCGACGGCGACAGCGCCGCCGACCTGAAGCGCTTCCTCGACGAGAAGCCGCCCCACCACCTCTGAGGCGTTACCGCTCGTCGTGCCCCGAGCCGCGCTGCGCGACCAGCGCGTCGCGGATCTCCTTGAGCACCTCCAGCTCGGTCACCTCGATGACCTCCTGAGTGCTCTCCTTCGCCTTGCGGCGCGCCTCCATGCGAGCCAGGTACTTCGCCATCGGCAGGACCATCAGGAAGTACACGACGGCCGCGGTGATCACGAAGCTGAGGGCCGCGCCGAGCACGGAGCCCCAAAGGATCCGGATGCCCTGCTCGCCCTCGCAGGTCGAGCTCAGACATGAGCTGTAGTGATCGAGGTTCTTGGTCCCGATCGCCCCGACCAGGGGGTTGATGACCCCCTTCACCACCGAGTTCACGATGTTGGTGAAGGCGGCGCCGATGACCACCGCCACAGCCAGATCGACGACGTTCCCCCGCATGAGGAAGGCCTTGAAGCCCTGCAGGACGCTCGGTTCCTTCTTCTCGCTCACTTAGGAGCCACCCCTCGGACGCACAACGTGTGGAACGGACCGCTCCGCAACCTACGTCAGCGCTCGGCCGTCCTGTCCAACGGGCCCCCACCATCGAGGGATCCTTCAGCGGGTCACGCAGGAGGCGGCTCAGCACAGGGTCACCGCCAGCCGCGCCGTGGCACTCGCGCCCGCTAGGCGTGCCGCCGTCGAGCGTGGCACCGAGAGCACGACCAGCGCCCCGCTCCCGGTCGCGGCGTCCAACGGCTCCGGCACCTCCGTCACCCGCGCACCCCGCGCGACCACCTGGGCGTCCCCGCCCGCCGTGGCCGCCTCCGCGGCGATCACGTCGACCCGGTCGCCGGGCCGCAGCAGCCGCACGGTCGCCCCGTCGGCGATGCGCACAGGCGCGGACACCTTCTCGACGGCCCGGTGCTGACGAACCGGCTCCGCCACCGGATGCCCGCGCGCCCCGTCGGCCTCCCGCGGGCCCGCCGCCAGGAGCCCCGCCGCGGTGACGGCGAGCCCCGCTGCCAGGGCCCGCCTCCGGTGCCGTAGAAGCCGATGCAGCTGATGGCGCCCGCCGCGCACCCGGACCGGGGCGAAGTGCGGCACCTCGCATGTGGCGGGGGCGTCCGTGCCCAGCGGGCGCGGAGCGATCGGGGAGGAAGGAGGAGCGACGGACATGGGGACCACCACCTGCGACGACGGATCGGCTGTCGAAGCCACGATGAGCCATCGCGCCACCGTCCGCTGAGGCCGGTGGACTACCGGCCGGTTGTGGACAACTCCCTCACCCGAATGAGAGATTCAGCCCGCACACGGCCCCAGCCCGCACACGGCCCCAGCTCCGCACACGGCCCCAGCCCGCACACCGCCCTAGCCCCCCACACCGCCCCAGCCCGCGCCCCCGAGCCGCCGCTACGGCAGCTCGAACCCGGGATCCATCCCGCCCAGCGCCCCGACGCACAGACAGTCCCGCTCCTCGTTCGCCGGCAGCGCGGCCACCGCGTCGAAGAGAACACCCCGCAGCCGGTCCACGTTCGCCGCGAACACCCGCAGCACCTCGTCATGCGAGACGCCCTCGCCGGTCTCGGCTCCCGCGTCAAGGTCCGTGACCAGCGTCAACGAGGTGTAGCAGAGCTCCAGTTCGCGAGCGAGGGCCGCCTCGGGGTGGCCGGTCATGCCCACCACCGACCAGCCCTGCGCCTGGTGCCACAGCGATTCGGCGCGGGTCGAGAAACGCGGTCCTTCCACGACCACGAGCGTGCCGCCGTCCACCGGCTCCCAGTCCCGCCCGCGCGCCGCCTTCAGCGCGGCCGCGCGTCCGGTGGGGCAGTACGGGTCGGCCAGGGAGACGTGGACGACGTTCGGGACGGTGCCGTCGGGCAGCGGCAGCCCGTCGAAGTACGTGCCCACACGGGACTTCGTCCGGTCGACCAGCTGGTCCGGTACGAGCAGCGTGCCCGGCCCGTACTCGGGACGCAGGCCGCCCACGGCGCACGGGCCGAGGATCTGGCGCGCGCCGAGCGAACGCAGCGCCCAGAGGTTGGCCCGGTAGTTGATCCGGTGCGGCGGCAGATGGTGGCCGCGCCCGTGCCGGGGCAGGAAGGCGACCCGCCGACCGGCTATCTCGCCGAGGAAGAGGGAGTCACTGGGCGGCCCGTACGGGGTCTCCACCTGTACTTCGGTCACGTCGTCGAGGAACGAGTAGAAGCCGGAGCCGCCGATCACGCCGAGTTGGACGTTCGCCTTGTTCGCCATGCCCGCACCCTAACCGCACCCGGGGACGCCGAGGACCCCGTCGCCGTTCGACGACAGGGTCCTGTAAGCAGTGGTGGGCTTTACGCGGCGGAGCTGCTGGAGGCGGTGCCGCCGCTCGATGCCTTCGAGTCCGAGGAGGACGAGGAGGAGGACGCCGAGGACGACTCGGACGAGGAGGACGACGACTTCGACGACGCCGGGGAGCTGCTCGACGAGGCGCCGCGGCTGTCGTTGCGGTAGAAGCCGGAGCCCTTGAAGACGATGCCGACCGCGGAGAACACCTTCTTGAGGCGGCCCTGGCAGCTGGGGCACTCGGTCAGGGCGTCGTCGGTGAACTTCTGCACCGCTTCGAGACCCTCGCCGCACTCGGTGCACTGGTACTGATAGGTGGGCACTGTCTTCCTCCTGGCACTCTCACTCGATGAGTGCTAACGACGGTCCATAGTGACGTATTCCAGCCGCTCAGTCCACTGATACCGGCACCCGGTGACCGACGCCACGTGCGACCGTACGGCCCTGGGGCCGCACGGCCAGCCGGGAGCGCAGCGCCACCAGGGTGGCCAGGGCCAGCAGCGTCCCGCCCATCGGCACCAGGAACCCGGCGCCGCTCCAGAGGCGGTCCTCCAGCTGTCCGGCGACCGTGACGGCGGCGGCCTGGCCGAGGGCCACCGCGCCGGTCAGCCAGGTGAACGCCTCGGTGCGGGCACCGGCCGGGACCAGGCTTTCGACCAGGGTGTACCCGGTGATCAGCGCGGGCGCGATGCACATGCCGACGACCAGGCCGAGACCGGCGAGGAAGAGCACCGAGTGCGCGGCCCACAGCCCGGACGCGGCGAGCGCCAGGGCGGCGTACCCGATCACGAGGCGGCGCTGCGGGGCGGCCTTCCACGCGATGGCGCCGCAGACGAGGCCCGCGAGCATGTTGCCCGCCGCGAAGGTGCCGTACAGGACGCCGTTCAGACCGGGCTCGCCGATCGACTCGGTGAAGGCGGCCAGGGAGACCTGCATGCCGCCGAAGACGGAGCCGATGCCCAGGAAGGTCACGATGAGCACGCGCACGCCCGGGACGCGCAGCGCGGAAACGTGCTCCACGCGCGCGTGCCCACCGGCGGTGACCGGCGGCTGGGTGCTCTTCTGCGCGGCGAACAGCAGACCGCCCAGCAGCGTCAGGGACGCCTCGGTGACCAGGCCCGCGGCCGGGTCGACGGCGGTGCACAGGGCGGTGGCCAGCAGCGGGCCGACCACGAAGGTCAGCTCGTCCGTGACCGACTCGAAGGCCGCGGCGGTCGTCATCAGGGGCGAGCCCTGGAGCTTCACTCCCCAGCGGGCCCGCACCATGGGCCCGACCTGCGGCACCGAGGCACCGGTGGGCACGGCGGCCGCGAACAGGGCCCACAGCGGCGCGTGGGACAGGGCCAGCGCCGTGAGCGTCAGACCCGAGACGGCGTGGATCAGCACACCGGGGACCAGGACGGCGCGCTGTCCGTAGCGGTCGGCCAGGCGGCCGCTGTAGGGCGCGAACAGTGCCATGGAGACGCCGGTGACGGCGGCGGCGGCGCCCGCCGCGCCGTACGAGCCGGTGGTGTGCTGCACCAGCAGCACGATGGAGATGGTCAGCATCGCGAACGGCTGGCGTGCCGCGAAACCGGGGATCAGGAACGTCCAGGCGCCGCGGGTGCGCAGCAGATGCCCGTATCCGGGGCGGGAGGAGGCCGACGAGTCCTTCGACGGCTCGATGGTGACCGTGGACGCCACGGCCCGTGCCTTTCTGCCACCTGGTAGCGCGGCCCCTGTGGGTGGGGGGCGGCGCCGAGAGCTGTCCTCTTGCGCATGACTGCGGTAGATACCGGCGCCCACCAGGGAGGGGCGTCGCGGCCGCCATACGGTCGCGCCAGCTCTGCGTCAGGCAGAGGTGGGTTGATCTGGGTAACACCTGCATAGTACAGGGAGTGGTGCCGGTTGATCCTGTGAAGATGAGCACTTCTCGGCGCCTCGCCTGTGATTGCCCGGCCCGCTTCGCCTTTGCTCAGGCCGTCCCGTTCGTCCCCAGCCACCCGGCCAGCTTGCCGCCCGCTCCCACGGCGCGCAGACGGCTTTCCGCGGCGTCCCGCACCGGGTCGGTGGCGACGACGAGCAACTCGTCGCCGCGTCGCAGCACCGTCGTCGGCAGCGGAACGAACGATTTCTCGTCGCGCACGACCAGGGTGACCGCGGCTCCGGCGGGCAGTCGCAGCTCGTTGATCTCGACGCCGTGCATCTTCGAGCCCTCGGGGATCGAGAAGGACAGCAGATGCCCCTGCAGCCGCTCCAGGGGCGCCGACTCGATACCGAGGTCGGTGGCTTCGAGTTCGTCGCCCAGGCGCAGCTTGCGGCCCAGCCAGGGCAGCGTCGGTCCCTGGACCAAGGTGTAGACGGCGACCAGGACGAAGACGATGTTGAAGATGCGGCGACTGTCCTCGACACCGCCCACCATGGGGATCGTCGCGAGGACGATGGGCACGGCGCCGCGCAGCCCGGCCCAGGACATCAGGGCCTGCTCGCGCCAGGGCACGCGGAAGGGTGTCAGGCACACGACCACGCTGAGCGGGCGCGCCACCATCGTCAGGACCAGCCCGATGACCAGGGCGGGCAGGATGTCGTCGCCCAGCTCGTGCGGGGTGACCAGCAGGCCGAGCAGGACGAACATGCCGATCTGGGCGATCCAGCCGACTCCGTCGGCGAACCCGCGGGTGGCGGGCCAGTGCGGCAGTTTCGCGTTGCCCATCACCATGGAGGCCAGATAGACGGCCAGGAAGCCGCTGCCGTGCGCCAGCGCGCCCGCCGCGTAGGCGGCGACGGCGATGGCCATGACGGCGATCGGGTAGAGGCCGGAGGCGGGCAGTGCCACGTGCCTGAGGCCCCACGAGCCCAGCCAGCCCACGGCGATGCCGACGGCGGCGCCGATGGCCAGTTCCAGCGTTATCTCGCCCAGCAGCACGTACCAGTGCTCGATCGGCCCGTGCGCGGAGAAGGCGACCACCAGGATGACCACGGGGGCGTCGTTGAAGCCGGACTCGGCCTCCAGGGTGCCCGTCACGCGCGCGGGCAGGGGAATCCTGCGCAGGACGGAGAAGACCGCGGCCGCGTCGGTGGAGGAGACGACCGCCCCGATGATGAGCGCCTGCCGCCACTCCAGCCCGACCAGGTAGTGCGCGGCCGCGGCCGTGACGCCGACGCTCACCGAGACCCCGACCAGCGCCAGCGCGGTGGCGGCCGGCAGGGCCGGCTTGATCTCCTTCCACTTCGTGCCGAGACCGCCCTCGGCCAGGATCACCACCAGCGCCGCGTAGCCGATGACCTGGGTCAGCTCGGCGTCGTCGAAGCGGATGCCGCCGATGCCGTCCTGGCCCATGAGCATGCCGATGCCCAGGTACACGAGCAGGCTGGGGAGCCCGCTGCGCGAGGAGATCCGGACCGCTGCGACGGCGACGAGCAGGACGAGCGAGCACAGGAGCAGGAGCTGGTTGAGGTCGTGGACAGTCAGCGGCCGTTCCCTTCCCTGGCCCGCGCGCACACGCGCGTGGGCTCACGTACATAGGACACGAGGGGGCGGTCCTTCGTATCCAACTACTTCGTTACCTTACCTAACTCTTGACTATTTCTTGACGCTTCTCGGCGCATGATCGAACGCCCGTCCGTGCGGGTTCACCAGTCCGCGTCAAGGGCGACCGGGCCCTGCGCCTATGGTTGCTCCAGCGCTCATTCAAAAGGACAGCCCGCTTTGCCGCTCGCGTTAGGACAGCAAGGACAGCGATGCCCCCCAACACCACCGCCTCCACGGGTAAGCAGCCCGGCAAGTCCGGCAGGAAGAAGGGGCGCAGAGCCCGTCTGTTCGTGCTCGTGCTGGTCCTGGCCGTCCTGGCAGGCGTGACCGGCGGGGCGTACTGGTCCATCAGCACCGTGCGTGCCTCCTTCCCGCAGACCAAGGGCTCGATCACGCTCGACGGCCTGTCCGGACCCGTCGACGTCAAGCGTGACGGCTACGGCATCCCGCAGATCTACGCCTCCTCCGACGAGGACCTGTTCATGGCGCAGGGCTACGTCCAGGCGCAGGACCGGTTCTACGAGATGGACGTACGCCGTCACATGACGTCCGGGCGCCTGTCGGAGATGTTCGGCAAGAGCCAGGTCGACAACGACGAGTTCCTGCGCACCCTGGGCTGGGACCGGATCGCCGAGCGGGAGTACGACAAGACGCTGTCGGCCTCCACCAAGAAGTACCTGCAGGCGTACGCCAAGGGCGTCAACGCCTACCTGGCGGGCAAGGGCAGCAAGGACATCTCCCTGGAGTACGCGGCTCTGGGGTTCACCAACGACTACAAGCCGCAGAAGTGGACCCCGGTCGACTCGATCGCCTGGCTGAAGGCGATGGCCTGGGACCTGCGCGGCAACATGCAGGACGAGATCGACCGGGCGCTGATGACCAGCCGCCTCGGCCCGAAGGAGATCGCGGACCTGTACCCGCAGTACCCGTACAGCCGGAACAAGGCGATCGTCCAGACGGGCCGGTACGACGAGCTGACCAAGGCGTTCCAGCCGGGCGGCTCCGCATCCACCGCGGGCTCGTCCACCGGGTCGGCGAACGGCTCCACAGGCGCCTCGACGGGCACGGCCCCCGGTACCTCCGGCTCCGGCACCGCGGGCCTGCAGAGCCAGCTCTCGGGCCTTCAGAAGGTCCTGGACGGCCTCCCCACGGCCGTCGGGGTGAACGGCAACGGCATCGGCTCCAACTCCTGGGTGGTCGCCGGGAAGCACACCATCACCGGAAAGCCGCTGCTGGCCAACGACCCGCACCTGTCGGCCTCGCTGCCGTCCGTCTGGTACCAGATGGGCCTGCACTGCCGCTCGGTCTCCAGCAAGTGCCAGTTCGACGTCAGCGGCTACACCTTCGCGGGCATGCCCGGCGTGGTCATCGGCCACAACCAGAACATCTCCTGGGGCATGACCAACTCCGGCGTCGACGTCACCGACCTCTACCTGGAGAAGCTCTCCGGCGACGGCTACCTGCTCGACGGCAAGACGGTGCCCTTCAAGACGCGCGAGGAGACCATCGCGGTCGCCGGCGGCACGTCCAAGAAGATCGTCGTCCGCGAGACGAACAACGGCCCCCTGCTCTCCGACCGCAGCTCCGAGCTGGTCAAGGTCGGCAAGAAGGCCACCGTCGACACCGCCGCCCCCGACCGCGGTGACGGTTACGGCATCTCGCTGCGCTGGACCGCGCTCGACCCGGGCACCTCCATGGACGCCGTCTTCGCCATGGACAAGGCGGCGAACTGGAACGACTTCCGTGCCGCGGCCGCCCTGTTCGACGTCCCCTCGCAGAACCTGGTCTACGCCGACACCAAGGACCACATCGGCTACACGCTGCCCGGCAAGATCCCCACGCGCGCCAAGGGCTACGACGGCTCGGTCCCGGCGCCGGGGTGGGACTCGCGGTCCCGCTGGACCGGCTACATCGACGAGGACGAGCTGCCGTACGAGTACGACCCGGCCCGCGGCTACATCGTCACCGCCAACCAGGCCGTGGTCGACAAGGACAAGTACCCCTACACGCTCACCACGGACTGGGGCTACGGCGCCCGCAGCCAGCGCATCACCGACCTGATCCAGTCGAAGATCGACGGCGGCGGCAAGATCTCCACCGAGGACATGCGCCAGATGCAGCTCGACAACAGCAGCGAGATCGCCAAGCTGCTCGTGCCCAAGCTGCTGAAGATCGACATCGAGGACGAGGACGTCCGAGAGGCCCAGGAGCTCCTGGAGGGGTGGGACTACACCCAGGACGCCGACTCCGCGGCGGCCGCCTACTTCAACTCGGTCTGGCGCAACATCCTCAAGCTCGCCTTCGGCAACAAGCTGCCCAAGGAACTGCGGGTCAAGGGCCAGTGCCTGTACGTCGACCCCGTGAACACCACCGGCCCCGCCGATGAGGCGGAGAAGGTCCGCGAGTGCGGCGAGCGTGAGGCGGAGCAGGCGCAGCCGGACGGCGGCGACCGCTGGTTCGAGGTCGTGCGGGTCCTCATGGACGACGACGACAGCGACTGGTGGAGCACCCCGAAGTCGGGCACCCGCCCCGGGGCCACCGACCGTGACCAGCTGTTCAAGCGCGCGATGATCGACGCCCGCTGGGAGCTGACCGCGAAGCTCGGCAAGGACATCGACACCTGGAGCTGGGGTCGGCTGCACCGCCTGTTCCTGAAGAACCAGACCCTCGGCACTCAGGGCCCCGGCTTCCTCCAGTACGTCCTCAACCGCGGCCCCTGGAAGCTCAGCGGCGGCGAGGGCACGGTCAACGCCACCGGGTGGAACGCCGCGGGCGGCTACGGCGTGGTCTGGGTCCCGTCCATGCGGATGGTGGTCAACCTCGGCGACCTCGACAAGTCGAAGTGGATCAACCTCACCGGTGCCTCCGGGCACGCCTACAACGCCCACTACACCGACCAGACGGGCAAGTGGGCCGACGGCGAGCTGCTCGACTGGTCGTTCTCGGACGACGCGGTCACCAAGGGCACCAGCGACACCCTGGTGCTCAAGCCGTGACCCGCTGAAGGCGAACGCCCGAGGGCCCTCCACGCGCGCGTGGAGGGCCCTCGCGCATCAAGGGCGCCGCGGGGTCAGGACGCCCCGAAACGGCGCACACCCGAGGGCGTCACGGCCGCGTCCACCGGCCGGTCGTGCGGCTCGCCGGGGACGTGCTCGACGACCTCGGAGTCGTACAGCAGCACCACGAGCGACGGACGGACCCCCGCTTTCTCCAGCCGGGCGAGTACACGGTCGTACGACCCGCCGCCGCGGCCCAGCCGCATCCCGCGCGCGTCGACCGCGAGGCCCGGCAGCAGCACCACGTCGGCCTCGGTCACGGCCTGCGGGCCGAGACGTTCCCCCGCGGGCTCGAAGAGCGCCATCCTGCCGCCGTGTTGGACGCGGGCCAGGGAACCCTCTCCCGTGTACGCGCCCCAGTCCAGGTCGTTGTCCGGCAGCAGGACGGGCAGCAGGACGCGTACGCCCCGCGCGCGCAGCGCGTCGAGCAGCGCGAGCGTGCCGGGCTCGCTCCCCACCGAGACGTACGCCGCCACCGTGCGCGCGTGCGCCAGCTCGGGCAGCCCCAGGGCCCGTCCCGCCAGCGCGACCGCGGATTCCCGCACGTCATCCGCCGTCAACCTGCTTCTCACCGCGAGGAACTCCCGCCGCAACATGCGCTTGTCAGGCTCGGTCCCGCGTCCGTTGTGACTCAAGTCGCCTCCGTACCCTTCCCAATGTGCTCATATGAGAGCCAAATAACCGGAGCCTCAGATTCCCTCCAAAGGCACCGGATAAGGTTGCGGACATGACTCAGTCCAACCCTCGGATCAGCAAGGCTGTCATCCCCGCAGCGGGTCTCGGTACCCGCTTCCTGCCGGCCACCAAAGCCACTCCCAAGGAGATGCTGCCGGTCGTCGACAAGCCGGCGATCCAGTACGTGGTCGAAGAGGCGGTCTCTGCCGGCCTCGACGACGTCCTCATGATCACGGGCCGCAACAAGCGCCCCCTTGAGGACCACTTCGACCGCAACTACGAACTCGAGTCGGCCCTGGAGAAGAAGGGCGACGCCGAACGGCTCGCCAAGGTCCAGGAGTCCAGCGACCTCGCCACCATGCACTACGTCCGCCAGGGCGACCCCAGGGGCCTCGGCCACGCCGTGCTGTGCGCCGCCCCGCACGTCGGTGACGAGCCCTTCGCCGTCCTGCTCGGCGACGACCTGATCGACGCCCGCGACCCGCTGCTCAAGCGGATGATCGAGGTCCAGGAGCGGCACGGCGGCAGCGTCATCGCCCTGATGGAGGTCGCGCCCGAGCAGATCCACCTCTACGGCTGTGCGGTCGTCGAGGAGACCGAGGACGGGGACGTCGTCAGGGTCAGCGGCCTGGTCGAGAAGCCGGACGCGGCCGACGCCCCGTCGAACTACGCGGTCATCGGCCGCTACGTCCTCGCCCCGCAGATCTTCGACATACTGCGCAAGACCGAGCCGGGCCGCGGCGGCGAGATCCAGCTCACCGACGCCCTCCAGCAGCTCGCCGCGGACGAGAAGGTCGGCGGCCCCGTGCACGGCGTCGTCTTCAAGGGCCGCCGCTATGACACCGGCGACCGCGGCGACTACCTGCGTGCCATTGTCAGACTCGCATGCGAACGTGAAGACCTGGGCCCGGAATTCCGGACCTGGCTTCGCAGTTACGTAGCCGAGGAGATGTAGCCAGTTGAGCACCGCCGCGCCCCGCCCCGCCGCTGAGGACCACCTCTGGTCGGTGGACGAGCACCTGGAGGACATCCTCGCGACCGTCCGCCCCCTCGAACCCATCGAGCTGCAACTGCTCGACGCCCAGGGCTGCGTCCTGGTCGACGACGTCACGGTGCCGGTCTCCCTGCCGCCGTTCGACAACAGCTCCATGGACGGGTACGCGGTGCGGGTCGCGGATGTCGCGGGCGCGAGCGAGGAGTTCCCCGCCGTCCTGGAGGTCGTCGGGGACGTCGCGGCGGGCCAGGCCGAGCTGCTCCACGTGGGCCCCGGCCAGGCCGCCCGCATCATGACCGGCGCCCCGCTGCCTCCGGGCGCCGAGACCGTGGTCCCCGTCGAGTGGACCGACGGCGGACTCGGCGAGGGCCCCGTCACCGGCATGCGCGCCCGCAGCCTGGCCCCCGAGGCCGCCGCCGGCGAGGTGCACGTCTACCGGCCCGCCGAGGCACGCGCGCACGTGCGCGCCGAGGGCAGCGACGTGAAGGCCGGAGTCCGGGCGCTGGAGGCCGGCACGGTCCTCGGGCCGCCGCAGATCGCCCTGCTCGCCGCGATCGGCCGGGGCAGCGTCCGCGTGCGCCCGCGTCCGCGCGTGGTCGTCCTCTCCACCGGCAGCGAACTCGTCCAGCCCGGCGAGAAGCTGGCCGACGGCCAGATCTACGACTCCAACAGCTTCGCCCTCACCGCGGCCGCCCGGGACGCCGGTGCCATCGCCTACCGCGTCGGAGCCGTCGCCGACGACGCCGAGACCCTGCGCTCCACCATCGAGGACCAGCTGGTCCGCGCCGACCTCATGGTCACCACAGGCGGCGTGAGCGTCGGGGCGTACGACGTGGTCAAGGAGGCGCTGTCGCACGTCGGTGACGAGGACGAGCCCGGCAGCGGCGTGGAGTTCCGCAAGCTCGCCATGCAACCGGGCAAGCCCCAGGGCTTCGGCTCCATCGGCCCCGACCACATCCCGCTGCTCGCGCTCCCGGGCAACCCGGTGTCGTCGTACGTCTCCTTCGAGCTGTTCGTGCGTCCCGCGATCCGCACCCTGATGGGCCTGGACGACGTGCACCGGCCGTCCACCACGGCGAAGCTCGTGGCGGACGAGGCCCTGAGTTCCCCGAAGGGGCGCCGACAGTTCCTGCGCGGGACGTACGTTGACGGCGAGGTGCGGCCGGTCGGCGGTGCCGGATCCCATCTGATCGCCGCCCTCGCCCACGCGGACGCGCTGATCGTCGTCCCCGAGGACGTGGAGAGCGTCGAGCCCGGTGCCGAGGTCGAGGTGGTCCTGCTCGGCTGAGCCGTGCTGGTTGGCGGTACCGTGTCGCGCACAGCAGGCCCGTGCGCCGCACCGCGACGGGCCCGGACCGGGAGCGCCACACGATCATGACTGTGCCTTCCCGGGGGGAGACCCCCGGACCCCCTGTGCAGGACCGACTCACGCACATCGACGACGCGGGCGCGGCCCGTATGGTCGACGTCTCGGAGAAGGACGTGACCGCGCGTACGGCCCGCGCCAGCGGACGCGTCCTCGTCTCGCCCCGCGTCGTCGAGCTGCTGCGCGGCGAGGGAGTGCCCAAGGGCGACGCCCTCGCCACCGCGCGTATCGCGGGCATCATGGGCGCCAAGCGCACACCGGACCTGATCCCGCTGTGCCACCCGCTCGCGGTGTCCGGTGTGAAACTGGACCTGTCGGTCGCGGACGACGCCGTGGAGATCCGGGCGACCGTGAAGACCACGGACCGCACGGGTGTCGAGATGGAGGCCCTCACCGCGGTCTCGGTCGCCGCGCTCACCGTGATCGACATGGTGAAGGCGGTCGACAAGGGAGCGGTCATCACGGACGTGCGGGTCGAGGAGAAGACGGGCGGCAAGTCGGGAGACTGGAGCCGGGCATGACGGTCGACGCATCCATGGGCGGCGCGCTGGTCGCGCCCTATTCCGCGCTGGTCGTCACCGCCTCCAACCGGGCCGCCGCCGGCGTCTACGAGGACAAGGGCGGCCCGCTGGTCGCCGACGGCCTGGGGCGCTTCGGGTTCGCCGTCGACGGACCCCAGGTCGTGCCGGACGGCGATCCGGTCCGGGCGGCCCTGCACGCCGGGGTCGACGCCGGGTACGACGTCATCGTGACCACCGGCGGGACCGGCATCTCGCCCACCGACCGCACCCCCGAGGCGACCCGTGCGGTGATCGATCACGAGGTGCCGGGCATCGCCGAGGCGATCCGGGCATTCGGACGGGAGAAGGTGCCGACCGCGGTGCTGTCGCGGGGCCTGGCGGGAGTGGCGGGAAGGACGCTGATCGTCAACCTGCCGGGCTCGACCGGCGGGGTCAAGGACGGCCTGGCCGTCCTGGAGCCCCTCCTGATCCACGCCGTCGACCAGATCCGCGGCGGCGACCACCCCAGACCCAGCAGCGGGGGTGCGAGCTGAACAGCCCATCCTGGCCCGTCGTGCTGGGGGACGGCGATGTCGTCCTCCGGCCGATAAAGATGCGCGACCAGCGGGCCTGGCGCGAGGTCAACCGGCGCAACCGCGACTGGCTGCGCCCGTGGGAGGCGACGATTCCGCCGCCCACGCCCAGCGGGCCGGTCGCACACCGGCCGACCTACCGCCAGATGGTCCGGCACCTCAGGTCGGAGGCGAGCGCGGGCCGGATGCTGCCGTTCGTCATCGAGTACCAGGGGCGACTGGTCGGGCAGTTGACGGTCGCCGGGATCACCTGGGGGTCGATGTGCTCCGGGCACGTCGGCTACTGGGTGGACGAGGCCGTGGCGGGCCGCGGGGTGATGCCGACCGCCGTGGCGCTCGTCGTGGACCACTGTTTCCGCACGGTCGGCCTGCACCGCATCGAGGTCTGCATTCGCCCCGAGAACGGGCCCAGCCGCCGGGTCGTGGAGAAACTCGGATTCCGCGAGGAGGGGCTGCGTCCGCGTTATCTCCACATCGACGGTGCCTGGCGCGACCATCTCGTCTTCGCGCTCACGGCGGAAGAGGTGCCGGACGGGTTGCTGGGCCGCTGGCACCGGGCACGCTCCCCTCAGGAGCCGCGGACGAAGCCGCAGAACACCCGGGGGAATCCCGCGTAGCGGACCACCACCCCCGGAAATTGAATACATGTTCGAAATTGATCGCCTGATGACCGGCTCGGGGCATTAAATTCGCCCCCTCGGAGGGCTGCTGATCGCATCGGTCACAAAAAAAGTTCGAAATATCAGCCAGATCGTGCGACACACCGGCTCAATTGGCAGATGGCCTCACGCAAACCCCTCTACCGTGTGAGGCGTGAGCAGCAGCGGCCTCATCTACGCAGTCATTGTCGGGGCCTGGGCCGCCTACTTGGTGCCGATGTGGCTCCGTAGGCAGGACGAGCTGAACGAGGCCCGTCCGACGGAACGCTTCAGCACAGCCATCCGGTTGCTGTCCGGACGGGCGGGGATGGAGCGCCGATACGCCAAGGACCTGCGCGCGCGCTCCGCCGACGAGGGGGAGCCCGGCGCCGATGAACCGGGCGATGTCACCGAGTCGGTGGACGTCCGGGCCTTCGCCGTGCCTCCGACCCGTCCGCAGACCCAGGCGGCGGTCCAGGCACAGGCGCCCGAATCCGGCTCCAGGCAGGCACCGGAACGCGGCGGCAGCACCGCATCCGAACCGGGCACCGGCCCCGCGGACGCCGAGCGCAAGCGGGTGCCCGCCGCCCGCCGGCCCCCGTCCTCGGAGGCGGCCGCGGCCCGGGCCCGGCGCACCAAGGTGCTCGCGCGCCGACGGCGCACCACCATGGTGCTCTTCCTCGCCTTCACCCTCGGCGCGGTCGTCGCCGCCATCGGAGGGCTCGCGTTCCTGTGGGCGCCCGGCGTTCCCGCCGTGCTGCTCAGCGGCTACATCGCGTACCTGCGCAGCCAGGAGCGCCGCCGCTTCGCGTACCAGATGGACCGGCGCCAGGCCGAGGCCGCCGCGCAGCGGCTGCGCGAGAACGCCCGCCAGTCACGCCGGCGCGGCCCGGCCGACGGCGGTGACGGCGTCGACGAATCCGACGAGGGGTCCGAACCGGGCACCGACACCGGGCTGTCCGCGCTCGCGGCGGACCGGCGCGCCCTGGTCGAGCAGACCGATCACGCCGAGTGGGTCGACCAGCAGCGCGAGCGGCAGCGACGGCCGGGGCACGGGGAGAGCTGGGACCCGGTCCCGGTGCCGTTGCCGACGTACGTGACCGCGCCGGTCGCCCCGCGGGCGACCTCCGACGTCGATCTCGGGGCTCCGGACGCGTGGAGCTCGGCGCGGTCCAGCTCCGTCGGCCGGGACCGGGAGGCGGGCGCCGGCTCCACCGAGGCCGACGGTGAGGCCGAGCCGGCCGCCGCGGCCGGCGGAGAGGAGCGGGCCGACGGCGGTGTCCGGGGCGACGCCCTTCCCCACGCTCGGACCCGCTCACGCGGGGCGGGCCCCACGGCGGCCTCCGCCCGCCGGGCCCGCGAGCGGGGCCGCACCCCGCTGTTCGACCAGTACGAGGACGGCGACCGGCCGCGCGCGGCCAACGAGTGACGGGGCATCCGCCGCGCAGGTCGGCCGACCGGAAACGGATTTTTGAGCAGGCCGATCGGGGTGCTAAAGTTTCACTCGTTGCAAGGGCCTGTGGCGCAGTCCGGTAGCGCACCTCGTTCGCATCGAGGGGGCCAGGGGTTCAAATCCCCTCAGGTCCACGCACGACTGTTCTTGAGTTCGCTCAGGGGCAGTTGACGAGATCCCGCCGATCTTCATGATCGGTCGGGATCTTCGTCGTTTCCAGGGACTGTGCGAGCCTGTTCGGGGTGGAGGATGGCGGCGGACGTCGAGCGTGGCCGTGCCGCTGTCCCGCTTTTCCGGGTGGCGCGCACCACAGCGAGCCCCGGGGCGCCGGGCCTCGCTGCGCCGTGTTCGGTTCTTGCGGTTCAGCGGTCTGGTGGTGGGTGGCGGCGGCAGGCCGGCTTGTGCGGGTGGTTCCGTCTCCCGTGGTGCCGACGGCCAGGTTTCCGGCGGTGACCATGCGGGCGACGAGGAGTGTCTGAGCAATAGCGTCCCCGCCCCCACCCGGTCGGTGACCCCTTCCTGCGGTGGCCTGTGTTCGTCAGCTCATTCCGGGCGATCCACCGGTCCGCCGGTCCAGCAGCACCCGCTGCCCCGACCAGGCCGATCCGTTGAACGAGGACCACCGGATGCGGTCATCCGCCCCCGTCCCGCGCCAGGCCATGTACAGCTGGCCGGCCCCCCTTCCCAGCGCCGGGTGGTTCGCGGTCCGCCGGTCCGCCAACACCCGCTGCCCGGACCACGAGGTGCCGTTGAAGGTGGACCACCAGATGTGGTCGTCCGTTCCAGCGCCGCGCCAGGCCATCACCAGGGTCCGCCCGTGCGCCCCCAGGGTGGGCCAGGCGGAGGTCCGACGGTCCGCCAACACCTGCTGCCCGGACCACGAGGTGCCGTTGAAGGTGGACCACCAGATGTGGTCGTCCGTTCCCGCGCCGCGCCAGGCCATCACCAACTTGCCGTTGGCCGACCCCAGCGTCGGCGCACCCACCGCGCGCCGGTCGTTCAGCACCCGCTGGCCGGACCAGGCGATGCCGTTGAAGGTGGACCACCAGATGTGGTTGTCCGGCTGGGCTCCGCGCCAGGCCATCACCAGCCTGCCGTTCACCACGCCGAGCGCCGGCGCGTACGTGCTGCGCCGATCGGCCAGCTGCCGCGGCCTGGCCCAGCGCTGCCCATCGAAGCTCGACCACCAGATGTGGTTGTCCGCTCCGTAACCGCGCCACGCCATGTACGCCCGGCCGTTGAGGTATGCCAGGTCAGGCTCCCTGGCAGTGGTCGCCGGGAATCCCTGCTGCCGCGTCCACTGCCCGTTCACCAGGCGCGACCAGTAGATGTTCGGGTCGTTGCCGGTCCCGCGCCACGCCATGTAGGCGGTGTCCGGCGCCCCGGCCGCGGCGACGGCGCCCCCCGGCGCCGCCCCGAGCAGGGCGCCCAACGCCAGCAGCGCGCCGGCGCAGGCCGTTCGCCGCGTGATGTTCTTCGCCATGATCGTCTCGTCCCTCTTTCGTGTGTTGAGGCCTGACGGACTGCGTCACCAGCGGCAGGAGCCCTGTTGACGTGTCACCGCGCCTCGGTGGTTTTGCGGGTGGCGGGCCAGGGCATGTCGTGCGTGTGGTGGCGTCCGGTCCGCGCACCCGCGGTGGGCCACCTGCCTTCTTGCTCTGCGCCCCTGACTGCCCTGGCCGTAGCACGGGTGGCGGGCGCGGGCCCGCCCCCGCCCTCTCAGGTGTCCGTCACCGTCCCGCCTGCAGAGCCGTCCACGTCTGCGGCCCCACGACACCGTCCGGCTCCAGGCCGCGGGAGGACTGGTACGAGCGGACGGCGTTCTCTGTCACCGTGCCGAAGTCGCCGTCGACGACCACGGTCTTGCCCAGGGCGGCCGTCAGGGCGCGCTGCAGCCGGGTGACGGCCTCTCCGTTCGAGCCCGCTCGTAGTTCCGGGGTGTCGCCGCGGGCCAGCAGGACGGTCCAGGTCTTCGGCCCGACGACGCCCAGGGGCTGCAGCCCGTAGTCGGACTGAAGACTCAGCGCGGCGGCGGCCGTCACCTCGCCGAACTCCCCGTCCGCCGGGCCCGGATCGTAGCCCGCCGCCATCAGCAGACACTGCGCGGCGGTCACGAGCGTGCCTGTCGATCCGGGTCCGAGCGGGTCGTACGCGGGGAAGTCGACGCCTACTTCAGTGCAATCGGCCGGATGCCCGTCCGAGTCCTGCGCCCGGTACAGCGTTACCGTCGTGCCTCTGACCGCGACAGTGCCGGCCTCCGGATGCTGCCGTACTACCCGGCCGGGCTCGGCGGAATCCGCTTCGCCCTGCTCCGCGGCGGCCGTCTCGACCTCGAACCCGGCCTCTCGCAGGCTCGCTTCAGCCTCTTCGGTCGGCTTGCCCACGACGTCCGGCACTTCGGCGTCCTCCTTGGTCCCCGGGTCGACCTTCAGCACCTGGTCCTGTTCGCCGGACGTACCGGGTGGCCGTTCGATGCTCGTGACCTGTCCCTCCCGGGTGTGTTCGACGAGGAGGACGGCGTCGAGCTTCTTCTCGGCGGGCTCGACCTTCACGATCCTCTTCCTGTCGAACCCCTTCCATTCCTTGCGCTTCTTGCCTTTCCCGCCCTTGCCGTCCCGGTCCCTGCCCGTGTCGAAGTCGATCTCCACGTCGTCACGCGACTTGTCGAAGCCCCGCAGCGGGTTGCCGCAGCGGCACTGGACCACGGGCAGGCCGTAGGCGTCGATGAGGACGGCCACCCCGGCCTCGAGCAGGGCGTAGAACGATGTGGGTTTCTTCTTCCGTGTGTCGTAGTCGTAGTTCTTGACCAGGGTGTCGTTGCGCAGGAGCACGGGAGTGAGTTGGTTGACGTAGCTCCCGATCTGCTCGACGTCGATACCACGGACCTCTGCCCAGGCTGCGGCTTTGTCGGCGTTCTCCTTCAGGTACTTGATGAGCCGCCCCTTGTCGCAGCTGGACTTCCGCCGCGTCCCGCCGTACAGCCCAGGCGTGGCACCCGACTTCGAGCCGCCCTCCAGCGCGGAGATCGTGCCGATGAGGTCGACGGCCAGGCCGGCCGCGCGGAAGAACGGTGAGGCGTTCGTGGCGCCCCGGGCGAGTGCTTTCACCGGGACCTTGGCGTGCGCGCAGCCCGAGGCCGCGAGGGCGAACATCAGGCTCGCTGCCACCCCCAGGGCGGTCAACATGACCGCCCTGCACCGGGATGCGGGCCTCAACTTCTGACGTAGCGTCGGTGACCAGGCCATGTCCCCCCTGTCTCGCTGTCTCTCTTTCGCACGGCCGGTGCTGTTGCGGCCGGCCGGAGCCCGGCCGGGGTGTGTAGACGGTGAGCTGTGCGACTCGTGCACGCCAATTGATGCAGCCGGTGCGTGGTGATTGGTGCCGGTTCGGTGAATGCGGGGGTATTGCTGCTGGTGAAGGGCCTATGGTGGGTTTCCGGTCCGGTCCGGACCGGACTTGCGGTCTGCTGGGGACGGGGTATGGGCAAGGCGGAGCCGACACCGCGGCGGGTGTTCGCCGACCGGCTGAGCGAGCTGCTGGAACTGGCGGCGGATCTTCCGATCAAGAGTGCGGTGGCCGAGACCAACCGGCGCCGCCCCGCCGGGCGGGGCCGGCCGATCTCGGGACGCCGGGTCAGTGACTGGAAGCGGGGCCGGCACCTGCCTGAGTCGGAAGTGGCGTTCCTGGTACTGGTCCGGGTGCTGCTTGAGCACTGCCGCGGCCGGCGGATCCCTGCCGGCGCGGTCAGTGCGGGACTGCTGGAAGAGGAGCAGTGGCGGCGCTGGCTGCGGGCCGCCCGTGTCTCCCCGCCCGAGCCTGAGTCCCCGGCCCAGCAGTCCCCCGCACCGGACCGGCAGGCCGAGCAGGCGGTGCCCGATCAGCGCCAGCGGGTGGCGGACCAGGGCGCCTCGGCAGCGCCCACCCGCAATCGTGCCAGACGCCCGGTGCACCCACGTGCAGACTTCGTCGGGCGCACCATTGAACTCGCGGCTCTCGCAGAGCGGATCGAGGCTGCGGCGAGCGGCACCGGATCCGTGGTGCTGCTCGCCGGCCCGGCGGGCATCGGCAAGAGCACCCTTGCGGCCGAGGCGCTGCGCCGCCACGCCGATTCCGCAGGCTTCACCGTTGTACGAGGCCATTGCCCCAGAGACGCGGTGGCGCCACCACTGTGGCCCTGGCAGCGAGCGCTGCGCCTTGCGGGAGTCACCCCTGGGGTGTCGGCGCAGCGAACCACCGGGCCGTGTCCGGGAGCCGGAGCCGCGACGGAGCCGGCCACCGCGGCGGCGGCGCGGTTCTTGGAACTGGCCAGGATGAGTGAGGCGCTGGCCGGGGCAGCCTCCGAACACCCGCTGGCCGTCCTGCTGGAGGATCTGCACTGGGCCGACACCGCCAGCCTTGACCTGCTGCGGCATGTGACTGGCGAGGCGGCCGAGTGCGGGCTGTTCGTGCTCGGCACCTTCCGGGAACCGATGTCCGAAGAAGCCGCCGCAGCGCTCGCGGACCCGGGCGGCTACGGGGCTGCCGTGATGCGGCTGGCGCCGTTCACCCAGGAGGAGGTCGCACAATGCGTCGGCGAGCCGCACGCGGCGGAGTCGTGCCGGCGTACTGGTGGGCTGCCGCTGCTCGTCGCGGCACTGCGCACGCACGCAGCCGACCTCAGCACCGTCGTCAGCGGGCTGCTGACTGGGCTCACCACCGAGCAGCGGAGCGTCATTCGTGCCGCGGCCGTGCTCGACGAACGGCTGGATGTCACCCAGCTCGCCGCAGTCCTGCCGGAGTTGGGCGAGACCGTCGTCGCTCAGGCGCTGGCGGCGGCCTGGCACGCCGGTGTCCTCACCACGGGAGAGACCAGCGACGCCGGACGCACCTACCGCTTCACCCACGATCTGGTACGCGACGAGGTGCTCGGGCGAACAGACCCTGCCGTCGCCCGAGCCCTGCATCGATCCGCCGCGCGGGCACTGGAGCAGTCCGAAGACGCGGCCGCGGCGGCTCGCATCGCGGCGCACTGGCGGCGGGCCGGCACGGAACCCGGCCACCGTGCCCGCGCCGCGCGCTGGTCCCGGATCGCCGCAGATCAGGCCCGCGAACGCCACGCCTACGCCGATGCCGTCCGGCACCTGGCGGACGCCGCCGCCGTACTCGGCCCGACAGACCCGCAGCGCGTCCCAGCCCTCATCGAGCTGGCCCGCGCCGAGTACCTTGCCGGGCGCTATGACGCCAGCCTGCGCCACTGCACCGAAGCGGCCGATGCGGCGAACGCAACCGGCCGGCCGGACCTGCTCGCCGAGGCCGCCCTGGTGCTGCAGGGCGTCACATTCCCGCAGGCCTCACAGACGATCAGTCGGCTGTGCAGGGCGGCGCTGGCCGTCGAGGGCTTACCAGGCGCCGTGCAGGCCCGGCTGCTCGCCCAGCTCGCCGCCGCTTCGGCCGATCTCGGCTCGCCCGAGATGGCTGTCGAGCACTCCCTCGCCGCCCTCGAACTGGCCGAGGCCACCGATGACCTGCGGGCCGAACTCGACGCGGCTCGGGCCAGGGAGATGACCCTGGCCCATCCGGACGACACCGCCGAACGCCTGCGTCTGGGTGAGCTGTCCGTGTCCCGCGCTGAGCAGCTCGGCGACCCGCTCGCCGCGGTACTGGGCCACGAGTGGCGTATCCAAGCCGGGTACCTACTGGGGCGGCTGGACCTGGTGGCCGATGCGATCCGCGGCATCGAGGCGATCGCGGCCCGTTCCGTGCTGCCGCTGGCTCGCTGGCACCTGCTGCGCGTCAGCGCGTCCCGGGCCGTGCAGGAAGGACAGTTCGCCGTTGCCCGCCGCTGCAACGAGGACGCGGCCGAACTCGCCCTGGCCAGCGGGGACCAGACCGCGATCGCCATGAACCACGTACTGTGCCAGCAGCTGGCTCTGGTTCGCGGCGACGCCGGGGAACTGCCCGAGGAGATGTTGTGTGACCTCGACCGGGCGCCGAGACAGCCACTGATCCTGTCTCTGCGGGCGCGGGCGCTGTTCCTCGCTGGGCGGCTGGACGAGGCGCGGGAGGCCTACACCCAGCTGCGCCCGCTGCTGCCGATCCCGATGACGAACCCGACGTGGCCGGCGGTGCTGCTGCACCTGGTCGACCTGATCGACCTGATCGGCGACGCTGAGGCCGCGGGGCTGGTCTATGACCAGCTTGCCTTGTTCCGGCCGTACCCAGGAGCGCTCGGCGCGCCCACGGCCTACTTCTCCGGTACGGTCAGTCGCGAACTCGGCCGTCTCGCCCTGGCCGCCGGCCGCCCGGCGGAAGCCGAGAAGCTGTTACACGAGGCGCTGGTCCGCAACCGGGACCTCGGCGCCCGGCCGTACGTGGCGCTGACCTGCCTGGACCTCGCCGCCGTGCAACGCGACCGTGGTGCCCTGACAGAGGCCGCCGCCCTCGCCGGGGAGGCGCTGGCCATCGCTGATCAACTCGACCAGCCCGGCCCGTCCGCTGCTGCCGTGCGCCTCATCAACGAGATCACTACCCTGCGCGTCGACACCGACCCGCTCACTGCCGTGAACGCGGGTCGCAGTGAATGAACGGGCCGAGTACCTTGCGGGCCAGACACAGGGAAGGGTCAACTGCCCCGCAACACCGCATGTCTGCAGTAAACACGGCTCATTCTCCGGGTGGAGCGTCCGATCACGGATCGGGCGGGATCCTCTTGTGTCCGGGGGCATGCTCTGAGGGGAGACATGGAGAAGGCCGCCGCGGACTTACCGGTGCACCGCTCGGCGCCGCTGCGGACCGCGGCCTTCCGGCGGTTCCTGGTCGCCAACCTCGTCTCCGCCACCGGGTCGGCCATGGCCCCCCTCGCGCTCGCCTACTCCGTGATCGGGGAGGGCGGCGGTGCCGGGGACCTCGGTCTGGTGCTGGCCACCAACACCGTGCCGACCGTTCTGTTCCTGCTCGTGGGCGGAGTGCTCGCGGACCGGCTGTCCCGCAGCCGGATGCTCTTCCTCGGCAATCTCGCGGCGGCAGCCGCCCAGGGGGCGCTCGCTGTGATCGTCGCCACGGGGCAGGCGTCGACCGGTTCCATCGCGGCCTGCGGCTTCGTCTCGGGGACGGCGGTGGCCTTCACCGTGCCCGCCGCCCAGGGCGCCGTGGGCCAGATCGTCCCCGCCGAGCACGTGCAGCAGGCCGGCGCCCTGCTCAGGCTGCCGGGCAACGCCGTCAAAGTGCTCGGACCGGCCGTCGGCGGAGTCGTCGTCGCGGCCAGCGGCCCGGCCTGGGCGCTGGCCTGGGACGCGCTGACGTTCGCCGTGGCCGCCGTACTGCTGCTCGGGCTGCGGCTGGACGCGCCCGTCACCGTCACCAGTGCGCTGCGTGATCTGCGGGAGGGGTGGCGCGGCTTCTGGTCGCGTACCTGGTTGTGGACCTACACGGCGGCCGGGGCCGTCCTCGTCGCCGCGTGGCTGGCGGGCTTTCAGCTGCTCGGGCCGGTCGTCGCGGCCCAGCACTACGCGGGGGCGCGGGACTGGGGGCTGGTGCAGGCCGCGTTCGCGGCGGGGCTGCTGGCGGGGACGGTGGTGTGTCTGCGCTGGCGGCCGTACCGGTTGCTCCTGGTGTCCGTCGTGACGGGGATGCCGCTCGCCGTGCCGTTGCTCACCCTGGGGTGGCAACTGCCGCTGCCCTGGGTGATGCTGGCCACGTTTCTCGCGGGGGTCGGGCTCGACGTGGCGATCGTCACGTGGACGACCGCGTTCCAACAGCATGTGCCGCAAGGGGAGTTGGGGCGCATGAGCGCCTTCAACAGCGTCGGCGAACGGCTGGCCATCCCGCTCGGCTATCTGCTGACCGCCCTCGCGGCGGGAGTGTGGGACAACCGGGGTGTGCTGGTGGCGTGCGCGGGGCTCGTCGTGGCCGCCGTCGCCCTGAATCTGTGCGTGCGGGACGTGTACCGCGTCAACCGGCGTGCGGGGGACGGCTGACGCCGGGCCGTCTCACAGCGCCTTGGCGAAGCACATGCTCAGCTCATGGAAGCGGTAGTAGCCGAACTTGGCGCACGGCTCGTACCCGCTGGAGGTGTACAGGGCCACCGCCTCCGGCTGCCTGGCCCCGGTCTCCAGCACCATGCGCCTGCGGCCCGCCGCCCGCGCGTCCTCCTCCAGCGCGGCCAGGATGCGCCGCGCGAGGCCCCGCCCGCGCATGTCCTCGACGACGTACATCCGCTTCAGCTCGGCGTCCCCGTCGACGTTGCCCTCGCCGTTCTCGTCCTGGGCGCGCCAGCCGCCGGAGGCGACGGGGGCCCCGAGAAGGTCGTACGCGATCAGGTACAGGCCCTTCGGCGGATCGAAGTCGGTGGGGGCCAGCGGGGTGGCGTCTCCCCCGTCGCCGTAGCGGACGCCGTACTCGGCCTGGACCTGGTCGTTGAGCTTGACGGCGTCGGGGTGGTCGAACGGGACACGGCGTATGTGCATGCCAAACACGGTATAGGAGCTCGATTTCAGTGGGGGTCCAGAACCGGACTCGTTCCAGTGTGCCGGTATCGTGCCGGGGTGCTCACTGTGACCTCTGTGAATGTGAACGGGCTGCGGGCCGCCGCGAAGAAGGGTTTCGTGGAGTGGCTCGCCGGTACCGAGGCCGATGTGCTGTGCCTGCAGGAGGTGCGCGCCGAGCCGCAGCAGCTGCCCGAGCAGGCCGGCAGCCCGGACGGCTGGCACGTCGTGCACGCACCCGCCGCCGCCAAGGGCCGGGCCGGTGTCTCCCTCTACACCCGTCGTGAGCCCGACCGCGTCCAGGTCGGCTTCGGGTCGAGTGAGTTCGACGACAGCGGGCGTTACGTCGAGGCCGACCTGCCGGGTGTGACGGTCGCCTCCCTCTACCTGCCGTCCGGAGAGGTCGGCACCGAGCGGCAGGACGAGAAGGTCCGCTTCATGGGCGAGTTCCTCGCCCACCTCAAGGGGCTGCGCGAGCGCGCCGCCGCCGACGGGCGCGAGGTCGTCGTCTGCGGTGACTGGAACATCGCCCACCAGAAGGCCGACCTGAAGAACTGGCGCGGCAACACCAAGAACTCCGGTTTCCTGCCGGAGGAGCGGGAGTGGCTCTCCCGCGTGCTGGACCCGGCGGACGGCGGCTACGTCGACGTCGTACGCGCACTGCATCCGGACCAGGAGGGGCCCTACTCGTGGTGGTCGTACCGGGGGCGGGCCTTCGACAACGACACCGGATGGCGCATCGACTACCACATGGCCACGCCCGGGCTCGCCGCCAGGGCGCTCAAGGGGTACGTCGAGCGCGCGGCGACGCATGCCGAGCGCTGGTCGGACCACGCGCCGGTGACGGTGGTCTACGACAGGAGCTAGGTCGTGTCCGCAAAGTCCCGCCTGCCCCGCGACGCCTGGCACGCACTCTCGCCGCACCGGGCGAAAGCCCACGTACAACCAGAACGAGGGCTTCCGCCCGGCACGCCGAGAGCACGCACCATACGCCGCAGGGCCCGCCCTCCGGGCGGACGACGGGACTTTGCAGACACGGCCTAGACGAGTAGTTCCGATGTGGCTCAGTGGTCGTAGGCGATCAGCGATCGGGTGATGGGTGCGCCGATGGTGCGGTTGTGCCAGATCGCGCAGG